>NZ_JACJFI010000181.1 GCF_014164505.1 Shewanella sp. SG41-4 | reverse complement strand
GAGCGTTATCCTGTCGTAGTGGCATTAGGTAGCGATCCTGTGACCATTTTAGGTGCTGTCACTCCTGTGCCAGACTCCATGAGTGAATATGCTTTTGCAGGTTTACTGCGCGGCGAACGCACCGAAGTTTGTAAAGCCATTAGCTGCGATCTTGAAGTGCCAGCTACCAGCGAGATTATTCTTGAAGGTTATATTGACCCTGAAGAGACAGCAGTAGAAGGTCCATACGGCGATCACACTGGCTACTATAACGAAACCGACTCATTCCCAGTATTTACCGTGACTCACATTACTCATCGTAAAGACGCCATTTATCATAGTACCTATACCGGTCGTCCACCTGATGAGCCGGCCATGTTAGGCGTGGCGTTGAACGAAGTATTTGTCCCCATTTTACGTAAGCAGTATCCAGAAATTATTGATTTTTATCTGCCGCCTGAAGGTTGTTCATACCGTATGGCTGTGATTTCAATCCGTAAGCAATATCCTGGTCATGCTAAGCGTGTCATGATGGGGGCCTGGTCATTCTTGCGCCAGTTTATGTATACCAAATTTATCGTTGTTGTTGATGACGATGTCAATTGCCGTGATTGGCAAGATGTTATTTGGGCCATTACTACACGAATGGATCCTATTCGCGATACCATGATGGTAGATAATACTCCGATTGATTATCTTGATTTTGCCTCACCCGTTGCCGGTTTAGGATCTAAGATGGGTTTAGATGCCACTAACAAATGGCCTGGTGAAACCACGCGAGAATGGGGAACCCCCATCGTGATGGATGAAAAAACAAAACAGAGAATTGACCAAATTTGGGATGATCTCGGCATACAAGATATGCCAACACTGTAACCACAGTGATCCAATTAGGGCGTAAATAGCTATAATTAACTCGTAAATAAAAAATTATAAAAGGGTTTAAAGGACGTTAGATGAAAACCATTCGTTGTCAGATAGAAAAAGTCACCCCGTTTAATGACGCTGTATACCAAGTGTTCCTTAAACCCGAAGCAGCCTTTGACTTTAAGGCTGGCCAATACCTAACTGTGGTCATGGGTGAAAAAGACAAACGTCCTTTTTCTATCGCTTCCGCACCTAATGCTGCGTTAATTGAGTTGCACATTGGTGCCGCGGTTAGCGAAAGTTATCCAATGCAAGTTGTTGAACGCCTACAAACTGCCACTCATATTGATATTGAAGCACCTGCTGGCGACGCCTTTTTACGAAGCGATAGCCATCGACCACGCATCCTCATTGCGGGCGGCACGGGTTTCTCATACATCAAAAGTATCGTTGAAGCACAGATTGCTAACGGCGAAACCATTAATACTAAACTGTATTGGGGTTGTCGTAACGAAGAAGCCATGTACTATCAAGACATCGCTCGTCAATGGCATGCCGATCATTCTTGGTTAGAGTTTATTCCAGTAGTAGAACTTGCTGACGGTAATTGGCAAGGTAAAAAAGCTAATCTACTAGAGCAGATTAAGCAGGATTTTGTCAGTTTGAATGGCTACGATATCTACATTGCTGGCCGTTTTGATATGGTTGGCACTGCACGAGAATTGTTCCGTGAGCTTGGCATTGAAGAAGCCCATTTGTATGGTGATGCTTTTGCATTTATCAAATAGGCTTTCCCAATAAAACCATTAAAACCGGCTATCTTGCCGGTTTTTTTATCGGTAAATCGACTGATTGCCTTTGTATTCCATGGCTCATTTATTTAAAATTAGCCCACATTTATTAATAAGGTACTCCAATGAAACTCAGTCAACTCACTCAGCCTATCTATGACCATTTATATCGCGATATTTTTGAGTTTCGCAGTACTTTTGATTTACCGGTTAACGACAGTGCTAGCCTAGACGACAAAGCTGATACCTTACACACCTCATTAATTATTGAAGAAATGACCGAGCTTGCAGAAGCAGACTCTCGCATGGAACAAGCTGATGCGATTGTTGACTCTGTCTATGTCTTAATGGGTCGTTTAGTGCACATAGGTGCGTCTCAGGTAAGCGATCGTCTAGAGATCAGCTATCTTATCGATTTATTGCTTAACGTGGCTAAAAACCGCGAAATAGACTTTATCCAATGTTGGGATGAAGTGCATTCAAGCAACATGAGCAAAGTGTGCCGAAACCAACAAGAGTTGGATGAAACTATCGCCTTTTACGCCAAACAAGGCGTTGAGATTGTCGGTAGCACTAAAGGTGAGTTTATTATTGCTAAGTGTGCTAAAGATGTCGATATGGCGGGTAAAGTGGTTCGCCAAGGAAAAGTATTAAAATCAGTTTATTATCGCCCTGCAGACTTAACTAAGTTAGTGCGAGATTAAGTTAGTTCGAGGTTAAGTTAGTGCGAGACTAACCGGCAAATTAGCAACTGAGTTGCACTTGGTAGTGCTAATTTACCCATAAAAAATGCGCTTTTATCAGCGCATTTTTTATGGGATTTTTATTATTACACTGCCACAGAGACTTTGTTATTAAGCGCCTGAATTAACTGCTGCGGATTGTCCACACTCAAATGCACCGTTTTCATGGGTTCGGGTAACTGGCCCATACCACCATGATAAATAACCGGACGGTTTAGGGTGATAGTGACATTACTCTGCCCACGACCAATAATAATGGTTTCTGGCTCATCTTTATTTAATTCAGTTGATTGTTGATCAGCGGCACTAGCAATATCGGCAATGTTAACTACCATAAATCCCCACAATGAATTATTGATCACTAAGTTATCTCTGATTAAATACAAAGAGTAATATCGTGATAATCGATGGTTAGCCACGATAGACATCAAGGTATAGGCAATAATACTTGAGACAATAATCGCCACCCACTCACTCCACGATGCCAGTAATACGTAACTCAGACTCGACGCACCAACACAACCAATAAGCATTAACCACACATGCCAGCGTGTCGCGCTAACAAGATTGATATTGGCAATTACTGGTGGATGATGACGTGAGAACCAAGGGATTGAATAAAACCAGTTGGTCGCTTCACTGGCGAGAATAAGCGCAATAGTTAAGCTTTTATCATCGCCATCTCGATACGTTTCTACCGCCCCGACTCTAGGATCGCCCTTAAGTTTTCGCACCTTAATCAAGCCACGAACAACACTCACCACCAAATACAATTCAATGACCAGCAGCACTGCAATAATCGGATAGCGTAACCATGCAATAAACTCAAAATAGTGCGCAACTTCGGCTGGGAAACTTAACCGAGCAACTAAGCTGCTTAAACTGAAAATAACTATCAATTTCCACAGTTTTTGAGCGCCCATTTTAATAATGCAATACCAGTAGCTCAGTGGCAGTAACACAAAATACAATCCGCAAATAAGGTATAACGACCACTTGTCCGCTTCGCTTGTTAACGACTCTGGTGTCCACTGAACGCCTATCACAAAGCTCAATACCATTAAGGCTAAAAAGACTAACCGATACTTTACCGTGGCTCTCATTGAATACTTATCCCTGTATATGTTATTAACCCACGCATACTATTGTGAATATAAACGTGAAGATACAAGTTGTTAACATATCAGCAAACATTAGTTTCATTGCTATTGATTGACGCAAAAATTGTTACTAAAAATTGCCGTAAATGGGTATCAAGATAAGTTGCGCTTAAACAGCCAAGTTAAACCATGAATAGCGGTGGTAGGAAAAGCCATAGAATGATCAGCCTCGGGGATGACTAGCAGCTTGAGTGCTAAGTCACCAGATTGCGCCGATGGATGGGATTGGAGCAGTTTAAAAAAAGCCTGCGCATCGGCCACCATATGATGATTATCGGTATAGGGTGGCTTTTCTAATTCGCCAATGCCAATAAACACCTTGGCAGATATGGCTGGTGTTTGACTAAAACGCTGCACAAACTGCTGCAACAATTGTTTATTGTCAAACCACAGAGATGGACTGCCTAATACGTAATACGCAAATAACGTTGGCTGTTCTAATAAAATATAAGCACCCAATAACCCGCCTAGCGAATTGCCCACAAAGGTGTTTTGTTGGCTGTCGACCCGATAGTTTTTTTCAACAAAGGGCATCACAACCTGGCTGATAAAAGTAACGTGCCGCTTGGCCTCGCCAGTGGGTCGTTTCCAACTCGCATCGTGACTAGGCGTATAGTCGCGGATCCGACTCGCCGAACCTTTGCTAGGCCTCTGATAACCTATGGCGACCAAAATAGCTTGCTGCATCATATTACTGTTCATTGGGAATCGCGTCGCGCCAGACACCACTTGCAAGCTATACATAGAGTCCGTCATATAGATTACAGGGTAATGATGAATACTATTGTTGCGGTAATCTTTAGGTAGTTTGATCATCACTTGATAGTGGCGATCGCCATCTTTGAGCACAAATTGGCGGGTACGAGGAATATTGACGAGTGCCGCTGTGGAATGTACATCAGCAGTGTTGCTTGATAAATCAGCCAGTACCGCGTTATTGTTAGCTGACACACTGACTAGGAATAACCCACAACATACTATCGCGCCGATTAACCAATCAGTTGTTTTCATGCATCCCTGCCCTATGGTAATAAACCGCAAAAGTTAAATCATATAATCCAGCGCAAGTGCGATAAACAGTACCATACCGGCCCAGTTATTGTTTAAAAAGGCTTTAAAACATGGTGCACGTTCACGATCAAAAATTAATCGTTGCTGATACACGGCAAATCCAATGAAGCTGATAATGCCCAAACCGTAAATAACGCCACGATCGGCCGCCAGACCAGCCATCACAAAACACCCTAGCGCAGCAAGTTGGAATAAACCGATAATCTGTCGATCAAAGCGGCCAAATAAAATAGCAGTGGATTTAATACCGACCTTTAAGTCATCGTCACGATCGACGATGGCATACATGGTGTCGTACGCTACCGTCCAACACCAATTAGCCATAAATAACCACCAAGCTTCAACCGGTACTTCACCAAGTTGAGCGGCATAAGCCATCGGAATTGACCAACTCCACACAATACCCAAAAACATTTGTGGCATGTTGGTTACCCGTTTCATAAACGGGTACATCACCGTTAAAATAATCCCCACCACAGATAACTGCACAACCAGTGGATTAAGCCATAATACTAAGCTAAACGCAGCCAAGCCTAACAGGGTAAATAGAGTCAGCGCCTCTTTAACAGACACTTCACCCGACACCAGCGGTCGCATACTAGTACGCTCTACATGAGCATCTAGCTTACGATCGGCAAAGTCATTAATAATGCAGCCATTGGCACGCATAATCACTACGCCAACAATAAAGATTAACAACACCTTAATATCTGGCAACCCTTGAGCAGCTAACACCAGTGCCATTAAACACGGCCAAAGCAGAAGTAAGGTACCTATAGGCCTATCAATCCGCATTAATCGTGTATAAGCACGAAGCTTATCTTGCAATGACATTGGTGTCATCTCTCCATGATTTAGCAGGCGAAACACATTAACAACGCTCTAATTTTGCTAACGATACTAACAGCCATTTACTGCCAAAATCGACAAACTCAACCTGCACACGTCCTTTTTCACCAGAACCTTCAAAGCTAGTCACAACACCAACACCAAACTTAAAGTGCTTCACTTTAGAACCCACTTTATGACCGGTGTCATTAAAACCATGAGGTTTTTTAGTGACAACCGTAGCCTTAGCAGGAAAACGCTGACTAACAGATGGCTTTACCTGAGCACGTATACGGATTTGTTCAACAAATTTTTCAGGAATTTCGTTAATAAACCGTGATGGGCTAGCATAATCTTCACGGCCATAAATACGACGAGACTCTGCATAACTGATGTACAGTTTTTGCATAGCACGGGTCATACCGACATAACACAAACGGCGTTCTTCATCTAAACGATCGCCTTCATCCAGGGCCATCTTGCTCGGGAATAATCCTTCTTCAACGCCCGCCATAAACACCATCGGGAACTCAAGCCCTTTGGCTGAATGCAAAGTCATCAACTGCACTGCATCAGTAAAGGCGTCAGCCTGACCTTCGCCAGCCTCTAAAGCCGCATGAGACAAAAAGGCATTAAGCTCGCCCATGTCTTCAAGTTCTTCAGGCATTTCAAAACTGCGCGCTGCAGTAACCAGCTCATTTAAGTTTTCAATTCGCGCTTGGGCTTTCTCGCCTTTTTCAGCCTCGTACATGGTACGCAAGCCTGAACGATCAATCACATCATCAGCCATCCGGTACAGCAACATATCTGCCGTATCCGTTCGCATCGCAATAATCAGTTCCATAAAGCCATTGATGGCGTTAGCCGCACGCCCAGCAAGGACTTTTTCTTCGATTAAACTCACACAAGCTTGCCACAGAGTTAGCTCATGCTGTTTGGCGGTTGAGCGCACAATATCCAAAGTACGATCGCCAATACCACGAGCTGGTGTATTCACTACACGTTCAAACGCTGCATCATCATTTTGGTTATTAATCAGACGCATATAGCCCATAGCATCTTTAATTTCTTGACGTTCGAAGAAGCGCAGACCACCGTATATACGATACGCTAACCCTTTGTGTAAAAAGGCTTCTTCTAATACTCGCGATTGAGCATTTGAGCGATATAAAATGGCGCATTCGCTCAAGCTACCGCCCTTTTCATGCCAGTCACTAATGCGTCCGACAATAAATTTGGCTTCATCCATTTCATTAAAGGCGCAATAGACCGAAATGGGCTCGCCATCTTTATCTTCAGTCCATAACTCTTTACCCAAACGATCTGGATTATTGGCAATCACAGCGTTCGAGGCATTCAAAATATTCGCTGTTGAACGATAATTTTGCTCTAAACGAATAGTTGTTGCACCTGAAAAGTCTTTTAAGAAACGGTGTAAGTTTTCAATTTGTGCACCACGCCAACCGTAAATAGATTGATCATCATCACCGACAATCATCACATTGGCTGTGTTACCTGCTAACACACGGATCCAAGCATATTGAATCGCGTTAGTATCTTGGAACTCATCCACTAAAATATGACGGAAGCGTTCTTGGTAATGTGCCAGTAAATGCGGTTTATTGAGCCATAACTCATGAGCACGTAGTAATATTTCTGCAAAGTCGACCAAGCCTGCGCGATCGCAAGACTCTTGGTAAACCTTATAAATATTCAGTAAATTTTGCTCAATCGGAAAGCCACCCGCGTCGATATTCTTCGGGCGTAAACCTTGATCTTTTTTACCGTTAATATAACTCTGAGCCTGACGAGGAGGATATTGCTTCTCGTCTAAATTAAGGCTTTTAAGAATTCGTTTAAGTAAACGTAACTGATCGTCAGAATCGATAATCTGGAAACTTTGCGGTAAATTGGCATCTTGATAATGGGTTCGCAATAACCGATGCGCTAAACCATGGAAGGTACCGATCCACATCCTGCCCATGTTAGTGCCCACAACCTTTTCCACCCGTTCACGCATTTCTGCCGCGGCTTTATTGGTAAAGGTTACTGCCAAAATAGAATATGGACTTTGTTGTTCAACTTGCATTAACCACGCAATACGATGGGTTAATACACGGGTTTTACCACTGCCGGCACCCGCTAACACCAACATATTTGAAAGTGGCGCGCCGACTGCCTCACGCTGTTTATCGTTTAGGCCGTCTAATAATGATGATACGTCCATTTTTCCTCCCAGAAATCTGCGAGGCATTATATCTTAAATAGCGTGATAATGGCGTGCAATACTTCAGCTATTTTAAGCTAGCTATCACCTTAGCTAAGAGAATGAACCTATTGACTACATTAATATCAACGTCATTGAAATCACTTACTTGTGATGTTCTAACCACGAAATCAAGCCTAAATTGACAAAGCAGTAAACGAAAATTACTATATAAAATAAACAATTAATTGATTTTAGCGTTAAGTAATCGGCCTAATCGTCGATTAAGTACTCAAATTTATGACTCAAAAAACTAGATTAAGTTTGTTTGTTTTGTGGCGAGTATGTCTGGTGAACATGTCGGTTTAAGATCAATATGTTCAATGCCATTAATACTAAAAAGCCGATTGAAATGCTCTTATTACCAACAGCTTCAGCTGTATAGGTTGCCATATTGAATATCAAAGATTTAGAACTATTCATTACAGTTGCAAAGTTAGGCAGCTTTTCCAAAGCGGCAAAGTCTTTTGATACTCGCAGAGCATTAGTCAGTCGCCGGATTGGAGAAATAGAAAAACAACTCGGGGCACCGTTATTTACTCGCACAACAAGAGTCATGGCCTTAACCTCTGCAGGTCGACAATATCTTGCTCAAATCGAACCTTTAGTGAATCAATTAAATCATGCCGGATATGTGTTTAAACATCGTCATGATGAAGTACAAGGTAATTTACGCATTGGTTTATTGCCTTTCGTCGACAAGTTGATGGATGAATATATCGCTCACTTCATTCATGCGTATCCGCAAGTCCAATTAGAGGTGTTAATTGTGTCTGGTGGCAGTAAAGAGCTCAATCGTTTAGGGCTCGACTTGATTATTGATGTCGGTCAAGTAAACGGTGCAAATATTGCTGTACATAAGTTGACGACTTTTGAGCGTAAAATTTATGCTAGCCCAAGTTATTTAGAAAAATCATCACTGATCGAAAATACCGATGACTTACAATACCATTCATTACTAGGCTTTAGAGATGCACATGGGCAACTAGAGCAGACTTGGCATTTTCAGCATGCAAATGTACCAACTCATTATAAAGTTATCTGCAGCGACTTTAACTCGTTATATCACTTATGTTTAGCCGGGGCGGGTATCGCTTTATTACCTCATGTTATTGCTCACGAGGCAGTAAATCAGGGACGATTAATTAATATTCTACCGCAACACAGCATTGGCTTTGCCGATATCAGCTTGGCCTATTCGACCAAAAGTCCTCAATCACCTGTGGCA
>NZ_JACJFI010000180.1 GCF_014164505.1 Shewanella sp. SG41-4 | reverse complement strand
AGTTAATCAATCGTAATAACTAGATCTGTTAATAAAAATGGACAGGTGTTTTTTTTTACACTTTAAAACAATACCTTACAGCTAGTCGTTTTTTATGCACATAATTGACTAAATCTAAATTTAAAATTGTAACATTCTGTTTTTTAGTTATTTTTCCTATGAAGTAGGAATTTATTATCACTAGTAGCAAACATAAAAATGTTAACTGTTAATAAATATACATATTGCTTAGTAGTTTTTAACATTTTATCGATGTGGTGAGATAACATAAACATTAGCAATCAGTTGTTAATGTTAGCCGTTAATACCTCCCTTTCCATGCCATGACTTGTTAATTAATTCAAACATCAAAATCATTTTTACGCTTACAACATCAACAAAAAGTTGTTAAGTCGAGTTCACAGACTTAGCTTTGTACATTTAATATTTCAAATATTAATTACATAATGCTTGATGCGATCAACAACACGTTATCGTGATAGAAGTTAACGTCCAATCCATATATGTTTTCAATTGAATAATTGAGTTAGCTAGCTTCGATCCCATTACTACCTCGAACTCAACTTGAGAATATTTGCTATTTTGAGGATAAAACAATGAGTTTCTCGTTTTTCGACAACTCAGTAATTATCACATTTCAGTCGTAAACTCAGCAGATTCAACCAGAACATTTCCTTAACTCGTCTTTTTGAAAATCAGCTTGGTTCAACTCATTGTCATAATCTTTTGTTATGGCAATAAGATGAATTAATCCAAAGCATGATAGTAAATTATATGGTTAGTTTGTTTGTGAAGACTTAATCAAAATACGTCGACATATTAATGTCTGTGTTTTAAGTTTATTCGATGAAAATGAGTTAATTTACAGCAATAAAAGTTGATTGTTTACCAGTGAATCAAAGCTATGACCACACAACTGCAGAATGGGCTCTGCGATGGGTTGGATCTGTTTGCAAATGTAGTATTCATAGTCAATATTTTGTGGTTTTGCTTCTATGGCTTGTGCACCAGTGAGTGTCATTATATATCGGATCTGTTGCCCTTTTCTGGTAACGCTTAAGTCTCCGAGTAGATCGGCAAGCTGTTTAGCGGCTTTAACATGAGGTGACGATTTTGCGGTATAATCTTCGACATTGCGTCTTAATCGTTTTTTAAAAATAAGTTCATTGTCTCGAGCACCGCATTTAATTGCCGCCAGCTCGTTACTTAAATAATCTATAACGTCCTCGCCCTTGAAAAATAATTCATATAAATGGTATTGCATCCTTCGGGCAATAGGGCTCCAGTCGCTTCTTACCTGCTCCATACCTTTAAAAGTCAGTGTTAACTGTTGCTGATCGTTTAACACTGCACCGACATAACGTTTTTTGCTGCCCTCATCTGAGCCCCTTAAGGTAGGCATAATAAATTGTTCAAAGTGAGTTTCAAATTCCAGCTCAAGATAACTGTCTAATTGATATTCTTCTGCGCACCATGCAAGCCAACGTTCGGTTATTGATACAGAAAGATGTTTTCCAACCGCTTGGATATCCTTAATCCCATGATCATCCCCTAACCACACAAAGGTCGAATCGGTGTCACCATATATCACTTGATAACCGCACTCTTCTATCCATTTCTTAGTGAGTTTCATAATTTGATGACCGCGCATGGTAATTGAACTGGCTAACTTAGCATCATGAAAAACACAGCCTCGAGAGCCTAATACACCATACAATGAGTTCATAATAATTTTTATCGCTTGCGATAAGGGCGCATTTCTATCTCGTTTGGCCAGTTCTCTTTGCTCTGCAAGGCTGGCAACTAGTGCAGGTAAAATAGGCGATTGCCGGCTAAATTGAGCGCCTAAATATCCAGCCACTGTTGTTTCGTCACCTGTGACTTCACTAGCGTATAATCCTTCAACTAAGCCTTTGGGATCGATAAGAAATGTTCTAATAATCGACGGATATAGACTTTTAAAGTCTAATACTAAAACGTCTTTATAATAACCCGGTATAGAGGACATGACATACCCGCCAGGGCTTTCTAAGCCATTACTGGCTGGATGTGCAGGGGCCACAAAACCACTTCGATGCAAGTGAGGTAGATACAAATGATAAAATGCAGCAATCGATGCGCCCACTCGGCCGAACTCTAACCCCGTTAGTTTGGCGCGTTCAAGAGCAAAATCTAACAACTGTGTTTTTTCAAATATATCCCACACTAGCCGGCAGTCAGTGATGTTATAAAAGGCCAGTGCATTTTTATCTTGTTCAAATAAATGAGTAATTTCTTGGCCACGATTTTCTACATGGTCAATGGCTTTACCTTCGGCTAATAACTGCCTCGATACCGATTCTAACGAAAAACTATCAAACTGATAAAATGCCGCTTTAAGCCAATCAATTCCATCCAACACCACACGTCCTGGTAAAGAGAGTGTTTCAGGCCGATATTTGTCAGCCACTTTCCAACTCAGTTCGGTATTGCCTCTACCAATTAATAATGGAATGTTAAGTAAAGCACAGCGTTTGAACAATAAAGCTAAATCAAAGGTCACTACTGCCCAACCGATAATAATATCGGGGTCATAGCGGCTAAACCACGCTATTAATTGATGTATCAGTTCAATCTCATTTTTTACCCAAACAATAAAATCATGACCTTGTGCTTGCGGTTCGCCCACCATAAAGACGCATTGATAATCGGCACCATATAAACCGACTGAATAAAGTTCCCCTGTAAAACTACACTCAAAATCCAGTGAAACCATTTTCAATGGAATATCGACTAGCTCGTTGCTGGGCATTTTTCTGGCCCGATTAATCGATAACAAAGGAATAGTTGGAGCTGAATTATTGGCTTGAAAATTTCCTGAGCATTCAATGTCTAAGGCGATAAATCGTTCAATTAGGTAGCGTTGCTCAGGCCTAATATCGGCTTCAAATAAGGTAATACCGATATCACTAGCAATACGACCAAGTAATTTCAATTGAGTATTTGATTTAAGATACAGCGCACTGATAGGTTCATGTGCAAAACTCATCAATGATATCGTCTCAGCCTTAAGAGCGAAGCCGACTTTTTGACTTAATTGATCCACATCTTGCTGACGACAGAAACAGATCACTTCACTGTGATACAGTTCAGCTAATACAGGTCCTTCAGCGGTTTTGATATAATATTGAAGGACCAATTGTCCATGCCGATAAATAGCATGGCGAGTTAATACTCGTCCCTTCACATGGGTATTAGTCATTGGATAATCTGTTGGCTTCACAACGGGTTTGAATTCCTGCACAAGTTTACTCAATTTGATTTATTACTTCGTGGCATGCTAATTCACTGTTATTATGTACAGCATAATTCAGTCTATGTAGAAATCATACTTCCTATGCTACCGGATAACATAAAAAGTCAAATTCGCACCATTTACAAAGAAATTGCAGCCTCTATGCCGCAATTTCGTTCTCGTCGCGAACAAAACTATATGGTAGCTGAAATATCCAAAACCTTAGCGGGTGAGTATGACAAAGACCGCCGTATTATTGTCGTTGAAGCAGGTACTGGCATTGGCAAATCATTATCATATATTTTAGGCACAATCCCTTTAGCTGTAGCGAGTAAAAAAAAGGTCTGTATTGCCACCGCAACCGTGGCACTTCAAGAACAATTACTCCACAAAGATCTACCTCATTTTTTACAGCAATCAGGTATAGAGTTTAAATTTGGTTTGGTAAAAGGTCGTCAGCGCTACGTATGTTTAGCCAAACTTGAAGCCATGATAGGGGCACAAGACAGCTCACAAATTGCCATGTGGCAAACAAAACCCGATCAAAGTCAAATTAACGAATTACAAAAGTTGCATCAAGATTTTCATCAAAAACGCTGGAATGGTGAAATTGATACCTTAAAACACCCTATTCCTGATTTTTTGTGGCAACAAATTTGCTGTGACAAGCACAGCTGTCATCGTCAAGTTTCTGCGCACCATAATTGTCCGTTTCACAAAGCCCGTGAAGATGTCGATACATGGGATGTATTAATTGTAAATCACAGCTTGCTATTTGCTGATTTAGAGCTTGGCGGTGGCGTTATTTTACCTGAACCAGAAGACATGTTTTATGTCATCGACGAAGCACATCACTTGCCGATTGTTGCTAGAGATTTTTCCAGTGCTCAAGCCACACTGCGTGGGGCATGCGATTGGTTGGAAAAAGCATCCAAAACCTGTTCTAAGTTACAAAATCAACTAAAAACCACTCATATCATAGCTCCAGTACAAGCAATGCTTGATTACACCACCGAGCTAACCAATTTACTGACCCAAGTTGCTCATTTTTGTGATACCCAGCCGCAGTTATTCGCTAACCCTGAATCCAGACTTCGTTTTGAACATGGCCAATTGCCTCAATCATTATTAATACAGGCAGAAAATCTTGCCACGGCTTCAGGGTCGGCAGTAAAGCAATTTAATAAAGTAGTATCAGTGTTAAATGAAGCAATTAAAGATGGTGAAGTGCCCAAACATCAGTCGGAAGGGTTGTTATCGGAGACCGGTTTTATCTTACAACGGCTGGATAACTTGCATAAATTGTGGAAGATGATGGCCAAAGAAGACAGTAAAAAAGGCGCACCTATGGCACGTTGGGCTGAATTAATTACTGGTAAACAACAAGATTATTTGTTTTGCTCATCGCCAATAGAAGTCGGCTTTATGCTTGAATCTATGTTGTGGCAAAAAGCCGCTGGAGTGGTGTTGTGCAGTGCAACGCTTAGAGCCTTAAATAATTTCAATCATTTCGCCCACCAAGTCGGGTTATCAATGAACGATGGCAGTCGTTTTTTAGCATTACAGTCACCTTTTGATTACGAAAACAATGCAACTTTGTTCATTCCTCAAATGGTTAATGAACCAACTGACGATAATTATACTGCCGAAATAGCAGAACATATTGTGGCATTAATTGATGGTGAAATGGCCACATTAGTGCTGTTTGCATCATATTGGCAAATGGATAAGGTCGTTGAATTAGTTGAAGGAAAAATCCCTAAAGATCAGCTTTTTGTTCAAGGCGCGATTCCGCGTCAACAAATATTAGAACAACACAAAAAACGCTGTGATGACGGTCTACCCAGTGTAATATTTGGCACTGGCAGTTTTTCTGAGGGGCTCGATTTACCGGGTGATTACTTAACAAACTTAATCATTACCAAACTTCCGTTTGCGGTCCCAACCTCACCAGTAGAACAAGCTCACGCAGAATACCTAAAAGTAAAAGGCGGTAATCCTTTTTTACAGCTGACAATTCCTGATGCTTCACGTAAATTAGTCCAAAGTTGTGGGCGATTGTTACGAAAAGAGCAAGATTATGGCCGAGTGACCATTTTGGACCGTCGTTTGGTCACTAAACGTTATGGCAAATCATTAATTGATGCCCTTCCTCCTTTTAGACGTGTTATTGAATAGGTATTTAGTTGGATTTATTATTAGACCCTAGCCATTGGGCTATATTAGCGGTCATCGGTATATTTGCTGGTTTTATTGATGCCATTGTTGGCGGTGGTGGGCTTCTGTCTATTCCTGCATTACTAACAGTAGGTATTCCACCACATTTAGCTTTGGGGACCAATAAACTAGCCGCTTGTTTTGGCTCTCTTACTTCAAGCTACACCTTTTATAAACAACATTTATTTAACCCTGCATTATGGAAAGCGTGTTTTTTTGCCACGCTGGTAGGATCTATTGCAGGTTGTGGTTTAGTTTTTCTGATTGACCCCAAGTGGTTAGACAAAATATTACCGCTGCTGATCATTAGCATCGTTGTTTACACCTTATTTAGCCCCAAAGCGATGGGTGACAAAAATATCATTGCCCCCAAATCTCGTTCACCAAAATACAAACAGATTAGCCAAGGATTTATTTTAGGTGGCTACGATGGTTTTGCTGGACCTGGCATTGGTGCTTTTTGGACGGTGTCGTCCATCTCGTTGCATAAACTTCCTTTATTACACAGCTGTGGATTAGCAAGAGTAATGACTGCGGTGAGTAACATTACTGCACTCATTATCTTTGCATCCATGGGACAAGTGCAATGGATGCTCGGCTTATGGATGGGGGTATGCATGATGGCAGGCTCATTTATCGGCGCAAGAAGTGCTATTCGATTTGGGATTCCTTTTATTAAGCCAATATTCATTATTATGGTATTGTCGATAGCAGTTCATCTTACGTGGAGTGCATGGGCATGAACACCCAACAATTGGTCTCAATGTTAAAGCAGCAGCTCGCGCAGCTTGAACAAGACGCATTAATACACGACCAGAATTTAGCACCTTCACAACGACAATCATTACAAGAAATTGAGCGATTTAACAGTCAGTTGTTTGCCCAACAAGGAGCCCAACTAAGCCCTTGTATCATCCAGTTACGTCAAGATATTAAACAACTCGAAAAACAGCTTTACCTTAAGTTGGGAAGTAATGTTATCCAACTTAGTTGCAATCGTATTCAAGACCGATTTAGTGCATTACGCAGAGCATTGCTGACCACTCATATCAATCTTAAATCCGAACAACAGCGTAAAGCCAGTAACCGGGCTCGATACGCTAAAAAACAACAGCAAGCAATACAAGACAGCGGATTTGGTTGGATAGCCAGCAATGTGATGCAAAACAGCCATCAACTCTACGCCGAACTCAATAAACATTTAAATTGGGCAAAAAAAATAGAACAAAAAATACAACAAATGGAAGCATCTCTTGAATTCTGTCATAGTGATGACAAAATAAAACTGCAAAATGATATTCTGTCAATGCATCGCCGTTTAGGTAAGTGCAAACAAGCAACCAGTTATATTGAAGAGCGTATTCAACTTTTTGAACGACCTCGCCAAAGTTACCCACGTTAAGGAGCAACAATGAAATCTTTATTTACCACAAGTGCGCTTTTGGCATTTTTAACATCATCATCAGTCTTAGCCGCTAATTTAACCATTCCAATGTCTTTTGAATACCTAGCGCTTGATGGTGCAGAAGTTGAAACCAGTATGTTCAGCCATCAATCGGATTTAGCGTTAACCAATGGCACCCACAAAATTGCTGTTCGTTATCATGATGTGGTTGATGACTCCTTTAGTGACAGTCAATCATTCGTAAAATCGACGCCTTTAATTGTCACGTTAACGGTTGATGGCGATCATCAATATCTGTTGCAACCTGCTGACGGAGACATTATCAGGAATCCAAAAGCATTTGCCAAAAAACCACAAATCAACATTAAGCGCCAAGATAATGCTGCGGTAACTTACACCGTTGAACAAACTAGTTTTACTGAAGATTCATTTATTACTAACCTGTTTAACAATAAAAACCAACATGATATTGAAACCCTTTCTGCATCAGCTACGGGTAACGGTAGTCAACCTATACAATCATTAGCTGTCAAATCAGATATTGAAACGGCTACCATGAGTGCTCCAGCTATCGCATCCGTGCCAGCAGCAGTGCCAGCAGCAACAGCTCAGCAAAAACCTACAGCGGCCCAAGCAGAACAAATGCTGCAATATTGGTGGTTACAAGCCGATGACAAAACGCGTAAAGAATTTATGGGCTGGGCAATAAAGCAACTTTAATGTTGGTGTCGATCCCTTTTGTTTACCACGCCAGCTATTCACAGCTGGCGTTACCTAGCATCCATCGCTTTCCAACTACTAAATATCGTAATTTATACCAGCATGCGCTCAAACAACAATTGTTGTTTGAGCAGTATCGCCATACGCCAACGCCAATATCAAAAGAGACACTCTATACTGTGCATTGCCCACAGTATGTAGAACAATTTATCAATGGCACCTTAGACCACAAAGCCCAAAGACGTATTGGCTTCCCATGGAGCACAGAGCTAGTCACCCGTACTTTACATGCCGTCAATGGCACCCGTTTGTGTGCTCAATTAGCGCTTGAATATGGAATTTCTGTCCATCTAACCGGTGGTTATCATCATGCGCACTACGATTTTGGCAGTGGTTTTTGCATTTTTAATGACTTAGTTATCGCAGCGAGATCAACCATTGACTCAGGTAAAGCGGATAAAGTACTCATTTTTGATTGTGATGTTCATCAAGGTGATGGAACCGCGACTCTGACTCAAGGCCATTCAGATATCATCAGTTGCTCGATTCACTGTGCACAAAATTTCCCGTCCCGAAAACAACAATCTGACCACGATATCGCTCTGGATAAAGGGTGTACTGATAAACAATACCTTGAACACATACAACAAATTTTACCTTACTTGATACGCATCCATCAGCCAGATCTGATCATATATGATGCGGGGGTCGATATTCATCAACATGATGACCTGGGATATTTCGCTATTTCAAATCAAGGTATTCTCGACCGTGATAAACAGGTAATATCGATAGCAAAAATGCATAACATCCCACTTGCAGCAGTAATAGGTGGAGGCTATAGTCGTAGTGAAGCAGAATTAACGATCCGACATAGCCAATTGTTAGTTGCAGCCAATGAATTATGGTCAACATAGTGTCAGGCAATACAAAACCAACAATAATGCATCACTAAATTAAACAAACATATCGACACTGATGAATATGTCGATAACTCAAACTGTCTCAATGGAGCGTAATAATGCAATTAGAGATCCGAAACTATTATGAAGTTCTATTAATGGAAATGCTGCGAGATGAAGGCTTAATGGAAGAGTTGCCAGAAGAATACTTGGCGGATTTATGCTGCGTAACGCTGAATCAGTTACCCGTTAGGTACAGTTGCCATTTGGTTGGCACGTAATTCTTCGAAAATTATCCAGAATTAAAACGAATGAAAACCGAAATAAGTGAAGCTCTTGAACGTTAGAGACAATTACTTAAAGTAAATTTGCAAAAACGCTTAAAGGAAGAAGCTGAGCTAGCTGCGGCACAACAGTAATTTCACCGGCATGAGCTGATGTTTGCCATTAACTGATGTTTTACGG
>NZ_JACJFI010000017.1 GCF_014164505.1 Shewanella sp. SG41-4 | reverse complement strand
CCAAAAGATGCAGCAGACCCATTTGCACTTCGCCGTGCAGCCATTGGTATTTTGCGCGTTATTGTAGAAAACAAACTGCCACTCGACTTAGTTGAGTTAATTGCTAAAGCACAAGCTTTGCATGCGCCCAATATTACTAACACCAATACCAGTGATGATGTACTTGAATTCCTTCTCGCACGTTTCCGAGCTTGGTACCAAGATAAAGGCATTCAAGTTGATGTTATTTTAGCTGTACTGGCTCGCCGTCCAACAAAACCTGCTGATTTTGACAGTCGTGTTAAAGCTGTATCACATTTCCGTGGCTTAGAAGCTTCTACAGCGCTAGCAGCGGCAAATAAGCGTGTTTCTAATATATTGGCTAAAGTTGAAGGCGAATTACCCGCAACCATCAATTCAGCGCTATTAACAGAACCAGCAGAGAAAGCGTTAGCTGATAAGCTTGTACAGTTACAACCACAGTTAGCTCCACTGTTTGCTGATGGCAATTACCAACAAGCATTAACGCTATTGGCTGACTTACGCGAAAATGTCGATCAGTTCTTTGAAGATGTGATGGTAATGGCAGATGATGAAGCATTGAAAAATAACCGTTTAGCATTATTAACCAATCTTCGTGAGCAGTTTTTGCACGTTGCAGACATTTCGTTACTGCAATAATGTAAATTAGCTGTAGTTGATGATTGAAATAAAGCGCCGAAAGGCGCTTTTTTTATGGAATACCTTTTATGGTTTCAGAATATCAGCCCCGAATTTAGAGAATAAAAGGCTCAAGCAGACCTTACCCGCATCGAAGTCAATTTAAAACTGGATAAGCTTTTGATGTAATTCTATAAAATCTTCTTCACTACACTCAACTTGAGCTAACAACAGCGCTAATACTGGTTGAGGCAATTTGTCGACTTGCAGCAACATTGAACATTCACTAATAATATTGGCTTTCCAAATAAGCAGTGCCATGTCATCTGTAGGTTTAATATTAGTATTGGCCAGTAACGTTAACGGCGTTTCAAAGTGCTGTGGTAGTTGCCAACAACGCGCTAACAGCGCACTTAACGTTAACGACTTTGTCGTCATCACCTGCTTAAATAGTATTGAGTTAGGCTGCTCTTCAGGTTCAGCTTGATAAAAAGCATCCACCAGCATTTTAAAAATCGCAATTTTACCCACGTCATGTAGCAAGCCCACTAAAAAAGCACTGTCTCGTTGTTTGAGGTTCGCTAACTCGCTGGCCAAAAAAGCGACTTGCATAGAATGACGCCAGATCTCAGCACCAAAGCGTCTAAAATAAATAGGTTTTATATCGATTAACTCACGGGCTAAACTCGCGGTAATAAATTGCCTTAATTGTTGCCTGCCCACTTGTACTAACGCTTGTTGAATACTGCTAACATCGGTATCAGCTCGTTTGAAAGCGGGCGAGTTACATAACTTGAGCACTTCAACACACAACAAAGGGTCTTGCTCAATAAGTAGTATTAGCTCTTGGGTTTCAATATTATCGTCGCCAAGTTTTTTATCAAGCTCGAGTATTTTACTGGGAAGCTTTAATACGTTTTCTGCAATCGACTGCGGTGAGCTTAATGCCTGTTCAATATTTTGCATTACACTACGTTCAAGGTTATTGGCAATACCAGTGGTCGTAGTGGATGGAGTTGCAAATAATAAACTGTAAAATAAAGCCGACAGATCTAACTGTGATTCAACCGCTTGATTTTCGGTCACTTCAATTATAGGTACTTGAGCTTGCTGATTAGTTTGTTGACGTTTTTCTGCGGTGGTAATGCCAGTAAATTTGGCTTGTTCATTGCGGTCACGAATATTAAACAATTTTTTAAATAAACTAATAACCACTGTAAATAGCCTTATGAAGTGTTAAGTAGATATTATTGTAACCATAGCACTAAAAACAAAAATGGGTGCCAAAGGCACCCATTTTCACACTAAATTTTATTATACGTCTAAGTTCGCAACATTAAGCGCGTTAGTTTCAATAAACTCACGACGTGGCTCAACTTGGTCGCCCATCAAACATGTGAATAACTGATCAGCAGCAACCGCATCATCAATAGTAACGCGTAACATACGACGAGATTCCGGATCCATTGTAGTTTCCCACAATTGTTCAGGGTTCATTTCACCCAATCCTTTATAACGTTGAATGTATAGACCGCGTTTCGCTTCACTGATAGTCCAATCTAACGCTTCTAAGAAGCTTTCAACTTCTTTAACACGCTCGCCACGTTGCACATAACCACCTTCTTCAATCATACCGTCTAATGCAGCACCAAGCTTAGCGATACGCTGGTAATCAGATGATGTGAAGTATTCATAACCAAATAGATAGTTAGTATCAATACCGTGCTTACGTATTGTCACGCTTGGGGTGTAAACCTTGCGCTCAGGATCAAGCATTACATTAGCTGTAAAAATAATACCGCTACTTTCACGTTCAACTAGATCTGCAATGAAGCCATTACACCATGCGGTCATTTGCGCTTCGTCACTTAACACTGCTGCAGTCACTTCAGGGTGATACAACATACGGTCAAGTAGGTTAGCTGGGAAGCGTTTTTCTAGACGCTTAATTATGCGCTCAACTTCACGATACTGCGCCACTAAACGTTCTAATGGTTCACCAGACATACCTAAAGCACCTGGGCTTGGATAAATATTGGTGCCATCGAGTGCTTGAGTGGTTAAATACTCGGTTAATGCTGGCTCATCTTTCAAATACTGTTCTTGCTTACCTTTTTTCACTTTAAAAAGTGGTGGTTGAGCAATATAAATATAACCACGTTGGATCAATTCTGGCATTTGACGGAAGAAGAAGGTCAACAGCAAGGTACGAATGTGTGAGCCGTCGACGTCAGCATCGGTCATGATGATGATGTTGTGATAACGAGTCTTATCTGGATTATATTCATCGCGGCCAATACCACAACCTAATGCAGTAATCAGGGTTGCCACTTCTTGTGAAGATAACATCTTGTCAAAACGCGCTTTTTCTACGTTTAAGATCTTACCTTTTAGTGGAAGAATAGCTTGATTTTTACGGTTACGTCCCTGCTTAGCAGATCCACCAGCAGAGTCTCCTTCCACTATGTATATTTCAGAAAGACCAGGATCTTTCTCTTGGCAGTCAGCTAACTTACCTGGCAAACCACCTAAATCTAGCGCGCCTTTACGACGAGTCATTTCACGGGCTTTACGCGCCGCTTCACGAGCACGTGCTGCATCAACAATTTTACCCACAATTAATTTAGCATCTGCTGGGTTTTCTAATAGGTAATCGTTTAACTGCTCACCCATTGTTTGTTCAACCGCGCTTTTCACTTCACTAGACACAAGTTTGTCTTTAGTTTGCGAGCTAAACTTTGGATCAGGTACTTTTACTGAAATAACCGCAGTTAAGCCTTCGCGCGCGTCATCACCTGTCGCGTTAGTTTTGCCTTTTTTGTTAAAACCTTCACGTTCCATGTAGTTGTTCAAGTTACGTGTTAAAGCGCCACGGAAACCTGCTAAGTGAGTACCACCATCACGCTGAGGAATATTATTAGTAAAACAGAAAATATTCTCTTGATAACCATCGTTCCACTGCATCGCAACTTCAACGGTGATACCGTCTTCGCGTTCATGAGAAAAATGGAAAACATCTTTGTTAATCGGCGTTTTATTACGGTTTAAGTAATCAACAAAAGCACTAATACCGCCTTCATACTTAAAGAACTCATCTTTACCGTCGCGCTCGTCAACTAAACGAATACCGACACCAGAGTTTAAGAATGATAGTTCACGTACGCGTTTGGCTAAAATTTCAAAATGAAATTCAACATTGGTAAACGTGTCACCACTTGGCCAAAAGCGGAGTTCGGTACCGGTTTTAATCGCATCACCAATTTCTTTGATAGGCGCATCTGGTACACCATGAGTATAAAACTGCTCATAGACTTTACCTGCCCGACGAATGGTTAACTGTAGTTTTTTCGATAACGCATTAACTACCGAAACACCCACACCGTGCAGACCACCAGAGACTTTATAAGAGTTATCATCAAACTTACCGCCAGCATGAAGTACAGTCATAATAACTTCAGCGGCAGAGATACCCTCTTCTTCATGTATCGAAACAGGAATACCACGACCATCGTCTTTTACTGAGACTGAACCATCTGTATGGATGCTAATGGTGATATCACTACAATGGCCTGCTAAAGCTTCATCGATAGAGTTATCGACCACTTCGAATACCATGTGATGAAGACCTGTGCCATCATCAGTATCACCAATGTACATACCAGGTCTCTTACGGACTGCATCAAGGCCTTTTAATACCTTGATACTCGAAGAATCGTAACTATTCTCTGACATATTTATCTCTCGTTGTTATTCAATAACCGTTACCAGCCCTTGTTCCACATGAAACATCCTGTTTGGAGGGCTAGATAACGAATCGACTATTGCTAGCGGATCGATCGCGGTAACAAAAATTTGTGCACCGGTTTCGGTTAACTGCTGTAGCAATAGCTGCCTATGCTGTGCATCCAACTCTGACGGTAAATCGTCGACTAGATAAATACTATTTTTATCTAGTTGTTGTTTGAGCAACTTTCCCTGTGCAATACGCAGTGCACAGACTAATAATTTTAATTGTCCACGGGACAACGCATCCTGCGCTGGCAAATTACCCACACGCAAACGTAAGTCTGCTTTGTGGGGGCCGCTGCCCGTATTTCCAGCGGCTAAATCCCTTGAGTATTGGTTTTCAAGTAATTGGGCAAAATCCGTTTTACTGTCCCATCCTCGAGTAAAAGAAACCTTAATATCAATCTGAGGTAAAAACACTCCGATTATACCCTTTAGTAGCACATTTAACGAGTCTACATATTGATTTCGTATATCGGTAACCTGTTCAGCATACCGCACCAACTCCTTATCCCAAAACTGTATTTGGTTATAGGAAGATTGATTTCTAAGCAATTGGTTTCGTTGCTTTAATACCTTTCTAGTATTCACCCAAGCTTGATAAAAATGTGGATCAGAATGAAATGCCCCCCAATCGATAAATTGACGACGGGCTTTAGGTCCCTCGAACAATAAAGAAAAACTTTCGGGAGTAATAACTTGGATGGGTAATGTTTCGGCCAAGGTTGATAAACGCTTCACTTTCTCGCCATCAATTTTGACTTCGATCTCACCACTTCGATGACGACGTAAGCCAATTTTACAATCTCTATCTGCATCAATTAAATGCGCAAACAAGGTCAGTTTATCATCATCATTGTTGATCACACGTTGGGATAAATGGCTTCTAAACGAACGGCCCATACCCAAAAAATAAATAGCTTCAAGAATGCTGGTTTTGCCACTGCCATTTTGACCGTAAATCAAATTTAAGCCATCACAAGGCTGTAATGAAGCAGAGGTAATATTACGAAATGAACCAATGTTAATGCGTGATAAACTCATGAAGACCTATTGTGATAACCCAATAAAACGCTAGAGACAAAGAAGGTGCTTTGCAGCACCTTTGGTATAGCAATAACACAATAACGCATTACAAGCGCATTGGCATCACCACATACATAGAATCTTCTTCTTTGTGGTTCTCAATCAAGGCACTGGAATTACCATCAATTAAGGTAATTCGCACTTCATCACTGGCTAAGTTATTTAATACATCAAGCAAATAACTAACGTTAAAACCAATTTCTAGATTGTCAGAGTCATATTCAACATCGATGATCTCTTCAGCTTCTTCTTGCTCAGGATTATTGGCCGTAATTTTCAATAAACCTGTTTCAAGCTGAATGCGTACTCCACGGAATTTTTCATTCGATAAGATTGAAGCACGAGTTAACGCTTGTTTTAGTTGATTGCGACTGGCGATAACCACTTTGTTGCCACCCTTAGGTAACACTCGGCGGTAATCAGGGAAGCGACCATCAACAAGCTTACTAGTAAAAACAGCTGAACTGGTAATCGCTCTAATGGCATTATCACCAATAGCAATGGTAATGTCTTGGTCATCACTGTCGAGCAAGCGCGCCATTTCAACCACACCTTTACGAGGTACAATCACTTGTTTTTCGGGTAATGAAACATCTAGCGTACGATGACTTAATGCTAAGCGGTGTCCGTCGGTGGCAATCGCTCGCAATACATTGCCTTCCGTTTCAAATAACAAACCATTGAGGTAATAGCGTACATCTTGGTTAGCCATTGAAAACTGAGTTGAATCAATAATCGACTTCAACACGCCTTGCTTTAAGCTAAATTCGATATCCGCTTGGAATTCTTCAACGTTAGGGTAATCTTCGGCTGGTAATGTTGCCAACGAAAAACGACTGCGACCTGAACGCAATAACCATTTATTATCGAGTTGTTCGACTTTTAATTCGCTTTGCTCTGGTAATGACTTAACAATATCCAATAGTTTTTTAGCAGGAACAGTCGTACGACCGATATCAATGTCACCATGAATAGCGGCTTGGCCCACCAACTCAACTTCTAAATCAGTGCCCGTTAGCTTAATTGATAACTCACTAACTTCAACGAGCAAGTTGGCTAATATAGGTAAATTGTGTCTGCGTTCTACCGCGCCGCACACTAGCTGCAACGGCTTTAATAGGGCATCCCTATCAATTGAAAATTTCATCGTGTCTACATTCCCTGAATTAAGAAGACAAAGTTCTAATCAAGTTAGCATAATCTTCTTTAATATCATGACTCTCTTCGCGCAATTGAGCGATTTTACGACACGCATGTAATACTGTCGTATGGTCACGACCACCAAAAGCATCACCAATTTCCGGTAAACTTTGGTTAGTAAGTTCTTTAGATAGCGCCATCGCCACTTGTCTAGGCCTTGCCACACTGCGAGAACGGCGTTTAGACAGCATATCTGCCATTTTGATTTTGTAATATTCAGCAACAGTCTTCTGAATATTATCTATAGTGACTAATTTTTCTTGCAGTGCCAAGAGATCTCTTAATGCTTCACGCACAAAGTCGATAGTGATTGGACGGCCTGTAAAGTTAGCATTGGCAATCACGCGGTTAAGTGCACCTTCTAATTCACGTACGTTTGAACGTAAGCGCTTGGCAATAAAAAATGCCACTTCATCAGGAAGGTTTATTCCGCTCTCTTGTGCTTTACGCATTAAAATCGCTACGCGGGTTTCTAATTCAGGTGGCTCGATAGCAACCGTTAAACCCCAACCAAAGCGTGATTTTAAGCGATCCTCAACCCCATCGATCTCTTTAGGATAACGGTCTGAGGTTAAAATAATTTGATGATTACCTTCCAACAATGCATTAAAGGTATGAAAAAACTCTTCTTGTGAACGATCTTTATTGGCAAAAAATTGAATATCATCAATAAATAGCGCATCGACACTACGATAATAACGCTTGAATTCTTCGATCGCATTATTTTGCAGCGCTTTAACCATGTCCTGAACAAAACGCTCAGAATGCATATACACCACTTTGGCATTGGGATTATTTTTAATAATGCCATTACCAACTGCGTGTAAAAGGTGAGTTTTACCTAAACCAGTGCCGCCATATAAAAATAACGGATTATAAGCACCACCAGGATTTTCAGAAACTTGCAATGCCGCAGCTTTACCTAACTGATTCGATTTACCTTCAACGAAGTTATCAAACTGGTAAGTAGGATTAATATTGCTGCGATGATTAGGGTTAATAATCGGTTCAGCCTGGGTATTAAAGGAAGTTGTTCCGACTTGGGCTTTCGTTTGGCGATTCACAGGCTTAACCGCTACTGGAGCTGGCGCAACCGGACGAGCAGAAGGACGACTACCAATATCAAAACGTAACTTAGGAGCATTACTGCCCATTTGTTCAGTAAAAAATTGATTAATGATATTGATGTATTTATCGCGTACCCAATCCAGCACAAAACGATTTGGCGCATACAAAACCAATGTATCACCATCCATTTCAGCCTGTAACGGACGGATCCACATACTGAACTGCTGTGCTGATAACTCGTCTTGCAGTCTACCGATACATTGTTGCCAAAGTGAAACCGCCACTTATTTATCCCCAAATATCTTTAATCAAAGGAGGTGTATTCTATAGGGAGATCACAATGATCGCTATCCTTTAAAGCAGAATTATCCCCAGCGGGATCATTCTGTGTATATATATCAGATCAGCGAAGATCAAAATCGATCCATTAATTGCAAATTTCAAGCAAATCCAGCTTTATTAACCGATCCACCTTGATCTATAATAGCGATTCTTTGATCTACTGAAACAATGAAAGATCCACAAGATATAGTGTCTGTACACAGACTTATCCACATCTTCTGGTGCTTAATGCTTGGTAGCTTCAAATAAAGATTGGCAGAAATTTATTATATTAGTACTTTCGTTATTGACGACAGTACTTAAAGTGATTACAATTCGGCCTCTTTTTTGCCCTTACCTCTAATGTTGGAGCTAAGGTAAATTCACTAACAAAGACGGATTGCCATAATGAGTAAACGTACTTTTCAACCTAGCAACCTGAAGCGCAAGCGTTCTCACGGCTTCCGCGCTCGTATGGCTACTGTAGGCGGCCGTAAGGTCCTTGCACGTCGTCGTGCGAAGGGTCGCGCTCGTTTATCTGCGTAAGTAGATAACTAGGTGACTAGCTATACCTTTTCGCGGGAGTTACGTTTGTTAACTCCCGCGCAATTTAAATCTGTATTCTCCAATCCAATCAAAGCATCCTCTGCTGAAATAACTCTGCTCGCAATTCCAAATTCAGAGCAACATCCTCGTTTAGGATTAACTGTGGCCAAACGTTTTGTCAAACGTGCAAACCAACGTAATCGTATTAAACGTGTGATAAGAGATAGTTTTCGTTTACATCAACACGACATCCCAGATATTGATATCGTTGTATTAGTCAGAAATGGCGTGATGGAAATGGAAAATGCAGAACTACACAAATTAATAGAAAAGCTATGGCGCAAACTCAGTCGCCGTTACAATGGCTAGCAACCACGGTTATCCGTGGCTACCAAATTATTATCAGCCCTTTATTGGGACCGCGTTGTCGGTTCAATCCAACTTGTTCTTATTATGCTATAGAAGCAATAAAAACACATGGAACACTGAAAGGTAGTTGGTTTGCAATGAAACGCATATTAAAATGTCACCCTTTACATCCCGGCGGTAGTGATCCCGTCCCCCCTAAAAATGACAGGTGTAATAAATAGGCTATGGAATCTCAACGCAATATATTGCTAATCGGTTTACTGTTTGTCAGCTATTTAATGTGGACACAGTGGCAGACAGATAAAGCACCAAAACCAGTAGCAACTCAAACTGTTACTCAAACTAACGCCGCCTCGCAACACAGTGCTGACGTTCCAGAAGCAGATATCTCTGGTGTACCAGTAGAATTACCTGCAAATAAAAACCTTATTAGCGTTAAAACTGATCAGCTTGATATTAAAATCAGCCCGATTGGTGGTGACATAGTTTATGCCGCATTAGTGGAACATAAACGCGAAATTAACAGTAGTGATCCATTTGTCATTTTAGAGCAAAAGGACAATTTCACTTATATCGCCCAAAGCGGACTTATTGGTCGTGATGGTATTGATAGCAGTGCAAATGGTCGAGCAGCTTATAGTGTGCAAACTAATTCATATTCTTTAGCTGATGGTAAAGACACATTAACTGTGCCATTTACTTATACAGCAGACAACGGTATCACCTACGTAAAAACCTTTACGTTTACCCGTGGTCAATATGATGTCGGAGTAGATTACAGCATTAACAATACTTCAGCTGCACCGTTACAAGTGCAAATGTATGGTCAAATTAAGCAAACGATTAAAGAATCAGAAAGCAGCATGATGATGCCAACTTATCGTGGTGGTGCTTTCTCGGCTCAAGATACTCGTTATGAGAAATATAACTTTGACGATATGGCTGACAAAAACCTTGCAAAAGTAACACTGGGTGGTTGGGCTGCAATGCTACAACATTACTTTGTGTCGGCTTGGGTTCCGCCTGCAACAGATTCAAACACCATTTTCTCAAGTATGAGTGCTGGTGGAATGGCTAATATTGGTTTCCGTGGTGCAGTATATGATATTGCTCCTGGCGCGACTCAAGAAATTAGCTCGCAGTTTTATGTTGGCCCTAAAAACCAAAAAGAGCTTTCAGCTATTTCTGAAACCTTAAACTTGGTTGTTGATTACGGTTTCTTATGGTGGTTAGCCATTCCAATCCATTGGTTATTGATGTTCTATCAATCATTTGTGGGCAATTGGGGTGTAGCGATTATTTTGATCACCCTCACCGTCCGTGGTGGTCTATATCCGCTGACTAAAAAGCAATATACCTCTATGGCCAAAATGCGTAATCTGCAGCCTAAATTGACTGAGATGAAAGAACGCTTTGGTGATGACCGTCAAAAGATGGGTCAAGCGATGATGGAGCTGTATAAGAAAGAAAAAGTAAACCCTATGGGCGGTTGCTTACCTATTCTGTTACAAATGCCAATTTTCATCGCCTTATACTGGGTACTTTTAGAAAGCTATGAATTACGTCACGCGCCATTCATGCTTTGGATTACTGACTTATCGGTTCAAGATCCATACTATGTATTGCCATTGTTAATGGGCTTATCAATGTTCTTGATGCAGAAAATGCAACCGGTAGCACCAACAATGGATCCAATGCAAGTGAAAATGATGCAGTGGATGCCAGTTATCTTTACCGTATTCTTCTTGTGGTTCCCAGCCGGTCTTGTACTTTACTGGTTAGTGGGTAACTTAGTTGCAATCACACAGCAGAAAATTATTTATGCTGGCCTTGAGAAAAATGGCATAAAATAAGCCTAAGCTCAATGTTGTATAACTGATTAAAAAGGCGGCTGATTAGCCGCCTTTTCCTTTATCAATTTTATAGGTAATACCGTGACAACAGACACTATTGTGGCACAAGCCACCGCCCCGGGACGAGGTGGCGTAGGTATCATTCGTATTTCTGGTGGTTTAGCGACTAATGTAGCGACAGCTATTATTGGCCACATCCCAAAAACGCGTTACGCAGAATATTGTGATTTTAACAATGCTGACGGTCAGGTGATTGATCAAGGGATTGCGCTATTTTTTAAAGGACCAAATTCATTTACCGGCGAAGATGTTCTAGAACTGCAAGGCCATGGCGGTCAAATAGTGCTCGACATGCTAATTAAGCGAGTCATGGAAATAGACGGTATTCGTATTGCTAGGCCTGGTGAATTTAGCGAACAAGCCTTTATGAACGATAAACTCGACTTAACTCAAGCTGAAGCGATTGCTGACTTAATTGATGCCACCAGTGAACAAGCAGCAAAAAGTGCGTTGCAATCACTACAAGGTGAATTTTCAAAAGAAGTCCATGAGCTTGTCGACCAAGTCACCAATCTGCGCTTATATGTGGAAGCTGCGATTGATTTCCCCGATGAGGAAGTCGACTTTCTATCAGATGGTAAAATTGCCAACGCGTTATATAAAATCATCGGCAAACTAGACACAGTACAAGCCAGCGCCAAACAAGGTTCAATCATCCGTGAAGGAATGAAAGTTGTAATAGCCGGCCGCCCTAATGCTGGTAAATCAAGCTTACTTAATGCATTAGCCGGTAAAGAGTCGGCCATTGTAACTGAAATTGCCGGCACAACTCGTGACGTATTGCGGGAACATATCCACTTAGACGGTATGCCACTGCACATTATCGATACGGCTGGGTTACGAGACACTCTCGATACGGTTGAACAAATAGGTATCGAACGCGCATGGGCCGAAATAGCCAGTGCCGATAGAGTCTTATTCATGGTCGATGGCACCACAACTGATGCTATTAATCCTCACGAAATTTGGCCCGACTTTATCGACCGCTTACCAGCAAAGCTAGGGGTAACGGTAGTACGAAATAAAGCGGATTTAACCGGTGAGACCTTAGATAACACCGAAGAACAAGGCTACAGTGTTTATCGGATATCAGCCAAAACAGGTTTAGGCGTTGATGAATTAAAGCAGCACCTTAAATCATTAATGGGTTACCAAAGTAACTTAGAAGGTGGTTTTATTGCCCGCCGTCGTCATTTAGAAGCACTCGAACTTGCCGCAAATCACTTACAACTGGGTAAAGAACAGCTTGAAGTGTATTTAGCCGGAGAGTTACTGGCAGAAGAACTGCGCATGACACAAATGGCTTTATCTGAAATCACCGGTAAATTCACCTCAGATGATCTATTGGGCAAGATTTTTGGCTCATTCTGTATTGGTAAATAGGTGTAAATTGATGACACTCGCTAACCAGGTTGTGGTGCTCGATTTTGAAACCACAGGACTATCACCAGATAACGGTGACCGAGCCATAGAAATTGGTGCAGTTAAGTTAGTTAATGGTCAAATAGTCGATACTTTTCAGGAACTGATTAATCCGGGTCGGCGAGTCAATAGCTTTATTGAGCAATACACAGGTATTAGCAACGATATGCTCAAACATGCCCCAGCGTCCAAACAAGTTATGGGGCAGTTTGCCAAGTTTATTGATGGTTTTAATTTGGTGGCACACAATGCCAGCTTTGATAAAAAGTTTCTCGATGCTGAATTTAGTCATAGCAAACTCCATTACACAGGTCAGTTTGCTTGCTCGTTATTATTATCAAGGCGAATAAGCCAAGATGCGCCTAATCATCAACTTGGCACCTTGGTTAATTACCATCAATTACCCAATCAAGGGGTGTTTCACCGCGCTTTAGCCGATGCAACTATGACCAGCCATTTGTGGTTACATCAAATAGAAGTGTTGCAGCAACAACTGCCCAAACAAGCTATTACCATTGATATAATCACTAAAATATCCAGCCTTCCAAAAGCTCAAATAGCGCGTTATTTGCGAACAATGAGCTAGATGCTTGTTAACTTGTATGATTAAAATCAGATCGAGATAAACAGATTATAGTTACAACTCTTGAGATAGCTTATCGACCAGTAATCTCACTTTGGGTGATAAATGGCGATTATGCGGATACAAAGCCCAAATACCTTCTTTAGGTTGTTGAAAAGGTGCCAGTAATACCACTAATTCCCCCTCTGCTATAGCATCATTGACGTAATATCCGGGTAACTGCACTATACCCAAACCACAAATAGCCGCATTTAATAAACTCAAGCCACTGCTACAAGCTAAAGAACCATGCACTTTTATCGTCTTGGGTTTACCTTGTTCAACAAAATGCCAATGCGACTGACTGCCAATTAAACAATTATGCTGGCTTAACTCAGATAACGCATAAGGCGTACCGTATTTAGCGATGTAACTCGGGGCGGCGCAAACATATTGGCTTCGACTCGTAAGTCGCTTTGCCATCATGGTTGAATTAGTTAACCGCCCTAGCCTAATAGCCAAATCATAACCACCGTCCACCAAGTCAAGTTGTTGATTAGTTAGCTCACAAATAACTTCAATGTCTGGATATTGCTGCATAAAATCAATGACTATCGGCATGATAAACTTTTCACCGTAAGTCACTGGCGCAGTAATTCTAATAAGTCCTTGCGGCTTATCTTTTAAGCTTGAAATAGCCCGTTCTGCTTCATCAAGACTGTTTAATACTTGGCGGCAATGCTGATAATAAACCGTACCCTCTTCGGTTAACGATACTTTACGGGTGGTACGATAAAATAATTTGGTGTTTAAACGATTTTCAAGCTGACTGATTTGTCGGCTCACTTGCGCAGTAGAAATACTCAAACGCTTACCTGCCAAGGTAAAACTGTCTGTTTCGGCGACGGCCACAAATTCAAAAATGCCTTCCCACTTCATCATTATTACATTCTCGTAAAAGTCATTTGCTAAATAAGCTAATTATCATTCTATGATAAACAAATACAATAGCTAAATACACTACACTGTAGTCATATCTATTAGCCATGTTGACCATGGTCGTTAATGTTAAGGAAGTCATTTATGTCAGCACAATTTATTAAATCAAAAGCCGCTATTGCTTGGGGACCTGGCCAGCCATTATCGGTAGAAGAAGTCGACGTAATGTACCCAAAAGCGGGAGAAGTAATGGTACGTATTGTGGCATCAGGTGTCTGTCATACCGATGCTTTCACGCTTTCAGGTGACGATCCTGAAGGGGTATTCCCAGCCATTCTTGGGCATGAAGGTGGCGGCATTGTTCATATGATTGGTGAAGGTGTTACTAGCGTACAAGTTGGCGATCATGTTATTCCGTTATACACAGCAGAATGTGGGGTATGTAAGTTCTGTACTTCAGGAAAAACCAACCTTTGCAGTGCAGTTCGTGAAACTCAAGGCAAAGGATTAATGCCAGACGGTACCACGCGTTTCTTTAAAGATGGCCAACCCATTTTTCATTACATGGGTTGCTCAACATTTTCTGAGTACACTGTTTTACCGGAAATTTCATTAGCAAAAGTCAGTAAAGAAGCACCATTAGAAGAAGTGTGTTTATTAGGTTGTGGCGTGACAACCGGCATGGGCGCAGTACTGAAAACAGCTAAAGTTCAAAAAGGCGATACTGTCGCAATTTTTGGTTTAGGCGGTATTGGTCTATCGGCAATTATTGGTGCCACAATGGCTGGCGCCAGTCGAATTATTGGCATTGACCTTAATGAATCTAAATTCGAACTAGCCAAAAAGTTAGGTGCAACCGACTGTATTAATCCTAAAAACTTTGATAAGCCGATTCAAGAAGTGATTGTAGAAATGACCGACGGTGGTGTTGATTTCTCATTTGAATGTATTGGTAACGTCAATGTAATGCGCAGTGCATTAGAGTGTTGTCATAAAGGTTGGGGCGAGTCAGTCATTATTGGTGTAGCCGGTGCCGGACAAGAAATATCAACCCGTCCATTCCAGTTAGTCACTGGTCGTGTATGGCACGGCAGTGCATTTGGTGGCGTAAAAGGACGTAGCGAGTTACCAGGTATTGTTGAACAATACTTAGCAGGCGAATTTAAACTTGACCACTTTATTACTCACACCATGGGTATTGAAGGTATTAACGATGCATTTGATTTAATGCACAAAGGTGAAAGCATTCGCAGCGTGATCCACTTTGCCAAATAACGCTTAATTTATCATGACAGATGCAGTTAAGTGTAAAACGACTTAGCTGCCTTCTGACAAATAAGGACACATAATGACCATTGAAAGTATCAGCAGTACCAAAGCATTTGGTGGTTGGCATAAACAATACAGTCATCAATCAAGTGCGCTTAATTGCACCATGCGGTTTGCTATTTACTTACCACCACAAGCCGAAGGCCAAAAAGTACCAGTTTTATATTGGTTGTCAGGGCTCACCTGTACCGATGAAAACTTTATGCAAAAAGCGGGAGCTCTTCGCATAGCAGCCGAATTAGGCATGGCTATTGTCGCAACCGATACCAGCCCACGAGGAGAAGGTGTCGCGGATGATGCCGACGGCGCTTATGACTTTGGTTTAGGTGCAAGCTTTTATCTTAATGCCACCAAACCACCATTTAATCAGCATTATCAAATGTATGATTACGTCGTCAGCGAACTGCCAGCATTAATTGAAGCTCATTTTCCCGTCACAAACCAACGCAGCATTAGTGGTCATTCAATGGGTGGACACGGGGCTATGACCATCGCATTGAAAAATCCAGATTTATTCAACAGCGTATCGGCATTTAGTCCGATTTGTCATCCAATGGATTGCCCTTGGGGAATAAAAGCCTTCCGTGGCTATTTGGGTGATGATCATCAGCAATGGAAACAATATGACAGTTGCGAGTTAATGGCCAATAGCCAAAAATTTGTGCCCGCGCTGGTGGACCAAGGCAGTAATGACAACTTTTTAGACGAGCAGTTAAAACCACAAGCATTAGTTAATGTGGCTAAAGACAAAGGTTATCCGCTTGAAATGAGAATGCAGCCAGGTTATGACCACAGCTATTATTTTGTCGCAACCTTTATTGAAGATCATCTATATTTTCATGCAAAACATTTGTCATTAAGTTAACTTTTCAGATAATACAGCTGTAATAAGCCCAAATAAACGAGCCTTATATGGCTCGTTTTTTTATGCAAAAAATATTAAAAACTCATGTTAACGAATAAATAAAGCCTAAAAACAGCACTTAAAAACGTCTACAGCACACTAATTTGTACAGATATAGCCTCTTATAAACACAAATAAGCCAACATTAATCTCAATTGAACGAGTAAAATAGCCAAATACATCGCCCCATGATGATCAATACAGATGTGTAGTCATTGGAAAATACAGATAATTAGGAGTCAAGATGGCAAAAATAGCATTATTAGTAGGCACAACATTAGGCGGTTCAGAATATGTTGCCGATGAAATGGCAGCTCAACTTGCTGAGTTAGAGCATCAAACAGAGGTATTTATTGAGCCTAATATAGATGAATTAGCAGATTTTCCAGTGTGGATCCTTGTATGTTCTACTCATGGAGCAGGCGATCTTCCCGACAATATAGTACCTTTTCATAAGCAATTAATGATCGAAATACCCGATCTCAAGCATATAAAGTTTGCTTTATGTGCAATTGGTGACTCAAGTTACGATACTTTCTGCCAAGGACCTGAAAAAATAACCGCACTACTTTTACAACATGGATCTAAAGCTATTGTGGATAAGATCCAAATTGATGTTCAACGAGATCCAATACCGGAAGAACCCGCCTTAGCTTGGTTATTACAATGGCAACATCTTATTTAAGCATATATAAATCCGATCAATATCTGCATAAGTCATGATCAACTCACAGATTAGATCTAACTTATCCACAATATGTTATTTATTAGTATAAGTTTGTGGATAAGCTATTATTTTTAGCGATCATAACTCTGTACTATTCACAGTCCGATCTGCTCAATGATCACCCTTGTGGATAACTACCCGATCTATCCCCAAGTTATCTTGAGTTTGATCGCGATCAGATCACAGGTTAGTTTATCACTAAGCCCATAATTAAAAAGGAAAATATGAGTTATCAACAGAAAAGCCCGATCCTAATAATAAACATAATAAAAAGATCTATATAAAGATCTTAAGATCTATTAAGCAAACCGCATCTTGATCAATCAGTGAAAAATGATCGTTCACGTTAAGACAAGCAAGTGCTAAAATGATCCACTCGAAAACAGATTAAATTCGAATTTAACTTTCTTAGCTATCAAAGGTCAGATAATGCATTTTCATGAACGGTTTGATGTAATTGTTGTTGGTGGTGGTCATGCCGGAACTGAAGCAGCACTTGCCGCTGCAAGAATGGGCTCAAAAACATTATTGTTGACCCATAACATCGACACACTTGGGCAAATGTCTTGTAATCCTGCTATTGGCGGAATTGGCAAAGGGCATTTGGTAAAAGAAATTGATGCCTTAGGTGGCGCAATGGCAACAGCCACTGACTTTGCAGGTATTCAATTTAGAACATTAAATTCAAGCAAAGGACCAGCCGTTCGTGCAACACGTGCCCAGGCAGACAGAGCGTTATATCGTCAAAAAATCCAACATATTTTACAAAACCAACCTAATTTACGTATTTTCCAACAGGCTGTTGATGACTTAGTTGTTGAAAACGATAAAGTTGTTGGTGTTGTAACACAAATGGGTTTAGCTTTCGAAGCACCAGCAATTGTATTAACAACAGGTACATTCTTAAGTGGTAAAATCCATATAGGTATGCAGAATTACAGTGGTGGCCGCGCAGGTGATCCACCAGCAATTGCATTAGCTAATCGTTTACGTGAATTAAATATCCGTGTTGGCCGTTTAAAAACTGGAACGCCACCACGAATTGATGCTAATACCATTGATTTTACACAAATGACTGAGCAAAAAGGCGACAGACCACTACCAGTAATGTCATTTATTGGTGATGTTAGTCAGCATCCAAGACAGGTTTCATGTTTTATCACTCATACCAATGAGAAAACCCACGACATTATTCGTGGAGGACTAGATCGTAGCCCAATGTACTCAGGCGTTATAGAAGGGATCGGACCACGTTATTGCCCGTCTATCGAAGATAAAATCCATCGTTTTGCAGACAAGTCGTCACATCAGATATTTATTGAACCTGAAGGCCTAAGTACTAATGAAATTTATCCAAACGGTATCTCAACTAGTTTACCGTTTGATGTACAGTTAAATTTAGTTCGTTCAATTAAAGGCATGGAAAACGCAGAAATTATGCGTCCTGGCTATGCTATTGAATATGATTACTTTGATCCACGCGATCTTAAAAATTCATTAGAAACCAAAGCCATTGAAGGACTCTATTTCGCTGGACAAATTAATGGCACTACCGGTTACGAAGAAGCTGGAGCTCAAGGTTTACTTGCAGGGATGAATGCATCACTGCAAGTTCAAGGTAAAACGGCTTGGTGTCCACGTCGTGATGAAGCTTATTTAGGTGTTTTAGTTGACGATTTATCAACATTAGGTACAAAAGAACCGTACCGCATGTTTACCAGTCGTGCTGAATATCGATTATTGCTACGTGAAGATAATGCCGATTTACGACTAACAGAGAAAGGCCGTGAACTAGGCTTGGTTGATGATAAACGCTGGGAATCATTTATTGCCAAAAGAGAGTCGATTGAATTAGAACTTCAGCGTTTACGCAGCCAATGGGTTCACCCTAATTCAGCGTTGTTGGGTGTACTTAATCCACAATTAAACACCCCAATTTCGCGTGAAGCATCATTTGAAGATTTGCTACGCCGCCCTGAAATGGATTATGCGAAGCTAATGTCATTAGAAGGTTTTGGTCCTGGACTTGATGATCAACAAGCTGCTGAACAAGTGCAAATTCAAGTTAAGTACTCAGGTTATATTCAGCGCCAGCAAGATGAAATTGATAAAGCTATTCGTCATGAAAACTCATTATTGCCACTTGATCTGGATTATCAAGAAGTTCCAGGTCTTTCAAATGAAGTGATCGCAAAACTGAATAGTCATAAACCAGACACCGTTGGACAAGCATCGCGGATCTCAGGTATTACTCCAGCAGCAATCTCAATTTTGCTAGTACATTTGAAAAAACGAGGTTTATTGCGAAAAATCGCATAAATGTAGTTATTTTTTCAACTCAATACCACAAGGGAAGCCATAAGGCTTCCCTTAGTGCTTTTACGGCTTCATAATAACTGCCGTCTTTATCATGCAACCTACGAGGCTTTCTGTGTTATCTGCCCAACTTAAAACCTATTTAGCTGAAATGAATATGTCAGCCACGGAATTACAACAAAAACAATTAATAGGTTTTGTTGAAATGCTTGATAAATGGAATAAAGCTTATAATCTCACTGCCGTTCGCGATCCTGAGCAAATGTTAATCCGTCATGTTATGGACAGTTTAACCGTTTCTCCTTATCTTGAAGGGCAACGTTTTATTGATGTGGGAACTGGCCCTGGTTTACCTGGGATCCCGTTGGCCATTATGAATCCAGATAAGCAGTTTGTGTTATTAGACAGTTTAGGTAAACGGATCCGTTTTCAAAAACAGGTTCAATTTGAATTAAAAATTAATAACATTACTTCGGTAGAAAGTCGTGTTGAAGCTTATAACCCAGAGATTAAATTTGATGGTGTGTTAAGCCGAGCATTTGCATCGATTCAAGATATGCTCAGTTGGTGTCATCATTTACCGACAGAGAAAGGCACTTTTTATGCGTTAAAAGGCCAGTTAAATCAGCAAGAATTACAACAGATGCCAACAGGTTTTTCGTTGGTAGAAACCATTGTATTGCATGTACCAAAGTTAGATGAACAGCGACATTTATTAAAAATTGCTAAGCAATAACGTGCATTTCTTTCGCTAATTAAGCTAACCGGACATCAATAAATTTAAGACAGGATGACATTGTGGGTAAAATCATTGCCGTAGCCAACCAGAAAGGTGGCGTTGGAAAAACAACAACTTGCGTTAATTTAGCCGCATCACTTGCCGCCACAAAGCGTAAAGTGTTGTTGATCGATTTAGATCCTCAAGGTAATGCAACAATGGGCAGTGGTGTCGATAAATATGAAGTCGATAACACCGCTTATGAATTATTAGTCGAAGAAAAACCCTTTGCCGAAATAGTGATTAAAAATACTATCGGTAAATATGATTTGATCGCTGGTAATGGTGATGTCACTGCAGCTGAAATTAAATTAATGGAATTTTATGCGCGTGAGATCCGTTTACGTAACGCATTAGCACCGATCAAAGATGATTATGATTTTATCTTTATTGACTGTCCGCCATCGCTCAATATGTTAACTGTAAATGCTATGTCTGCCGCTGATTCAGTACTTGTGCCAATGCAATGCGAATATTATGCACTAGAAGGCTTAACGGCGTTAATTGAGACTATTACCAAGCTAGGCGCCATGGTTAACCCTACATTGAGCATAGAAGGCATTTTGCGGACTATGTATGATCCACGAAATCGTTTATCTAATGATGTATCAGATCAACTCAAGCAGCATTTTGGTGAGAAAGTGTATCGTACTGTCATACCGCGAAATGTTCGTTTAGCTGAAGCACCTAGTTTTGGTGCTCCTGCCATGTATTACGACAAATCAAGTGCCGGAGCCAAAGCTTATTTAGCTCTAGCAGGAGAAATAATCCGTCGTGCAGAACAGCAAACTCAACCCAAACAAGCGTAGGATACAAAAATGACCTTAAAAAAACGCGGTTTAGGTAAAGGCTTGGATGCCTTATTAAGCCACAGTAATGCTGCTAGTCGTAAAAATGATCAAGCAGAAGAGCAGCAATCAGCAACGCTTAATGACTTACTTCATCTCGATCTTGATTTATTACAGCCAGGTAAATATCAACCCCGTAAAGATATGTCGCCAGAAGCACTAGAAGAACTGGCTGAATCAATACGTGCCCAAGGTATTATACAACCTATTGTTATTCGTAAAATTTCTGCAACTAATTATGAAATTATTGCCGGAGAACGTCGTTGGCGTGCAGCTCAATTAGCCAAACTAGATAAAGTACCGTGTATTGTAAAGCAAGTCGCAGATGACGCGGCGGTCGCTATCGCGCTAATTGAGAATATTCAGCGTGAAGATTTAAATGCAATGGAAGAAGCCATTGCTTTGCAACGTTTATTAGAAGAATTTGAATTAACACACCAACAAGTCGCTGATGCTGTTGGTAAATCGCGTGTAAGTGTGTCTAATTTATTGCGTTTAAATAGCCTGAATGAGCCTGTTAAACGTTTGTTAGAAAACGGTGATATCGACATGGGCCACGCGCGGGCTTTATTGGCTATAGAAGGCGATGAACAGACAAATCTAGCTCGATTAGTAGCCTCAAAAGAAATGACTGTTCGAGAAACTGAACGATTAGTCAATAAAGCACTCAATCCGGCTAAAGACGTCGAAACACCAGCTAAAGATCATGATGTTAGTCGTTTAGAACAAGAGTTAATTGAAAGACTCGGTGCCAAGGTTTCCATCAATCATGGCAGTAAAGGTAAAGGCAAAATTGTAATAAATTACCAGAATCTAGCTGAATTAGACGGGATTTTAAGTAAAATTCGATAAAATGTGGAACAAACCGATTTCATTAGTAAGTTTGTGACAGAGGTCTAATTTAAGTTTTTGATTATTTAGCGCTGAATCGTGCGTAAAATCGTTGTTTTACTATCATCAAAGTTGCAAACAAAGCGCGAAAAGGTATACTTTGCAGGCTTTTTGAATCTTAAGGCTAGTTTAATATATTAAATTTAACATTAGGATCGCGAAAGGCAATAATGCGGAGATATGAAGTTGGGTAATGTTTTAGCGCGTCGTGGCAGGTTAGCAGCCTATAAATTAGTGCTGGTACAAGCTGCGGTCGCGAGTATTATTTCAATGCTATTTTTCGTTATGTGGGGAGCACAGTATGGCCTATCTGCACTAGCAGGTGGCGTAATTGCTGTACTTCCTAATTTTGTATTCGCAACCCTAGCTTTCTCACATAGTGGGGCAAGCTCTGCAGCAAAAGTGATTAAAAGCTTTTACTGGGGGGAAGCGGTAAAGATGCTATTAACCATTGCATTATTTTCGTTAGTGTTTATCAATCTAAAAGTTGGATTTATGCCGCTTTTTACCTGTTACTCATTAGTGTTAGTTGTACATTGGATAGCACCTTTATATTTCAAGCAAAGTTAAGTGGGATGAATCATGTCTGCAACTGGTGAAGAAATGACACAGCAGAGCTATATCCAACATCACCTTACCAATTTAACCGTTGGTGAAGGATTTTGGACTTGGAACATTGATTCGTTGCTCTTTTCGGTTGGGCTTGGAATGTTGTTCTTATGGCTGTTTTACCGTGCCGGCAAAAAAGCGACCACAGGCGTTCCTGGCAAATTTCAATGTTTTGTCGAGATCATTGTTGAGTTCGTTGATAGCAGTGTGAAAGAAACTTTTCACGGCCGCAATCCTGTTATTGCGCCTTTAGCTCTGACAATTTTCGTCTGGATTTTCATGATGAACTTCATGGATATGATCCCAGTCGATTGGTTACCTTCATTGGCTTTATTAGCTGGTGTCCCATACCTAAAAGTTGTCCCGACTACAGACGTTAACATTACCTTCAGCTTAGCTCTTGGTGTGTTTGTGCTGATTATTTATTACAGCATTAAAGTCAAAGGTGTTTCAGGTTTTGTTAAAGAACTAACTTTTCAGCCTTTTAACCATTGGGCAATGATACCCGTCAACTTATTATTAGAAACAGTGACTCTAGTTGCGAAGCCGATTTCATTGGCTCTACGACTATTTGGTAACTTGTACGCTGGTGAGTTGATATTTATCCTTATTGCATTGATGTACGGTTCTAACATGGCGTTATCTGCTCTAGGTGTAGGATTACAACTAGGTTGGTTAATTTTCCATATTTTAGTTATTACTTTACAAGCATTTATTTTCATGATGTTGACCATTGTTTATTTAAGCATGGCGCATGAAGATCATTAAGGGTAACCGAAAAATTTTTTGACCTAAATCATTAATAACAACGATTTAGAATATTGGAGATAGATATGGAAACTGTATTAGGAATGACGGCAATTGCTGTTGCTCTACTCATTGGTATGGGTGCATTAGGAACAGCTATTGGTTTCGGCCTTTTAGGTGGAAAGTTTTTAGAAGGTGCAGCTCGTCAGCCAGAAATGGCGCCTATGTTACAAGTTAAAATGTTCATCGTAGCGGGTCTTTTAGATGCCGTAACTATGATTGGTGTAGGTATTGCGCTATTTATGCTGTTTACTAACCCATTGGGTGCAATGCTTTAACTAATGCTTCTGTCTTTAATCTAACTAGGAGGCTGTTGTGAATTTCAACGCTACCCTATTCGGTCAGACGGTTGCCTTTATTCTCTTCGTGTGGTTTTGCATGAAGTTTGTATGGCCTCCGTTGATGAATGCCATCGAAGAACGCCAGAAGAAAATTGCTGATGGTCTGGCTGATGCCGGCCGTGCAGCAAAAGATCTAGAGTTAGCACAAATTAAAGCTACTGAGCAACTAAAAGAAGCAAAAGTAACTGCCAACGAAATTATTGAGCAAGCTAATAAGCGTAAGGCTCAAATCGTTGAAGAAGCTAAAGTTGAAGCACAAACTGAGCGAGCTAAAATTATCGCCCAGGGTCAAGCAGAAATTGAAAACGAACGTAATCGCGTAAAAGATGATTTGCGTAAGCAAGTTGCTCTACTAGCAATAGCTGGTGCAGAGAAAATTCTTGAACGCGTGATAGATCCAGAAGCCCACAGTGACATAGTTAATAAACTTGTTGCTGAAATTTGATTAAGGGAGTTGAGTTATGGCTGAATTAAGCACCATCGCTCGCCCTTACGCAAAGGCAGCTTTTGATTTTGCTGTTGAGCATAAAGCAGTAGAAAGTTGGACAGAAATGTTAACTTTCGCTTCATTGGTAAGTGAAAACGAATCAATAAAGCCATTGCTTAATGGTACTCTTGCGAGTACACAACTTGCCTCACTGTTTATAAAAGTATGCGGTGAGCAAGTCAATGAGCAAGGTCAAAACCTGATAAAGGTAATGGCTGAAAACGGTCGTTTAGGGATACTGTCAACAGTATCGCTACTTTTTGCTGAATACCGTAATGAGTGGGCAAAAGAAGTTGAGGCCGATGTGGTTTCTGCTACTGAGCTAAGCTCTGAGCAACAGCAGCAAATTAGTGTTTCTTTAGAGAAACGTCTCGCACGCAAAGTTAAGCTGAATTGCAGCATCGACGCATCGCTTATTGGCGGTGTAATTATTAAATCAGGCGACCTAGTCATTGATGGCTCGGTAAGCGGTAAGTTATCGCGTTTGTCTGAAAAGCTGCAGTCGTAATTGGGAGTTTGAGCATGCAACTGAATTCCACTGAAATCAGCGATCTGATTAAGCAGCGGATCCAGCAGTTCGACGTCGTTAGTGAAGCTCGCAACGAAGGTACAATCGTTGCAGTAAGTGACGGCATCATTCGCATTAACGGCCTAGCCGATGTAATGCAAGGTGAAATGATCGAACTGCCTGGTGGCTGTTTTGCAATCGCGTTGAATTTAGAACGTGATTCTGTCGGCGCCGTAGTAATGGGGCCTTATGCTAATTTAGCAGAAGGTGATAAAGTAAGAACCACAGGTCGAATTCTTGAAGTACCTGTGGGTCGTGGTCTACTTGGCCGCGTTGTTAACACTCTAGGTGAGCCTATTGACGGAAAAGGACCTATCGAAAACGATGGTTTCTCTCCTGTTGAAGTGATTGCCCCTGGTGTTATTGAACGTAAGTCAGTATCACAACCAATTCAAACTGGTTATAAAGCCGTTGATGCCATGATCCCTATTGGTCGTGGTCAACGTGAATTGATTATTGGTGACCGTCAGACTGGTAAAACAGCGATGGCAATCGATGCAATTATCAACCAGAAAGAATCAGGCATTAAGTGTGTCTATGTAGCCATTGGTCAGAAAGCTTCTACCATCGCAAACGTAGTACGTAAGCTTGAAGAACATGGTGCATTAGCTAACACTATTGTTGTTGTTGCATCAGCTTCTGAAGCTGCAGCACTGCAATATTTAGCGCCATATTCTGGTTGTTCTATGGGTGAATACTTCCGTGACCGCGGTGAAGATTCTTTAATCGTATATGATGATTTGTCTAAGCAAGCAGTTGCTTACCGTCAAATTTCATTACTATTGAAGCGTCCACCAGGACGTGAAGCATACCCAGGTGATGTTTTTTATCTACACTCTCGTTTATTAGAGCGTGCTTCACGCGTAAACGTGAATTATGTAGAAAAGTTCACTAAAGGTGCAGTAACAGGCAAAACGGGTTCGTTAACCGCTTTACCTATTATTGAAACCCAAGCTGGTGATGTATCAGCGTTCGTACCGACTAACGTAATTTCTATTACAGATGGTCAAATCTTCCTTGAAACTGATTTGTTTAACTCAGGACTACGTCCAGCAGTTAACCCAGGTATTTCAGTTTCTCGTGTTGGTGGTGCTGCGCAGACTAAAATCATCAAGAAACTGTCAGGTGGTATTCGTACTGCACTTGCACAGTATCGAGAGCTTGCTGCGTTCTCACAGTTTGCATCTGATTTAGATGATGCAACTCGTGCTCAACTTGAGCATGGTGAGCGTGTAACCGAATTAATGAAGCAAAAGCAATATGCTCCTATGAGCGTTGCTGCCCAGTCTGTGTCTATTTTCGCAGCTGAAAAAGGCTACCTTAAAGGTGTTGCTTTAAATGAAATCGGTCGCTTCGAGGCCTCTCTGCTTTCATACATGAACAGTCAACATGCTGACCTAATGAACACCATCAATGCTACTGGCGATTATAACGCTGATATCGAAGGTGAGTTAAAGGCAGGCATGGACAAGTTCATTGAAACCCAAACCTGGTAATAATGAACACGGGGTGTCATTAGGCACCTCAGGTCCCAGATTGGAGAGTAGAGATGGCCAGCGCTAAAGAGATTAAAACCAAGATCGCGAGTGTTAAAAATACTCAGAAGATCACTTCCGCTATGGAAATGGTAGCCGCCAGCAAAATGCGCAGAGCGCAGGAACGCATGGCAGCAAGCCGTCCATATGCAGAAAATATGCGTAAGGTGATCGGTCACGTAGCGCAAGGTACTCTCGAGTATAAACACCCCTATTTAGAGGTGAGAGATGCCAAGCGGGTTGGTTACATTGTTGTAGCAACCGACCGTGGCCTTTGTGGTGGTTTGAACGTCAACCTCTTTAAAAAGGTTGTGTCAGACGTTAAAAAATGGAAAGAACAAGGTGCAGACGTTGAGTTTTGCCCAATTGGTGCCCGTTCTGTTCAGTTTTTTAAAAGCTTTGGTGGTGAAGTATCCGCCCATGCATCAGGTTTAGGCGACGCGCCAAAACTTGTTGATTTGATTGGCACAGTACGTGTCATGTTAAAAGCTTACAACGAAGGTAAATTGGATCGTCTGTACATTGTTTTTAACAAGTTTGTTAATACAATGACCCAGACTCCGGTGATCGAACAGCTGCTACCTTTACCTAAGTCAGATGAAGAAGTAGCTAGTTATCCTTGGGATTATATTTACGAGCCAGATCCAAAAGAAGTTTTGGACTTATTGTTAACTCGTTATGTAGAGTCTCAAGTATATCAAGGTGTTGTTGAAAATATTGCCTCTGAACAAGCTGCCCGTATGGTAGCTATGAAGGCGGCAACAGACAACGCTGGCGAAATGATCGATGATTTGCAACTCGTCTACAACAAGGCTCGTCAGGCTGCGATTACGCAAGAACTGTCGGAAATTGTTTCAGGCGCTGCAGCGGTTTAGGTTTAGGTAACGAAATCAAGTTTAGAGGATTAATCATGAGCACAGGTACTGTTGTCCAAGTAATTGGCGCGGTTGTGGACGTAGAGTTTCCACAAGATTCTGTACCTCGAGTATATGACGCTCTGAAGATCACTGGTGAAGGCGCCTGTAATGGTTTGGTGCTGGAAGTTCAGCAGCAACTAGGTGGTGGTGTTGTTCGTACCATCGCTATGGGTTCTTCTGATGGTCTGCGTCGTGGTCTAGAGGTAGCAAACTCAGGTTCACCAATTACTGTTCCGGTAGGGGTTGCAACCCTTGGCCGTATTATGAACGTATTGGGTGAGCCTATCGATGAAGCGGGTCCTATCGGTGAAGAAGAACGTTATGTTATTCACCGTGCAGCCCCTTCATACGAAGATCAGTCAAATTCAACTGAGCTGTTAGAGACGGGTATCAAGGTTATTGACCTTGTTTGTCCTTTCGCTAAAGGTGGTAAAGTCGGTCTGTTCGGTGGTGCTGGTGTTGGTAAAACAGTCAACATGATGGAACTGATTAACAACATCGCTAAAGCTCACTCTGGTCTTTCTGTTTTCGCTGGTGTTGGTGAGCGTACCCGTGAGGGTAACGACTTCTACTACGAGATGGAAGATTCAGGCGTATTAGACAAAGTAGCCATGGTTTATGGTCAGATGAACGAGCCTCCAGGTAACCGTTTACGCGTAGCGTTAACTGGCCTGAGTATCGCTGAAAAGTTCCGTGATGAAGGTCGTGACGTATTGTTGTTCGTGGACAACATTTACCGTTACACCCTAGCGGGTACTGAAGTGTCTGCACTATTAGGTCGTATGCCTTCTGCAGTAGGTTATCAGCCAACACTAGCTGAAGAGATGGGTGTTCTTCAAGAACGTATCACTTCAACTAAGTCTGGTTCGATTACTTCTGTACAAGCAGTATATGTACCTGCGGATGACTTAACTGATCCGTCACCAGCTACAACCTTCGCTCACTTAGATGCGACTGTTGTATTGTCTCGTCAAATTGCTTCTTTGGGTATTTACCCAGCCGTTGACCCATTGGATTCGACTTCACGTCAATTAGATCCACAGGTTGTTGGTCAAGAGCATTATGATGTTGCAAACGGTGTACAAACTGTATTACAGCGTTATAAAGAGCTGAAAGACATTATTGCTATCTTGGGTATGGATGAATTGTCAGATGATGACAAAACCATGGTATTCCGAGCACGTAAGATTGAGCGTTTCTTATCTCAACCTTTCTTCGTAGCAGAAGTCTTCACTGGTTCTCCAGGTAAGTACGTTTCTCTTAAAGACACCATTCGTGGCTTCAAGGGTATCTTGGAAGGTGAGTTCGATCACATCCCAGAGCAAGCGTTCTACATGGTTGGCTCAATCGATGAAGCTGTCGAAAAAGCTAACAAAAAGAAATAACTAGGCCGTAAAGCTTAGTTCTTTAAGGAGAACTTGATGGCAGCCAAAACAGTCCAACTTGATATTGTTAGTGCCGAAAACAGCATCTTCCATGGCCAAGTTAGCTTTTTAGAAGTTAATGGTGCTGAAGGTGAGTTAGGTATTATGCCTAACCATGTTGCGTTACTGACAAAAATCAAGCCTGGTATGGCGCGCTTTATCAAGCAAGATGGCAGTGAAGAAGTGTTGTATTTATCAGGTGGTTTACTTGAAGTACAACCGACTGCAATTTCAGTGCTTGCTGATGTAGCATTACGTGCCGATGATATTGATGAGAAAGCTGCTTTAGAAGCCAAAGAACGTGCAGAGCAAGCAATTGCTAATGCCGGTTCTGACTTCAATTATGAAGCTGCTGCAATCGAATTAGCCAAATCTATGGCTCAATTACGTGTTGTTGAATGCATCAAGAAAAATATCACCAGATAATCTGATTATTTGACGCTTAAAAGGCGGCTCTAACGAGTCGCCTTTTTTATTGCCTATTACTGGCTAACTTAGCGCCTTTGTTTTCCCTTTGGTTGATATTCCGCTAAAATGACCGCAAATCTCTATCTGTTCAATAAAGGAATGCTCAATGTCGTTAAATGTTGTGATCTTAGCTGCAGGAAAAGGAACTCGGATGCGCTCAGATCTGCCTAAAGTGCTGCATCCCATTGCCCATAAAAGTATGGTGCAACACGTTATCGATACTGCCAATTCTTTAGGTTCATCGGCTATTCAGTTAGTGTATGGCTATGGTGCAGATAAATTACAAGCGGCTTTAGGTGAGCAAGCATTAAATTGGGTATTGCAAGCAGAACAACTCGGTACCGGCCATGCCGTTGCCCAAGCTAACCCAAATATTAACGACGACGATACAGTATTGATTCTTTATGGTGATGTGCCGCTAATTCAACAATCGACCTTAGAAGCTTTATTGGCTGTTCGTCCTACTAATGGTCTTGCTATTTTGACGGTTAATTTACCTAACCCTACCGGTTATGGTCGTATCGTTCGTGAACAGGGTAAAGTAGTAGGAATTATTGAACAAAAAGATGCTAACGCTGAGCAGTTAGCTATTAACGAAGTGAACACCGGCATTATGGCGGTACCCGGTAAGCAGTTAAAAGCATGGTTAAATCGTTTATCTAATAATAATGCTCAAGGCGAATACTATTTAACTGACATTATCGCGATGGCTAATGCTGATGGTGTTGAAATTACCACCTCACAACCACAATCTGCTATCGAAGTCGAAGGCGCTAATAACCGCGTACAACTTGCGCAGTTAGAGCGAGCTTACCAAGCCCGTGCTGCAGAAAAAATGATGCTTGAAGGCGCTAATTTACGCGACCCTGCTCGTATTGATATTCGTGGTGACGTGACTGTTGGTATGGATGTGATGATTGACGTTAACGTTATTTTTCAAGGTAAAGTCACCTTAGGTAATAACGTGACAATTGGAGCTGGCGCGATTTTGATTGATTGCGACATTGCCGATAATGCAGAAATTAAACCTTATACAATCGTTGAAGGCGCTAAGCTTGGACACGCTGCCAGTGCTGGACCTTTTGCTCGTTTACGCCCAGGGGCAGAGCTTAAAGAAGATGCTCATATTGGTAACTTTGTTGAAATTAAAAAGAGTGTATTAGGTAAAGGTTCTAAAGCTGGTCATTTAGCCTATTTAGGCGATGCACAAATTGGTGCAGGGGTTAATATCGGTGCCGGTACTATTACCTGTAACTATGATGGTGCTAATAAGTTTATTACTACCATTGAAGATGGCGTATTCGTCGGTAGTGATACTCAGTTAATTGCACCTGTTACCATAGGTAAAAATGCAACTTTAGGCGCTGGCTCAACTATCACCAGAGATGTTGCTGAAAATGAACTGGTCATTACTCGTGTTAAACAACGCCATATTACCGGTTGGCAACGTCCTGTTAAAATAAAAAAATAAGCTTAAATATTCTAAAATCTAAAAGCCTCTGCAGATTTCAGAGGTTTTTTTGTACTTTTATTTCAACTTTTGAGCGATAAACTCTAGATAAAGTTTCATTTGATGCTAAAATATCTTTCGCTTCGAAACTTATGTGAAAGATATTAAGCTTAATGACTAAACGTAACACCCAACAACGTCGCCATTCGATCATCAAATTGGTTAATGAACAAGGCGAAGTCAGTGTCGATGAACTGGCTACTCTATTTGCCACATCTGAAGTCACTATTCGCAAAGACTTAGCCATGCTTGAAACTCATGGGCTATTGTTACGACGTTATGGTGGGGCGGTGCCTTTACCTCAAGAAATGACTCAAATTACCAATGATAAACTGTCTTTAAACAAGCAAGCGATTGCCGCTAAAGCCGCTGAGTTGATCCGCGACCATAACCGGATCATCATCGACAGTGGTAGCACTACATCCGGAATTGTTCAGCAGCTTAATGACAAGCGCGGCTTGGTGGTGATGACTAATTCACTGCAATTGGCAAACGCCATTCATGAACTTGAAAATGAGCCGACATTATTGATGACCGGTGGCACCTGGGACCCTCATTCAGAGTCTTTTCAGGGCCAAGTAGCAGAACAAGTATTGCGGTCATATAATTTCGATCAACTTTTTATCGGTGCCGATGGTATCGATTTGGATCGTGGCACTACCACATTTAACGAACTAACCGGCTTAAGTAAAGTAATGGCTGAAATGTCTCGTGAAGTGGTAGTGCTATTAGAGTCGACTAAAATTGGACGGCGGATCCCTAATCTAGAATTACCTTGGGATGTGGTTAATGTCTTAGTTACCGACGACAACATCACCCAAGAAGCCGTTAACACTATTTCAGCGCATGGCGTCAGAGTCATACTCGCGCCATACACTAAGTAAACAAAATTAAATTGAAACAGTAAAGGAAACAACTAACATGTGTGGAATCGTAGGCGCAGTAGCGCAAAGGGATGTTGCAGAAATTTTAGTAGAGGGCTTACGTCGTCTAGAATACCGTGGTTATGACTCAGCGGGTGTTGCTGTTATCCATCAAGGTGAGTTAAGCCGTACTCGCCGCGTTGGTAAAGTACAAGAGTTGTCGTCTGCACTAGATGCTGCACCGTTAAGTGGTGGCACTGGTATTGCCCATACTCGTTGGGCTACTCATGGTGAGCCAAGCGAACGCAATGCGCATCCACATTTATCTGAAGGTGATATTGCCGTTGTTCATAATGGTATTATTGAAAACCACAGTAAATTGCGTGAGATGCTAAAAGGTTTAGGTTACGTATTTTCATCTGACACAGACACCGAAGTTATTTGTCATCTTGTTCATCATGAACTAAAGACTGCTGCTACCTTATTAGTGGCAGTACAAGCGACAGTAAAACAGCTTGAAGGTGCCTACGGTACAGTTGTTATCGACCGTCGTGATAGCGAACGCATGGTTGTTGCCCGTAGCGGTAGCCCATTAGTCATTGGTTATGGTTTAGGTGAAAACTTTGTTGCCTCAGATCAATTAGCATTACTACCTGTAACGCGCTCATTTGCCTTTTTAGAAGAAGGCGATGTCGCCGAAATTACGCGCCGTGAAGTTAAAATTTTTGATATTAATGGCAACGCCGTTGAGCGCGAAATGAAAGAGTCGGAAGTGACTCATGATGCGGGTGACAAAGGCGAATACCGTCATTACATGTTAAAAGAGATTTATGAGCAACCAACCGCCATTGCACATACTTTAGAAGGTCGTATTGCGGGTGGTAAGGTTTTAGATTCAGCCTTTGGTGAAAATGCCGCTGAATTTTTAAAAGACATTAAACACGTGCAAATCATTGCCTGTGGTACCAGTTACCATGCTGGTATGGCTGCGCGTTACTGGTTAGAAGATTGGGCTGGCGTATCATGTAACGTCGAAATTGCATCTGAATTCCGTTACCGCAAGTCGCACCTGTTCCCAAATAGCTTATTAGTGACGATTTCACAATCTGGTGAAACAGCGGATACGTTAGCTGCAATGCGCCTAGCAAAAGAAATGGGCTACAAAGCCACCTTAACTATCTGTAACTCAGCTGGTTCATCGTTAGTGCGTGAATCTGACATGGCTTACATGATGAAAGCTGGCGTAGAAATTGGTGTTGCATCAACTAAAGCCTTTACTGTACAACTTGCTGGCTTGTTAATGTTAACAACAGTTATTGGTCGTCATAATGGCATGTCCAGCGATATGGAAGCCGCTATTACTCAAAGCTTGTTATCAATGCCAGCTAAAGTGGAACAAGCGCTTGGCTTAAATGATGCAATTGCAGAATTAGCAGAAGACTTTGCCGACAAGCAACATGCATTATTCTTAGGTCGTGGTGATCAATACCCAATCGCGATGGAAGGTGCATTAAAGCTAAAAGAGATTTCATATATTCACGCAGAAGCATACGCATCTGGTGAGTTAAAGCACGGTCCATTAGCTTTGATTGATGCCGATATGCCAGTTATCGTGGTTGCACCGAACAATGAATTACTCGAAAAGCTTAAATCAAACGTTGAAGAAGTGCGTGCTCGTGGCGGACTAATGTATGTGTTCGCCGATGTGGATGCTGAGTTTGAATCGGATGACACCATGAAAGTTATCCAGGTACCACATTGTGATCAGTTCATGGCACCGTTGATCTACACTATTCCATTACAATTATTGTCATATCATGTGGCATTAATTAAAGGTACCGATGTAGACCAACCACGTAACCTCGCAAAAAGCGTAACTGTTGAGTAAGTTGTTGATTATATTGTTTTTTATAAAAACTCGATAACGTTAGAATTAGAAAAAAACAAGCGCGTGACTTAATGCCGATCAGTTAAGCGGTAAAACGAGAAAATTTAACTGATCGGTTGACCGATCTTTCTAGTCTGCGAAAATCCGATAATCTTTATTATCGGATTTTTTTATGGAACTTTCAGAAGCCCTTG
>NZ_JACJFI010000179.1 GCF_014164505.1 Shewanella sp. SG41-4 | reverse complement strand
ATAACTCTGACGTTTATACTCTGAATCTTGTTCAACACGTTGAGTTGAATTTCGAGAAATATTAGATACTTCGGCAGCTGATGCCGTCATTTCTTCCATTGCTGTAGCCACTGAATCAAGTGAAGCATATTGTAAATCAATTTGTTCAGCACTTTGCACTGCTTCATTGGCAAATGAGCTGGAGGTCGTTTGTAACGTTTCGGCACTTTTTTTCACTGCCACAACGAGCTCGGTTAATGTGTCCATGGCTTTATCAAGTGCGCAACCAATGGTGCCAAATTCATCACGACCAGGATGGAAACCTAAACGAGATGTTAAATCGCCTTTAGCAATTTTTTCCGTGGTATCCCACAACACCCAAAGTGCACCACCAAGGAAAGTTGCAGTCCAGTAAATAACCACTACAAAAGGCAATACCCATAAAAATGACATTAACAGTGATATTAATGCAGCTTGTTTCGCATTGGCTTCTTGTCCGGAAACAGATTCGCTTTGTGTATAATATTGGCCATTTAATGCATGAACGGCTGTAATGGTATTTTGTTGGCGTGAGCTTGTTTGTGAACGTTCTGATACTTGCAAACCTAAGTTTGAAGCTTGCTCTAGTTGGCCTGTTGCATCAAGAGCTTGAACTATCGCTGCTGTTTTTTGTTCTAAAACAAGTAACGATTGCTGCTCAATATTTTCAATTTTATTAAAATAACCACTAATTGATACGCTTGATAAAATGATGAGGAACAATCCGAAAATAGCCCAAAATTTATCGTTTATGGACATTTTAATGAAAAGTTTATCGATAGTTCTGAAATCAACTTCTTTCATGGTTTGAGCACCTAAACCTGTGAATACTATAAATTCAAATACTAGATGAGCTTTTAGTATTTTGATACTAAAAAAGTCATCTTAATCGTATTTTGTTGTGATCAACATTACATCGAGTCATGATCAATATCGACAATAACTCACATACCTTAAGTGATTTATTGGTATTTATTGGTATTTATTCATTGTGTAAGTGTTGGTCGTCGATATTATCGTAATAATCGAGTGAAAACCTTACATTTTCAAGATGATTTTATGACTCTGAGTTGAAACATCAAAAGGCATGTTGTCACTTTTTTAGTTTTTTGATTATTAAGTGTTACAAAATTTATATTTTTGATGCATCACCTTGTGCCCACCTGTTTTTGTGCTAGGCGTTGTTTTTATTGGGGTATTTAACTGATTATTTTTCACCGTTCCTCATCGAGAACAAAATTACTTGCTAATCAATTAGATAGCAATTTTGTTTCCCTCATTAATGTGATCAATGTTCTTTTTTCTGTAAACAAACTTTGGGACAATCGCCCCGCATATTACAAAAAAATAGCATTTATATTACAAAATATGGGGTTAAAAAATGAAAGGACTGACTAAACTAACGGCGGTTTCACTCGCAGTAGCCGCTGCAATGCCAATAATGGCAAATGCAGAGGTGTTAATTAGTGAATACGTTGAAGGTAGTTCAAACAACAAAGCGATTGAACTGTATAACAACAGTGACGTTGCAATTGATTTAACAGGCTACAAATTAGTACGTTACAAAGACGGTGACTCTGCAGCGCTTGATATGGTGGAATTAACTGACACTATTGCCGCTAAAAGTGTCAAAGTCATTTTGCATCCAAGTGCAGCGATTACCTTACCAGCCTCAACCGACTCGATGACCGGTAATTTATACTTTAATGGTGGCGATGCTGTCGGCCTATTAAAAAATGGTGTGTTGGTTGATGTTGTTGGTGAAATTCCAACACCTACCGGTTGGGGGTTAGACACCACATTCCAACGTAATTTAGACGCCTTAACCGCCAGCACTACTTATGATGCTAGTCAGTGGACCACATTAGATAAAGATACCTTTAGTGGCTTGGGCTCGCTTGATACCGCTGTCGCACCAGAACCAACAGTATTTACTTGTAATGGCGCTACACTGACTAATATATATGATGTGCAAGGTGCAGGTGCCTCTAGCCCATTAATTGCCGATGGTAGTTATGAATCAGCCAATGAAGTGACTGTAAAAGGCATTGTTACTTCTAGAAGCGACAGCTTATACAAAGGTTTCTTTATTCAAGACATGCAAGGTGATAACTCACCTTATACGTCAGACGGTATTTTTGTCTTCTTAAACCAAGCTGTGCCAGACACTATCCAGCCAGGCACTGAAGTATGTGTGCAAGGTAAAGTAAACGAATATTACGGCTCGACGCAGATTAACCTTAAAGACGATCAAAAATTTGAAGTTGGCGCATTAGGTGAAGTGCCTGTAGCCAGTGCATTTTACGTTGCAGATGGTGAAACCCTAACACAAGCTTTAGAGCGTGTTGAAGGCATGAAAGTGCTATTAGATGCGGGCAGTGAGATGAAAATCACTCGTACCTTTAGCTACGATTATGGCGGACGTCGCAACAATATGGTGTTGTCGCATAAAGCGCCATTAATGAAGCCAACCCAGGTATTTGAACCAAACTCAGCAGATTCTATTGCATTGGCTAAAGCCAACGCGGTAAACCAGTTATTTGTTGAATCTGATTTCAAAGCAAAAGATGGAGAAGTGCCTTACTTCCCAGATTTTAACGCTGAAACTGGCTACATTCGTGTTGGCGATCAGCTGACTAACCTTGAAGGTGTGATCGGTTATAGCTACAACGCATATCGTATTTTACCGACCAACATGATTACTGCTGGCGATTTTATCCGTGTAAACGATCGTACCGATGCGCCTACAGTGGCAGATATGGGCGACATTCGCGTTGCAAGCTTTAACGTATTGAACTTCTTCAATGACGTAGTTGGCGGTGATGCTAATCCATCTAACAGCAATCGCGGTGCATTAATCGAAGAAGAAATGGTGTTACAGCGTACTAAAATAGTGAATGCGCTTGTCGCCATGAATGCTGATGTCGTTGGCTTAATGGAAATCGCTAACAATGGCTTTGGCGAGTTAAGTGCCATTCAAAACCTTGTAGATGCATTGAACGCAGAATTAACTGATGATCAAGCGTATCGCTTTGTTGAAATTGAAGATGCTGACAAGTATGAAGACAAATTCATCGGCAGTGATGCGATTACGGTTGGCATGTTATATCGCCCAGCCCTTATTACTTTAGACGGTGCAGCAAAAGTGATTGCGACGCCAGAACAACATGCTGCAGAAGGTGCTCAAACTCGTGAGAAAGATGGCGTTGTTGAGCAAAGCCCTAGTTATGAAAAGTTCCAACGTCATAGCTTAGTGCAAACCTTTAGCATTAATGATGAAAAATTAACTGTTGTGGTTAACCATTTAAAATCGAAAGGATCAGGCTGTATTGAAGATTGGGCTGACTTTAACGAAAATGGTGAACCAGCAGATTTACAAGGAAAGTGTAACTCTTTCCGTGTATCAGCAGCCAAAGTATTAGGTGAGTCACTAAAAGATGTTGAAGGTGATTTATTAGTTATTGGTGACTTAAATGCTTATGGCAAAGAAGACCCAGTAGCGGTATTAACTGACTATGATGCGTCAACGACTGATCATGTTATCCGCACTGCGTCGTGGACAACGTTAGACGGTAAAGTTTACGAGCGTGAAGGCAGCGTGATTGATAAAGGTTATGGTTTAATTAACCTAAATACTCAAGCACATGGCGCAGATACTTACTCATACAGCTACAACGGTGAGCTAGGTAATTTAGACCATGCGTTGGCCAATGAAAGTTTAGCGGCTAAGTTAGTGGGTATTGACGACTGGCACATTAACTCAGTTGAATCTAACCTGTTTGAATATGGTAGCAAGTACACCGGAGAGCTGGTTAAAACTGAAAGTCCATTCTCAGCTTCAGACCACGACCCTGTGATTATTGCATTAAGCTACCCTGCGCCAGTAACGCCAACTCCTACGCCAACACCAGAGCCTGTTCAAGACAGTGATGGTGGTAGTTTAGGTTACTTTGCATTGATGTTATTAGGTGCTCTAGGCTTACGCCGTCGCAGTTAATTATTGCATTATTAATGATACATATATAAAAAAGGCGCCCTAGGCGTAATGCCGTTCACTTAAGGTGAGCGGCATTTTTATTTTTGCTACAGGATATTTATTTTTACTGACTTTTTAAGTGACGTGGATAACTCTTTTCTCGCTTGCCTTCGGTAATGCCTAGGCATACTAGGCACTTTTTGATGTCCTAAAATAACGATTTTCATATTCAGCGGTTGAAACCCTGCCATTAGCAACACAGTATCAAGCTTATTAATCAATTGACGGACGTATTCTGAGCGGAATAGAGACATGCCTATAACAACCCAAACTATCGCGTCCATGGGCAATTTGCATCGCCTTAAAGTCGCTACGCCATTTGAATTAAGGCAGGATGAATAATCCCGGGTTCTAGTACATCAGCGAGAGATAAAAAACTCAGTTAGACGATTAATTGAAGTGTGAGCAAGGGGTGGTGAAAGTTCCATAAAAAAATCCGATAATAAAGATTATCGGATTTTCGCAGACTAAAAAGATCGGTAAACCTCTCAATTAAAATTTGTCGTTTTACCGCTTAACTGATTCGGTACACGCCCTAGGCGCGTTTTAAAAGTGGTATATTTTTCGTTAAATTTCCATTATTCCGTCCATTTCTACCAATGATCCCTTTGGTAACTCTTTGACGCCAATAGCGGCACGAGCTGGATAAGGTTGTTGGAAGTAACGACTCATAATTTCGTTTACAGTGGCAAAATGAGATAAATCGGTCAGGAAGATATTCAGCTTAACGATGTCACTCATTCTTCCACCTGCTGCTTCACATACCGCGGTTAAATTTTCGAACACTTGTACGACTTGTTCTGCAAAATCATCGCTTACCATGGTCATTGTTTTTGGATCTAACGGGATCTGACCTGAAAGATAAACGGTACTACCGACTTTAACTGCTTGTGAGTAAGTGCCAATAGCTTGTGGTGCTTTGTCGGTTGCGATGATAATTTTTTCAGCCATGTTGAGTTCTCTTTAATTGTTATCAGTGACTAGCGGTTACGCGAGGTGCGTAATACTTCAGGTAAAACACGTATTCTGCGCATAACGTTTGCAAGGTGAACACGATCTTTAACTGAAATACGTAAATTAATCAAATATACCCTGCCATCACGTTCCTCAGTACTGAGGTTGTGAATATTTGACCCAGCGGAAGCTATAATTGAGGTGATTTTAGCTAGTGCACCTTGATGGTTAACAATTTCTACACGCAGATTGGCTTGGTATTCTGCGCCTTCAACGTTGTCCCAATGTACCGAAATATACTTATCAGGCTCGCCTTGATAGCCGCGAATATTGGCACAGCTTTCCATGTGCACTACCAGACCTTTGCCTGGGCTCACATGAGCAATGACCGCATCACCAGGGATCGGACGGCAACAATTGGCATAGGTAACAAGCATGCCTTCAGCGCCACGGATTGGCATCTGAGGTCTTTCTTTACTGTTATCTTGAGAATCAAACTGCTCACCAACCAAGCGCTGTGCAATCACAATACTCATTGCATTGCCTAAGCCAATATCTGCTAGTAGCGAGTCTAAAGAGGTGTGTTTGGTTTCTTTGATCACTTTTTCAAGCAATTCAGCAGGAATACTTTCAAGCTTAGTGTCACCTAAAGCATGGTTCAATAAACGCTTACCTAATGCAATTGCGTTATCACCTTTAAGGCTCTTTAATACCTGACGGATTTTACCTCGAGCTTTACCTGTGACAACAAAGTTTAACCATGCCGCATTAGGTCTAGCACCTTTAGCGGTAATAATTTCAATTGTTTGCCCAGATATTAGTGGCTGACTTAGAGGATAGGCTTTTCTATTTACTCTTGCTCCCACGCAGGTATTACCTACATCAGTATGTACTTCGTAGGCAAAATCGACCGCGGTCGCATTAACCGGCAATTCTAAAATACGACCTTCGGGAGTAAACACATAAATTTCTTCAGGGAACAGCTCTGTTTTAACATTTTCGACAAATTCAAACGAGCTACTTGCGCTTTGCTGTAATTCCAGCAAGCTTTGCATCCATTTATGTGCCCGAACTTGCGTGGTACTTTGCTGACCTGTATCGGTATTGTTTTTATACATCCAATGTGCAGCAACACCTTTGTCGGCCATCTGATCCATTTCTTCAGTGCGTATTTGTACTTCTACAGGAACAGCATGAGGTCCAAATAAAGACGTGTGCAGTGATTGATAGCCGTTGGCTTTTGGAATAGCGATATAGTCTTTAAAACGTCCAGGACGCGGCTTATATAATCCGTGCATTGAACCTAAAACGCGATAACAGGTATCGATTGAGTCAACTACAACGCGAAATGCATAGATATCCATGACTTCTTGAAATTGCAGTTCTTTGCTACGCATTTTTCGATAAATTGAATAGAGATTTTTTTCCCGACCTTTTACTTTTGTCGGGATCCCAGCTTCTTCAAGGCGGGTTTCAATGGCAACTTCAATACTGTTAATCAGTTCTTTACGATTACCACGAGCGGCTTTGACTACATCGCGGATCACCCTGTGTCGCATAGGGTAATAAGCTTGAAAACCTAAGTCTTCAAGTTCGATTTTGATATTGTGAATACCTAATCGGTTTGCTATTGGGGCGTAGATTTCTAGGGTTTCGCGAGCAATACGACGGCGTTTATCAGGGCGGAGTGAGCCCAGTGTGCGCATATTGTGAGTTCGGTCAGCCAATTTGATGAGGATAACTCGAATATCTTGAGTCATTGCCATCATCATTTTACGGAAGTTTTCCGCTTGGGCTTCTTTTCTATCACGAAACTTGATTTTTTCAAGTTTCGACACACCTTCCACCAGTTCTGCAACTGCAATACCAAATAAGTCAGCGAGTTCTTCTTTGGTGACGGGGGTGTCTTCGATTGTGTCATGAAGCAAGGCAGCCATAAGCGTCTCATGATCGAGACGCATGTCTGCCAAGATGCGGCTAACCGCAACTGGATGGGTAATGTAAGGCTCGCCACTTGTGCGCATTTGCCCTTCATGGGCATCACGCGCAACCAAATAGGCCTGCTTGAGTAATTCTACTTGATCCGGCTCTAAATAGCTGGATGCTGACTCTTTTAGACCTTCAAACAGATACAAGTGGCGCTACTCCTTATAAAACGCGGCCTTCTGCAATGGCTGCGACAGCGGCAATTTCAGCTGCTTCACGTTCACGAACAGTTTGGCGCTCATCAGCATCTAAAGTGTTTGAGGTGACTAAACCTAATTCGATTTCACGTAAAGCGACAACCGTTGGTTTATCATTCATCTCATCAACCATAGGTTCTTTACCTTGGACGGCGATTTGGCGTGCACGACGCGCTGCAACCAGGATCATATCAAAACGGTTGCCGATTTTATTTACGGCGTCTTCTACAGTTACGCGAGCCATGTGTTGAAACTCCAGTGTTATCTATGGGAAAAAATGACGCAAAATTGTACACTATGACAATTAATCTGCCAAGAGATCGACAAGCATATCATTGTGGGTATGCTGCTGACTAGCACAGGTTAGTCTTTGACTGCGAATAATGGCGCTTAAATCGGCTAGCGCACTATCAAAATCGTCATTTACTATCACAAATTCGTATTGTGTATAATGCGACATCTCCGAAACAGCTTGTGCCATACGAGAATCAATAACTTGCTGACTATCCTGACCTCGTCCGGTTAAACGGCGTTCAAGCTCAGTTTTAGACGGCGGTAAAATAAACACTCCAACAGCCGTTGTCATCAATTTTTTAACTTGTTCTGCGCCTTGCCAATCAATATCAAGAAATACATCGATACCTTTGTATAAGGTTTGTTCGATGACGACCTTGGAAGTGCCATAATAATTGCCAAAAACTTCAGCCCATTCAAGAAAGGCATTTTGGGCAATTAATACTTTAAACTGCTCAACAGTAACAAAATGATAATGTTGGCCATCGACTTCGCCTGGGCGAGGTTTACGGGTCGTATGTGACACTGAAACCTGTTTATCGCAGGGTTTATCTTTTAATAGTGCTGATATCAGTGATGATTTTCCTGCGCCACTAGGGGCTGACACAATAAAAAGATTTCCGCGAGTGCTCATAAAAAGGGTTTCTCATCCGATTATTCATTAAGAAAGCTTAATATTATACTCGTTAACTGTAGGGTTATGCTAGCGCAATGATAGAAATTGGCGTTGGGTGTTATTGCTATGAGTTAATAGGATAAGGTCTTGGATTGATAACAAGTAACTTGCACGATAATGAATAAAAAAGTAACTCAAAAGCTAGGTTGGGTATGGCTTTATAAGATAATTTCTGTAGGCTTTGCGCTATTAATAGCGGGTGTCGATTTTAATGATAAGAACAATCCATTTGCGTTGTTATAACGCACTATAATCACCGACTAATTCTGTTATGTAGCCAGCTTTTTTGATTTTTGTAAATGAATAGGAATGATTGATGTCTGTAAAAACCCTACTGTGCCGAGATGGTCGTGACACAGGCTTAAGGTTAATGGGAGTTATGTTCGCTGCATTTTTGTTGCTAACCGTCGCTGCTATTGTGTTTCCTGCGAGTGTAATTAATTGGATTGTGACACTAGCATTATTGCCTATGGTTGGTTTATCTGCTGTTCGTCGCTTAAATGATGCCAATAAATCGATTAAATTGGCAATGATCTGTGTTGTTCCTGTATTGGCCTTTGGCATATTGACGTATTTCGTGGCGCCTTTAGGTGCATTAGCAGGAGTGTTTTTGTTTGGCTTGGCCTGTGGTGGCTACCTTGCATTCTTACCTGCTAAAAATACTATTAATTATGTGCAAGGATATTATGGACCAAGCATGGTGCCAGTCTCCATTTCAGGCTCGGTTTATCATCGACAAGAACCGGTAATGAAAGGGCAGGTTATGCCTGTTCATGAAAAGACTGAAAACACTTTTTCATCAATAGAGTTGGCTGATGAAGTCGTATTG
>NZ_JACJFI010000178.1 GCF_014164505.1 Shewanella sp. SG41-4 | reverse complement strand
AAAATCATTGTTAATACCAAGATTTTCAGCACGAGCACGTACAACGGTCATTGCCGCTTGAATAGACTCTTTCATCACATCGCCCAGTGAACCGGTATAGGTTAATTTACCTTTACCTGCTACTGAGGTGGCTTCGATGGTTAACAAATCACCACCAACTTGAGTCCACGCAAGACCTGTCACTTGACCAATTTGGTTGTTCGATTCGGCTTTACCGAAATCAAAACGTTGTACACCAAGGAATGACTTTAAATTATCCTGGTTAACTTCAACCACTTTTACCGTTTTATCGAGCAGGATATGCTTCACTACTTTACGACAAATCTTCGATAATTCACGTTCTAATGAACGCACACCCGCTTCACGAGTGTAATAACGAATAATGCCTAAAATAGCGCTGTCATCAACCTTTATTTCTTTTTCTTTAAGACCGTTACGTTCAATTTGCTTTGTTAATAAATGTTTCTTAGCAATATTGAGCTTTTCATCTTCGGTATAACCCGATAAACGAATTACTTCCATACGGTCAAGTAAAGGGCCAGGAATATCCATTGAGTTTGACGTAGCAACGAACATCACATCTGATAAGTCATAATCGACTTCAAGATAGTGGTCGTTAAAGGTCGCATTCTGTTCAGGGTCAAGCACTTCTAATAACGCTGATGATGGGTCACCACGCATATCAGAGCTCATCTTGTCGATTTCATCGAGCAAGAATAATGGGTTTTTAACGCCCACTTTAGCCATTTTCTGAATGACTTTACCTGGCATAGAACCAATATAAGTACGACGATGACCACGAATTTCCGCTTCATCACGTACGCCGCCTAATGCAACGCGAACATACTTACGGCCGGTTGCTTTGGCAATCGACTGGCCCAATGAGGTTTTACCCACACCTGGAGGTCCAACTAAGCACAATATAGGCCCTTTAAGCTGTTTCACTCGGCTTTGAACTGCTAAATACTCAAGAATACGTTCTTTGACTTTTTCCAGCCCATGATGATCAGTATCTAGCACTTCTTGCGCTTTGGCTAAATCACGCTTAATTTTTGAACGCTGTTTCCAAGGCACCGCTGTCATCCAGTCCACATAACTGCGCACAACAGTAGCTTCAGCAGACATTGGTGACATCATTTTGAGTTTGTTCAACTCAGCGATAGCTTTTTCTTTGGCTTCAGTTGGCATGCCGGCGTCTTCAATCTTACGCGCCAACACTTCAAATTCGTCGTGGTTTTCGTCAATATCGCCAAGCTCTTTTTGAATGGCTTTCATTTGCTCATTCAAATAGTATTCGCGCTGACTTTTTTCCATCTGCTTTTTAACACGAGTACGGATTCGTTTTTCGACATGGAGCAAGTCAATTTCCGATTCCATCATCGCCATTAAATATTCAAGACGCTCGCCGACATTGATCATCTCGAGGACAGATTGTTTGTCTTCAAGCTTCAATGGCATATGTGCAGCCATGGTATCGGCTAAACGAGCCGCTTCATCAATCCCCGACAGTGAAGTTAATACTTCTGGTGGGATTTTTTTATTTAACTTGATGTAGCCTTCAAATTGACCGATAGCACTACGAACTAAGACCTCTTCTTCTTTATCACTTAACTCTTGTGATTCGAGGTATTCGGCTGTGGCGGCAAAAAACTCTTCTTCTTGGGTGTATTGCTTGATTTTGGCACGCTGGCCGCCTTCAACTAATACTTTTACCGTTCCATCTGGTAATTTAAGCAACTGTAAAATAGAGGCAACAGTACCAATATCGAAAATATCGTCTTTGGTAGGTTCATCGAGATCAGCATCTCGCTGAGCGACTAATAAAATTTGTTTGTCTTGTTCCATTGCCGACTCTAGGCAACGAATTGATTTTTCCCGTCCCACGAATAGCGGAATTACCATATGCGGGTAAACTACCACATCTCGCAGTGGTAATACGGGGAGTTCGATATGCGCTTCACGCTCTTTAGTCATGGCTCGATTCCGTTTAATGAAATTGACTTATTACTGAGTATATTGGGGTGATGTTATCAGTTTCAATGGCTAATACGAAAAAAGGAGCCCAATGGACTCCTTATTTTTCAACTTCCTGACTATCAGTGCAATTATTGCTCGCCTGAAGCAGCCTGTGTCTCAGTGTTTTCGTAAATCAAAATAGGGGCTGACTCGCCTTTCACTACTGATTCATCAACAACTGCTTTAATCACGCCTTGTGTCGACGGAATATCATACATTGTATCGAGCAAGATGCTTTCAACAATAGAACGCAATCCACGAGCACCTGTTTTACGAGACATTGCTTTTTGAGCGATGGCTTGTAATGCATCATCACGGAATTCAAGTTCGACATTTTCCATCTCAAACAATGCACTATATTGCTTAGTTAATGCATTTTTAGGTTCAGACAGAATCTGTACCAATGCAGCTTCATCTAACTCAGTTAGTGTTGCAACAACAGGTAAACGACCAATAAACTCAGGAATTAAACCAAATTTCACTAAATCACCAGGCTCTACTTGGCTAAGGATTTGTGAAATAGTCGCTTTATCTGCTTCGCCTTTTACTTCTGCACCAAAGCCAATTCCAGTTCCTGTGTGTGCACGCTGCTCAATGACCTTTTCAAGTCCAGCAAACGCACCACCACATATAAACAGAATTCTAGACGTATCCACTTGCAAGAATTCTTGTTGTGGATGCTTACGTCCGCCCTGAGGAGGAACAGATGCAACTGTGCCTTCAATGAGCTTAAGCAACGCTTGCTGAACACCTTCACCCGATACATCACGAGTAATAGAAGGATTGTCAGATTTGCGGCTGATTTTGTCAATTTCATCAATATAGACGATACCGCGTTCAGCTTTTTCAACGTCGTAATCACATTTTTGCAGTAGCTTCTGGATGATGTTTTCAACATCTTCACCCACATAACCAGCTTCGGTTAATGTGGTTGCATCTGCCATAGCAAAAGGAACATTAAGTGAGCGAGCTAGCGTTTCGGCCAATAATGTTTTACCGCTACCGGTAGGGCCTAACAGTAAAATGTTACTTTTACCTAACTCAACACCATCTTTAATTGCGCCATTACGTAAACGCTTATAATGATTGTATACCGCTACGGCTAACACTTTTTTAGCTTGGTCCTGACCAATTACGTAGTCATCAAGATGCTTGCGTAACTCATGCGGTGTCGGCAACTTATCTTCATCACGTTTAGGTGAAATCTCTTTGATTTCTTCACGGATGATGTCATTACATAAATCAACACATTCGTCACATACATAAACTGATGGACCAGCAATAAGTTTTCTGACTTCATGCTGACTTTTTCCGCAAAAAGAGCAGTACAGCAATTTGCCGCTGTCACCGTTATTTTTGTTATCGCCCATTATTCTACCTCTGTTTACAACTTAGGTTGGACCTAAGCTCTGCTTGTAGATACTTATCATAACCACATTGATGACTGAACGTCTTTCAATACAGAATACCTGAAAATATCCAGAAAATCAGCTACCGGTATTAGCCGCGACTCGTTAGTAATGAGTCGACAATACCATATTCAACAGCTTGAGTAGCACTCATGAAGTTATCACGGTCGGTATCACGTTCAATAATCTCTAACGGCTGGCCGGTATGCTCTGCTAACATTTCGTTTAATTTATTTTTAATACCAAGAATTTCTTTTGCATGGATTGCTATGTCTGATGCTTGACCTTGGAAGCCACCTAATGGCTGATGGATCATCACACGAGAGTTAGGTAAGCAATGACGTTTACCTTTGGCACCACCAGCGAGCAAAAATGCGCCCATACTCGCAGCTTGACCCATACATACAGTACTCACATTAGGCTTAATGAACTGCATGGTGTCATAAATAGCCATGCCAGCTGTGACAGAACCGCCTGGAGAGTTAATGTACAAATATATATCTTTATCTGGGCTTTCTGACTCAAGGAATAATAATTGAGCAACAATGAGGTTAGCCATGTGTTCTTCTACTTGGCCAACTAAAAAGATCACTCGCTCTTTTAATAGACGAGAGTAGATATCATAAGAACGTTCACCTTTCGCTGTTTGTTCAACAACCATAGGAACAAGCGCGTTGAGTACTGATTCTGGTGCATTATGCATTATTCATTTCCCTAAAATAAAAATGGCCCGCATGAGGAACCTCATACGAGCCATTATAAATGGCGAACGGCCTGTTAAGTCAAGCTTAGCTTACGCTCGTCCGGTAGCCTTGTTCATAAATTCTTCAAAAGCAACGTCTTTAACGGTTACTTTTGACGTTTTTAACAATGCTTCCACAGCTTGCTCTTCAAGCGCTACGTTGCGCATGTTTTGCATGAGTTCTTTATTTGAGTTGTAGTATGAAACAACTTCAGATGGATCTTCATACGCTGAAGCCATAGATTCGATCAATGTATTAACACGATCATCTTCTGCTTTTAGCTCGTTTGTTTTGATCACTTCGCCTAATAGCAAACCAATTTTAACACGACGCTCAGCTTGTTCAGTGAAAAGTTCAGCCGGAAGTTCAGGCATATTTTCAGTTTGACCACCAAAACGCTGCATAGCTTGTTGACGAAGTACATTCACTTCACCTTCAATAAGTGCTTTAGGAATAGCGATATCGTTTGCTGCTAGTAAACCAGTAATAACCTGCTCTTTCACATTTGCTTTTAGCGCTTGCTCAAGTTCACGAGTCATATTTTTACGGATTTCAGCTTTAAGTGCGTCTAAGCCACCTTCAGCAATACCAAACAAAGAAGCAAATTCATCATTTACTTCTGGTAGATTGGCCGCTTGAACTTCAGTCAGAGTAATAACGAACTTAGCCGCTTTACCTTTCAAGTTTTCAGCATGGTAATCTTCAGGGAAAGTGACTTCAATTTCGAATTCATCACCGGTTTTATGCCCTACGATACCCGTTTCAAAACCAGGGATCATACGGTTGCTACCTAATTGAAGTTCGAAATCATCAGCTTTTCCGCCTTCGAATTCTTCGCCGTCAATAGAACCAATAAAGTTCATTTTAACTTTATCGTCAGCAACTGCTTCACGCTCAACAGCAGCAAAAGTGGCATGTTGCTTACGTAACGTTTCAATCATAGTGTCAACGTCAGCATCATTAACTTCAGCTTTAGGCTGTTCAACTGCAATGCTATCTAAACCAGTTAGGACAACTTCTGGGTAGATTTCAAATGTTGCAACGAATTCAAAAGAATCGCCTTCAGTTGAACCAGGAGTGAATACTGGTGCACCAGCAGGGTTTAACTTTTCAGCCACAATAGCTTCAATAAAGTTGCGTTGCATCACTTCACCAGTGATGTCTTGACGAATGGCTTTGCCATAACGCTTGTTGATTTCGCCAATAGGCACTTTGCCAGGACGGAAACCAGGAAGACGAGCACGCTTAGCTTCGCGCAATACATTGTCTTTAACCAATTTCTCGATTTGCTCAGCAGGTACAGAAATAGTTAGGCGACGCTCTAGGCCTTGAGTTGTTTCAACAGAAACTTGCATTGTTTTACCTCGAAATATGTCTGACGTTCTTTGTAATGGTCGACAACTCAACCATTAGATATTCGTTTCTTGACCACGGATTTAGCTCTGATACCCAGCACAGCGATATTATTGATGCTGAAGACGCTGTTGGTACAGGTAGCTTATTTTTGATATTTATCAAGACGCGACATTATAGCTACCGTTTTTAACAGAGTCGAGCCTGAAAAGGTCGATTTGCATGATAAAAAGGCTGACTTATGTTCAATTTTGATGTGTTTGCACGTTTAATGTGCGAAATTGGATTTTAAAAAGGACACTGAAATTATTTTGAAGTAGATAGTTATCGTGAGCAGAACACACATGGGGAACCCAAAAGGTCTGTATCAGATATTTTGATTTGACTAGAAAAAAATGGGGTGACTGATGGGGCTCGAACCCACGACAACCGGAATCACAATCCGGGACTCTACCAACTGAGCTACAATCACCACTGATATGGTGCACCCGGCAGGATTCGAACCTTTATATCAGGTTAAATTCTACCAAGTGAGTGAGTGAAACGTCACAAATAACTGTCCAACTCAACCATGGTGCGTAATTTACTTGTTACATTACCTAAGTGCAAGTATTTTTTTGCGACGCACTAAAAATGCAACGTAAAAATCCAATCGTGTTTTAAGCTACCAATGAAACGCTCAACGACGGTGTTATCCCAACACGCACCCACATCACCCATACTGGCTCGGATACCATAGTTAGCAGCCTACCGAATTGCTTACTCATATACTGTGAGCCTCGGTCACTGTGAAATACCATCCCTCTGGTCGGTCGGCGCGGGCTCTAGGCTTTTATTAATGCCTGTGATAACAAATCTGTAGTCATGCGTTTGTCTATGCGCCACCCAACAATCCGGCGTGAATATAAATCCATCACCAGCGCCAAATACATCCTGCCTTCACCTGTGTTTAAATTGGTCACGTCACCCGCCCAAACCTCATTAGCCCAGGGCAACCACATGAGTGCTTACTTTTTGAATTCTACGTTTAACCTGTAAGCAAAAGAACAAGAAACCATCCTAGCTATGAAGATTTAACGAACTACAGGAGCTCGTTAAACGACCTAATGCTGTTCAATAAACGTTTGCGATCTGGCCCTGTCATTGAACCCATCCGAACGCCTCCATATTAGAGCTTAATAATATAACGGCCAAATAATACTTAGCTAAATTTGGTGACACACGGCCCAAGCTAAGTATTATTAAAATTAAAAACTGAATACCTATCTATCCTAAATCTGTAGTTACTCAATCGATAAAACTATTTTACCAGTTCGCCCCCTAGAAGCTAAGTATTCATGGGCTTTAGCCACTTGTTCAAGCGGAAAGACTTTATCTACTATTATCTTAAGTTTGTCTTGTTCTACTAGTTCGGCTAGTTTTTTTAATCTATCTGCCGAAGGTGTCATAAATACTAAGTGAATCTCTGCATTTTTAGGCCATAGCGAAATCAGGTTTTGTGGAGGGCAGTAATCAGCCAGCGATACTATTCTGCCATAGGGAGCTAATACTTGTGCTGAGTCCATAATAGTATTTCCAGCTATAGTGTCTACAACTAGATGTACCCCATCACTACCGGCATGATTAACAAGTTGCGCCATAAAGTCATCGTCTTCATAGTCAATAACAATATCTGCACCAAGACCCTTTAATAGGGTGTGGTTACTTTTCCTCGCTGTCGTAATTACTTTGGAACCAATGGCTTTCGCAATTTGAATGGCGATATGACCAACGCCTCCAGCACCCGCGTGAATAAGCACTGTTTCATGAGATTGGAGCCGTCCACGGTCAAAAATAGCCTCCCAGGCAGCTGAACCCGTTAACGATAATGCAGCAGCTTCGATATAACTTAACGCTTCAGGAATAGGAGCAGCCAGCTCAGCATCAACAACACAATAATCTGAGTAAGTCCCCTGTCCGTTCAGTATTGGTGGAACAAAAAAAACCCTGTCACCCGCTTTAAAATCACTGACTTGTTCACCAACCGCTTCAACTATTCCAGCACCGTCAAAACCGAGATTAAAAGGCAGTGGAGTGTATTGTTCATAATGTCCCATTCTAATTTGAGCATCGACAGGATTAACTGAAGCGGCTTTCAATTTAACTAATATCTGCTTCGAACTTGGAACCGGTACAGTCCCCTGCATAATTTTCACAACATCAGGAGATCCAAATTTATTAATCGTGGCTATTCTCATTGTTATAGGTTTCCTATTTATTATTCAAAACACTTATCTAGCAAGGTTAAATGGGTACCACTAAGTGGAAAGTTCATTCGTGATGCGCTGGCTAAACCAAATAGATTTACCAGTAGCATATCCACGAGGCTGTCGATATATTCGGGGTCTTTATTGGTAGTGAGATCTAATACTCGTAGCTTTAACGACTGACGAAATGCGCTATTTCCTTGTTCCACTTTATCCTTAAATGAAGCTGACAAAGACGAACATTCAATCGCACAATTAAACATAAAACAGCCTGGTGGGGTTTGTAATGCTTCGAAGCGACGACTAGAAAAGGCAAGAAAATTTCGAATGCAGTCACTCACTTTTTCGCCTTTAAAACTATCGATCATTGGTTGTTCATATTGCCGTTCATATAAATCTAAACACAGACTGAGTACAGCATCTTTGTTGCCAAATGCACTGTATAAACTTGTTTTACTGAGAGTTAGCTTTCTAGCCAACTCATCCAATGACAACCCACAAGAACCATGTTGCCAAATCATGATAAGGATTTTTTCAAGTACTTCATTTTTATTAAATGTTCTAGGTCTAGCCATAATACCACCTAATACGCTATGGTTACGTACTAAAGAGTACATAACTACTTTTAGGAGGTCAAGATGAGTTACGAATTACTGGTTGGATTACACGTGACTAATGCACAACAATACCAGCAATATCGACAGGCAATGCAGCCATTACTAAAGCAATACAGTGGAGGATTCAGTTATGATTTATTGATCGAGGAAACACTAAAACCTGCATCTAAAAGGGGATAAATCGTGTTTTTGTTATTTATTTTAAAAACAAAAGTACTAAAGAGGCATTTTCTAATGATGCACAAAATTTACAAATAAAAAAAGTATTATGTAGGAGCTGTACACAGACAATTGTGATGTCGGAATACGACAATGAATGAAGTACTGCTGATTTAAGCATTTATTTGGAGCATAATCCAAGTTACTAAAAGTTTGAGAGCGAATTAAAGAAGCGTATCTATTAAAACAGGAATATGCACGCAGCAATGTATTTAACTATATAGAAATACTTTACAACGTGAATCGAAAGTATGCTTCCAATAATTTGCTGTCTCCAGTAAGCTTAAAAAAAATTCCAAGAACGGTTAATAAGTTTCTAGGTACCTGGTGGCACTTTTTCAGCGTTTTAAATCAACTATTATAAATAATTAGGATTATAATTAAATGAAGAAACCGAATGAAGCTTATCCCGTTTTACAAACT
>NZ_JACJFI010000177.1 GCF_014164505.1 Shewanella sp. SG41-4 | reverse complement strand
CTAGTATGGCTAGTATGGCTAGTATGGCTAGTATGGCTAGTATGGCAGTTAACATAATGTGTTCGGCTTCGTTGTATGCCAGTAAACATCATGCCTCATCAGGTGTATTGCGCATTAACAGTGCTTAACCATGAGGTAAACTGTCCATTAATTTATAACGCGCAGATTTAAGTTACCCTACCTGACATGTGCCCTTGTCGCTGTTTACCATAAGCTCTAGTCATAAAAGTCTTAGCATTTAATACTGGGTAAGCATTTCCATTGGGTTGAATATTGAGGTGTGAGTAAATCACGGCGCATGGCCCATTTTTGTTCTATTCCTTGTGCTGCCAGAAACACTGTATCGCGGCCATATCGTTGGTTGATGCCGTCAAGCGTGTCCATTAAGGCATAATTAACCTTAGCGGTATTAAATAAATCAAATTGAAAATGTTTCTCGCTGGCTAAATCAACTAAACCAACACCAATTTTGTAATAACGAACACCATTGCTAAATAATCTCGGGGCTGCGTCGGTCATGGCTTTGGTGAGTTCAATGGTGCAATTGGTTGGGCATGGGAAATGGACAATAACTTTATAACTCACAGGCCGTTCGTCGTGGGGCGAATTACTGGCAAATAACAACATGGTTTTGCAATGTGAGCCTTGCTGACGCGCTTTACTTGCTGCGATACCAACATGTTTACTCAATGCCTGTAATAGCGATTCAAAATCGCAAATACGTTCGCCCACACTGCGAGTGGAGAAAATTTGTTTTTTATCTGCCCTAGCCTCATCCCATTGTTTACACACTTCGCCGTTAAGTTCGCGTACGGTGCGTTCAATTTCAATACTAAATTGTTTTCTGGCCAAACTGGGTGGCATAGAGGCGAGATCGTATGCGCTGCGAATATTCATCAATTGAAGCTTTTTACTGATGCGCCTGCCAATCCCCCACACATCTTTTACGGCAAGTTGGCGTAAAATATCATTGCGTTGCTGCGCAGTGTCGATAACGCACACTCCTTGGTATCCCGGGATTTTTTTAGCGGCGTGATTGGCTATTTTAGCTAAGGTTAACGTTTGCCCCATGCCCACACAAACCGCCAGGCGGGCTTCTTTCCAAACTGCGCGACGAATTAACTGACCTTGGCTATGCAGGCATTTGATTGCGGGATAACAATGTTTAAAAGACAGGAAGCTTTCATCGATGGAGTACACATGTTGTTCTGGCGCAAAACGCCCTATTATTGCCATCATCTTTGCCGATAAGTCGGCATACAATTCATAATTAGATGAGCACACAATGACATTGCGCTGGACGCATAATGCTTTAGCTTGAAAGTAAGGCAAAAACTTCTCAATACCCGCCTCTTTTGCTTGTCGATTAGCCGCGACAATACAGCCATCGTTATTGCTCAGTACAATAATCGGTCTGCCGCGCCAGTCAGGGCGAAAAACCTGTTCTGCGCTGCAATAAAAAGCATTGGCATCGACTAAGGCGAACATTGTTACCTAACCTTTTTTGCTGATAAGCAGTGGGCTTTGGCGATGACAACGAATCGAGCGAATAACCACACCTTCAATACTAAAATCATCATAGTCGCAGATGGTCACTGGTAAATGTTGTTCATTTGACGACATCAGCATTCGCCGACGCATGTCGAGAATTTTACACACAAATTCACCATTAAAATTAGCCACTATCACGTCGCCATTTCTAGCCGTTTCATGGCGGTCGACAATCAATAAGTCACCATCATATATTCCCACACCTTGCATCGACTCACCTTGGGCTAAGCCGATAAAAGTGGAACTTGGATGCTGAATTAATATCTCATCAAGGCTGAGGCCTAACTGAAGGTACTCAGCGGCAGGTGATTCGAAACCGGTAATGCCGGCACTGGCTGCTATGGGAATAACGCGCATATGACAACCTCTAATATGATATGTACTGTATAAATAAACAGCACACAAACAAATACCGTATAAAAATATACTGTATAAATAAACAGTGCATATTAGCGTTAAATTTTGTCAACGCAAGTTTATTTGCTTTAAATCGCGACAAGCGACGGTTATGTTCAATCATTAACGCCGTTTTTATTGCCTCTGCACGACAACATCGGTCCATAACTAATGCTTCTTCGATGTAGCAAAGCGTCAATACATCAAAGTGATAGCTTAAATGTTGATGAAATAATATGTCCAAGGTCAAAATATAATCAGCGTGATTGGTCTACACTGTCAACAGGAGCAAGCATTAAGCTAACCTGTTTATAAAACAAACGAATAGACTTATTTCATATTGGCTCGGGGGTCTAGCATGACACTCGCAACATTCCATATCGACATGCACGATGATAACTGCTTACTGAACCTTGTTGGTGATTGGCAATTAGGCCAAGCACCACTAGGCGCAGATATTTGTGCAGAGCTACCATCGAATTGCCATAGTGTCACTTTAATCACCACTGAATTATCTCATTGGGATTCAAGCCTCGCCATTGCCTTATTACAATTATCTCGCTGGTGTGAACAGCAAAAAATATCACTAGACACTCAACAAACACCTCAAGGATTGCAGCAATTACTGCAACTGGCTACCGATGTTCCTGTTTATCAACCCACTAATGATGGCGCTATTGGCGGATTGTGGCCGACCTTACGTCGAAGTCTTATTAAGCAAGGCTTACAGGTGCACGATGGATTAGTATTCGTTGGCGACTGTACCTTGGTATTAGGCCGTTGGTTGGGAGGTAAAGCGAGGACTCGTAGAAGTGATATTGTTTTTTTTATCGAACAAGCGGGGCCTAAAGGACTTGCGATTGTTACTTTAATTAGCCTGCTCGTGGGAATGATTTTGGCTTATTTAGGTTCGGTACAACTGCGTCAATTAGGTGCCCAAGTATATGTGGCTAATTTAGTGGCTATCGGAATGGTGCGTGAAATGGGTGCTTTAATGACAGGCGTTATTATGGCCGGCCGAACCGGAGCTGCTTATGCGGCGCAGTTAGGCACCATGCAGGTTAATGAAGAAATTGATGCGCTGCGAGTAATGGGCATTCCTACCATGGAGTTTCTGGTTTTACCGCGATTATTAGCATTAATTTTCATTATGCCACTAATGTGTATTTATTCAGATGTAATAGGCATGCTTGGCGGTGCGTTAGTTGCTAACGGGATGGGCGTAAGTTATACCCAGTATATTTTGCAAACCCAGGTTGCGATTGATTGGGTAGATATTTCAACCGGTTTAATCAAGAGCTTAATTTTTGGGTTTTTAATTGCGATTGCGGGTTGCCAGGCTGGACTACTTTGCGGACGTGACTCTAATGCCGTTGGCTTAGCGACAACCCAGGCGGTGGTTAAAGCCATTGTTTTTCTGGTTGTTGCCGATGCGGCGCTTAATATCTTGTACGATAAATTAGGGATCTAGCCATGGTTGATGATGCCTTTATCAGTGTACGTAATCTTTCAGTCGGCTACGGCAGTACCGAGGTGCAAAAAAAACTCAACTTCGACATTAACAAGAATGATATCTTTTTTGTCATTGGCGGCAGTGGTTGTGGCAAAACAACCTTGCTGAAATCGATGGTGGGATTACTCACACCACTAAAGGGTGAAGTACTCTATCAAGGCAAAAACTTTTATGAGGCAGATGAACCCACGCAGGTAGCAATGCTCAAAGATTGGGGAATTACCTTCCAAACTGGCGCATTGTTTTCGAGCATGTCGCTTGGCGAGAATGTGGCGTTACCCATGCAGCTCTATACCGACCTTTCGGAGCGACAAATTGCCGAAGCCGTCGCCTATAAACTGGCACTTGTCGGCTTAGCGGGCTTCGAGAAATTTTATCCTGCCGAGTTAAGCGGCGGTATGCACAAACGCGCCGGATTAGCGCGGGCGCTGGCATTAGACCCTCAATTGTTATTTTTTGATGAACCCTCTGCGGGTTTAGACCCTATTAGCTCGATGCGTTTAGATCAATTAATTGTGCAAATATGCCAGGCCCTAGACTCTACCGTGATCATTGTGTCCCACGAGCTGCCCAGTATATTGTCAATCGGCACTCGCTGTGTATTTCTGGATAATGAGACCAATACTATGCTCGATTGTGGTGACCCTCGAGAATTAAAGATACACAGTAGCCAGCCGAGGGTTCGTCAGTTTCTCAATCGTACCGAAAAATCGGAGATATCATGAGTAAAAGCCAACGACTTCCGCTTGCGATTGGTGCCTTTATTTTTGGCGCTATTATCTTAGTGTTTATTGCATTACTGTTCTTTTCTGGTGGGCGTATATTTGCAGAGAAAGCCCCTGTAGTGATGTTTTTTAACAGCTCAGTGCAAGGGTTACAGGTAGGCGCACCGGTAAAATTAAAAGGGGTCATAATAGGTGAAATAAGCGATATCAGTATCGATTTCCCCAACGACAGTAGCCAGGGTGTCACGGCTGCGGTTCATGCCGACTTATTGTTGAAACGCATCAATATTAAGGGGATCCAAGTAGGTGAAGAGTTTTTTTCACACGCCATCGATAACGGCTTACGCGCCCAGCTGAATTATCTGAGTTTACTCACCGGACTACTGTATGTTGAGCTGGATTTCTTTCCCAACACCTCGCCAGTATTCCATGGAGAAAAAGACCAACTATTAGAATTGCCGACCATCGCGACTGATTTCGAATCGTTGTCCAAAGACCTGCAATCGTTAAACTTAAAAAGTTTAGTCAACAATGTCGATAATTTAGCTCAGCAGCTCAGTGACATTGCCGCCAGCGGAAAAATACAGCAAGCACTGGATAATTTTGATAATGCAGCCAAAGCAGTTAAAAGTACCGCGATTAACTTAGACAACACTCAGGCAGCATTAGGTAAAAATGGGCTTGAAGTGCTGCTAAAACTCGATAATTTACTGGTGCAATTAAATCATGATGAACCCAAGCTCGTTGAGTCGCTAAACCATAGTTTAACTGAATTACGCAGTACACTATTAAGCATTAATCAGCTTGCAAACCAAGCAGGAAACACACTCGACCAAAACTCACCCTTGTTGATAGAACTCACCAATACATTGGAAGAAATCCGCCGCACAGCTCGATCGCTACGAAGCTTGAGCGAAACCTTAGATGAACAACCTGAGGCCATCATACGTGGCAAAAAAGCCCTACCTTTAGGAGAATAATGTCATGGAAAAATATGGAGTTTGGAGCATTAACTGGGGGATCGGTTTACTGCTATTGAGTTTAGTGAGTGGCTGCCAAAGCTCTCCCGAAAAACAATACTTTGTGTTAACGGCAATGCCCAGCCAAATGGTATCTGGCAGTACTGCGTTAGAGCATGACATTGGTATCGGGCCAATTGACGTAGCCGAATACCTACATTTTACTCAACTGATGTATCAACTGGACGATGGTAGCCTGCAACGATTTGCCAATAGTTATTGGGCTGAACCGCTTGAACAAGGTATCAGCCGAGTCATGAGTATCAATCTAAGCCAAGGAGATCGCCGTCGTAATCTGGTGTTATTTCCTTGGCGAGCAAACAACACTCCCCAGTACAGCATTAAAATCAAGGTTACTTCCCTCAACCGAGATGGCAATAACGCCAGACTCAATGCCAACTGGGAGCTAACAAACAATTTATTACACCAAACGTTGGCAAAACAAAATTTCATCGCGGTCACTAACGCTGGTTCGACGACTGCGGAGTTGGTCAGCGCGTACAGCAACTTATTGGCTCAGTTGGCTAAGGAAATTGAAAAATCATTACCACAAAATTCAGATTAAACACTCCAACCTTGCTGGAAACGTGTGGTGTAAGCGATGGTGTAAATCATAAACCGCACTGCGAGGCTGTTTAACAGTAATTGACTAAAACAAACAAAAACGCTAGCTATGCCACTAGAAATCAAAAATCGTCGGGTCTTTTTGATATTAAAGATCCTTACTCTTTTGATGATAACCGACAGCCCTCATCTCTGGCCCCCAATAAACATTACCTCTAAATAAACGGTTAAATTTGTGCATATTGGCAACTTATTCATTGCTTAATTCAGCTCTGGTTAAATTTGCTAACAATTAGAATGTTGACATTTTGTGTCAGTCTTTCAATATGGCTAAGCAAATAATTCTGTAAAAATAGACCAAGGAACACGATACCAATGAATAAATCCTTAATTGCGATTGGATTAACGGCTGCACTATTAAGTGGTTGCGGCGTATCTGATACAAATAACACTAAGCTTGCAGCCGTTACATCACCGGTACCCGCTAAAGCAGAGTTAGGTACTTTTGGGGTGGATTTAGCTGCACGTAATGAAGCCGTTAAGCCTGGTGATGACTTTTTTATGTATTCAAGTGGCACGTGGTACGACAACTTTGTCATGCCTGCCGACAAAACTCGTTATGGCGCATTTAATGCCTTAGCTGAACGCAGTGAAAATCAAGTGAAAGCAATTATTGACGATATTGCCAGCCGCACCAACTTAACTGCCGAAGAACAATTAATTGCTGATTTCTATCATGCCTATATGGATACCGACACGATTAATAAGTTAGGTATCACACCAATTAAAGCCACACTAGATCAAATTGCTGCGATTAGCTCAACTCAAGATTTAACCAAAGTATTCGGTGAAGCATGGCTTACTGGTGCATCATCACCTATTTGGGGTGGAATGTGGTTTAACCGTATAGATCCCAATCAATATGAAATGACCATCGGTGCTGGTGGTTTAGGTCTGCCGGACCGTTCATATTATTTAGAAGAGAGTGAGCGGTTCGTTAAAATCCGTAAAGCTTATGTTGAGCATATCGCTGCAATGCTGGCTTTTACTGGGATAAACGACGGAGCAAAACGTGCCGAGGCAATTCTTGCCCTTGAAACCAAAATAGCACAGGCACAATGGCCTAGAGAAAAACGCCGTGACCGTGATTTAACCTTAAACCAACTCAAACGTGATGAGTTAGTTAAGCAATATCCTGGATTTGATTGGGATATCTATTTTGCGCAGAGTGGTTACCAAGTACCACAACTCAACATCTCTGAACCTGAACCAGTTAACGCTATGATTGGCTTAATTAACCAACAACCGCTCACTGTGTGGCAAGACTATTTAACGTTCCACACCGTTAGTAATAATGCAGGGTTATTGTCTGAAGACATTTTTAACACCAACTTTGCTTTTTTTGGCAAAGAACTCACTGGGCAAGAGCAACCTCGTCCGCGCTGGAAACGTGCGGTTGAAGAAATGTCGGGCACTCAATCTCTAGGCTTCGCTATCGGTAAAGTATATGTGTCGCGTTATTTCCCTGAGTCGTCTAAGCAAAAAATGGCCGATTTAGTTAACAATCTGCGCACAGCATTAGGCCAACGTATTGATGGTTTAGATTGGATGGGCGACGAAACTAAAGTGAATGCCCATGCTAAGTTAGCGGCATTTAATCCTAAAATTGGTTACCCCGATGTGTGGCAACAATTTGATGGCTTAACCCTAACTAAAAATGATTTAATGGGTGATATTAAGAATCTTCGTAAATACTTCCAAGCAGATAGCGTAGCGAAAGAACTTCAAAAAACAGATCGTAATCGTTGGGGTATGACACCGCAAACGGTCAATGCCTATTACAACAGTTCGTTTAATGAAATTGTCTTTCCTGCGGCAATTTTACAACCGCCATTTTTTGATCCAAACGCAGATGCTGCGGTTAACTATGGCAGTATTGGTGCCGTAATTGGTCACGAAATGGGCCATGGTTTTGATGATCAAGGTTCTAAATCAGACGCCAATGGTATTCAGCGTAACTGGTGGACAGATGAAGATCGTGCCGCTTTTGATGCTAAAGCCGATAAACTCGCAGCGCAATACAACCAATATGAGCCAATCCCTGAAAACTTTGTAAACGGACACAACAGTCTCGGTGAAAACATTGGCGATGTTGGTGGTTTATCAATGGCATACCATGCTTATAAATTAAGCTTAAACGGTAAAGAAGCACCGATAATAGATGGCGTCACTGGCGATCAACGTTTCTTTTTAGCTTGGGCTCAAGTGTGGAAAGAAAAACGTACCGAGCAAAGTATGTTAACTCAGTTACGTGCCGGAACTCATGCGCCAGGTCGTTATCGCGCCCTCGCCCCGCGTAACCACGATGCTTGGTATAAAGCCTTTGATGTTAAACCAGGTGATAAGTTGTACTTACCTGAAGATCAGCGCGTGCGTATTTGGTAGTTTTAGTGCGTAAATAGCATCAATAACGTGCCTCGGTTGCAACAAGTATCCGACACAAAAAATGCCAGTCAGTTAACTGACTGGCATTTTTTTATCACAATCTTCGCGAATACCTAAAAATAATATCAGAAACTTTGTGGTTCATAGCAGAGGCGAATAGAGGCCTAGATAAAGATTGGGATTGATTAGTCAGTTACTGGTAATATCGTTTGAGCACTTAACAAGTCGATTAACAGTTTTCTCTTGATAAGTTTTAACCGTAGAGAAACTGTGTATTTTCATAAATAAGTCCGAGGCGGTTTCGTTAGATACACCAGTGAGATTAACCCCTTTATACATTGCTGGTACCGTATTTTGTTTCATGGAATTATAGATCCTTTGAATCTCGCAATTCTCGACGTAAGATCTTGCCAACATTTGATTTTGGCAATTCATCTCTAAATTCGATTATCTTTGGGTTTTTATAACCGGTAAGGTATTTTCTGCAATGTTTTTTTATTTCATCAACGGTCACATTACCTTTGCGTACAATAAATAATTTAACTTTTTCACCAGTAGCGTCATCAGGAATACCAATGGCCGCAGCTTCGATGATGTGAGGGTGAAGTGTTGCAACTTCTTCAATTTCAGTTGGAAAAACATTAAATCCCGACACTAAAATCATATCTTTTTTACGGTCTTCAATATAAAAAATCCCATCATCATCCATTCTTCCTATATCGCCAGAGCTTAGCCAACCTCCTGCATGCATTACAGTATTGGTTTCGGCTTCTTGTTGCCAATAGCCTTTCATCACTTGAGGCCCTCTAATTTGAATTTCACCAAGTTGGTTAGGACCTAAAGGTTCATTCTCATCATTAACGATACGGAGTTCAGTGCTGGGTAAAGGGACACCAATTGAAGAAATAAATGATTGTTGTT
>NZ_JACJFI010000176.1 GCF_014164505.1 Shewanella sp. SG41-4 | reverse complement strand
CGCTTACGTGAAATTCACGAAACCCTTATTCGAGTGATAGAAGATCTTGATGCAATACGCGATCGTGCCAGCGTTACGCAAGAAGAACTCCAATCGCAACAGTCAGAACAAGTGAATCAGAGACTGTATTTTTTATCATTGATTTCGGCGGTTTTTTTACCATTAGGGTTTTTAACAGGTTTATTGGGCGTCAATATTGGCGGGATACCGGGTGCTGAATCAAACTGGGCTTTTGCTGCATTTTGTGGAGGGTTATTTGCGTTGATAGGCTTGCAAATGTACTTATTCTACCGTTTAAAATGGCTTTAATCCGTCTTTAATATTCATTTTATACATAATGTAACATTCAGCCGTAGAGTGTTAGTCACTCGTTAGTGAGGCTATTGGGTTACGTAATAGAAGTACCATGATTAGCGCAGCTAACGTGGTACTTCTATTACGATAAACGACTAACGTTGAGCAATATAAATCGTCGGAGTTAGTCACTTATTTCAAGCCAACCTAAGCAGATTTAACTGCAAACAAAAAGGACGCCGAAGCGTCCTTTCTAATCTCTGTTTATCAGTCACTAACCACTGAAACAATGATGCTATTACTTAGTTTCTGCTGCAGCAGGTGTTTTCTCTACTGAAATTAATTCAACTTCAAAAACCAATGTTGAGTTAGCAGGAATAGTACCAGTGTCGCGTTCGCCATAAGCTAATTCTGATGGAATAACAAACTTATACTTGGCGCCTACAGGCATTAACTGTACGCCTTCAGTCCAACCAGGAATCACATTTTTTAGTGGAAACTTAGCTGTTTCACCACGGGTATATGAACTGTCAAACTCGGTGCCATCAGTTAAGGTGCCACGGTAATGTACTTCAACAATATCTTCCGCTGATGGTTTTTCACCGCTGCCAGCTTCTAATACTTCATACTGTAAACCAGACTCAGTCGTGGTTACACCTTCTTTGGCTTTGTTGTCTTCTAAGAATTTTTTGCCATCAGCAATTGCTTTAGCAGCTAACGCTTCAGCTTGCTCTAAACGTTTGTCGTTTAGTTTTTTATCTAGGTTTTGTAATACGGTCTGCATTTCTTCTTCAGTTAACTGCATTTCTTCGCCTAAGCCATCGCTAAAGCCTTTAATCACCATGGCACGATCAACAGCAAAGCCTAATTCTTCTTGCTCTTTAATGTGACCAGACATGTACTTACCAATTGAACCACCAACGCTATATGCTTCTTTTTGAACCTCAGTTGTTAATTCAACTTTCTTTTGAGCAACGTCTTGTTCTTGATTACACGCAGTAAGGCCAACAACGGCTAATGCAACTAACGATAATTTGTAAATAGATTTCATTAAAGCTTCCTCAGCATCCTATAGTGGTTACAATAACCTTAATACATTCAATCAATGAGATGTTTAACTGGTCATGTTCTTTTGCCACTTTATACTAGTTAAAACGGTTATACCATTGGGTAAACCTTAATATGACAAGGTTTAGGACAATAATTCAAGGAGCAAGTTCATGACGCGCGTTCCAATGCTGTTTTTTTGGCCAACTCTCGCATTAGTAGGCCTATTATCTGCGTGCCAACCAACTGCAACTAAAGTTCAGGTCATCACTACGGATGCCAGTTATAGTGCAAGTCTGTCAAATGATGCAACCATCGCTCTGGTTAGCACTGCTCATAATGGCGTACAAGTATGGGATCTTACAGACTCAACGTTGTCTTACCAATGGCTCCAAGGCCAACAACAAAATACCAGTAACGTCATTGATACTGCGATATCAGCCAATAGCCAATATGCAGCAACAATTAGTAGCCACTCGCTTGCGATATGGCGATTAACCGATGGTTCATCTGTCGGATGGTGGTCTTTGCCTTCTTATGCTCAAAGTGTCTCCATCGCCAATACAGGGCAAACACTTGTTGGCTTAGTCGATGGGTCCGTGATGTCATTGTCACCACAAAAATCACGTTTAATTCAATTTTTGGGTCATCAAGAAAAAGTAAATAGCGTGTCTATTAGTGCCGATGGCAACACTGCATTAAGCGGCGGTAATGATGGCAAAGTATTACTTTGGCAAGCCCAGACCGGTCAACCATTACAACAATGGCAGTTAACATCCCGTATCACAAAAGTGGCGATTAACGATTCAGCGAGTCTCAGCTTTGCTAGCGATATCACCGGTAATGCCACCCTCTGGCAATCGGGTACAGGTGAACCAATAAGTCATCTCGATATTAATCGACGCCAAATGAACTTTTCAAGTGCTCGCTTTGTGAATAATGACCTGCAATTACTCACAGGTACGCCATCAAGAGAAATATTTTTATGGCAAATAGACTCAGGTAAGCGACTTTCTCGCTGGGAAGTTCAATTGAGTAAAAACACCCAAAACAAAGGGGCTGTAGTATACTCTGCCGCAATGATAGCACCTGGCTCAATCGTCAGTATTAGCAGCCAAGGTTTAGTTGAATATTGGCAATAATAACTCAGTAATAACTCAAGTAATAAGAGGTCAACATGGAAAGCGTTTTACAGAAAATTGATGATCTTGAAATGAAACTATCATTTCAAGATATCTCCATTGAAGAGTTAAACCAAGAAGTGATAAAACTCAATGCATTAGTTGCTAGACAGCAACAGCAAATGCTATTAATGGTCAATAAACTGCATTCTATTGAGCCTAGTAACATGGCGTCTTCTGCCGAAGAGACTCCACCACCGCATTACTAAAGCCTTGCGACCAAACAACATATTTTTGACACTGTGACTGCTATCATCGTCAGCTGATATTCAGCGACGATAATACAGACTGTCATTGAAACCGGGTGAGTTGTTGGTGCAATATAATGAGGCTATGCAAGTAATAATGTTGTTGACTCATTACGATTTAAACAGTAAATAAAATTAATGCAGGTCGTCATTTAACATGAATAACAAGGACAACCGTCACCTATGCAGCTAAAGCCACTACTCAGCATTGCTACCACAGGCGAACAGATACTGACTCAAATTGCTGAGCCAGTGACGGTGTTTGACCAAGCATTACATACGTTAGCCGATAACATGCTAAGCACTATGCTGAATGCAAACGGTGTCGGTATTGCGGCAACGCAAGTGTTCAGCAACGCAGCAATGTTTATCATGGCGTCAAATCCAAACGAACGTTATCCCGATGCGCCATTAACGTCTCCGACTGTGGTTATAAACCCGCAGATTTTATCGGCATCTACCGCAACAGAAGTTGATGTAGAAGGTTGCTTATCGATTCCAGGTCAGCGGCTATCCATAGTGCGACACAGCCAAATAGAAGTTCAATATCAGTCGCTTGACGGCCAACTGCATCAACAAACATTAACAGGATTTGTTGCGCGGATTTTTCAACATGAATATGACCACTTACAGGGCATTACTTTACTTGAGCGGGTCAACCTTATTACACCCCAGGTACTGGTGCCACAATGTTAAGAACATTCTGTATTGGGTTAACCCTCAGTCTTAGCCTATCTGGCTGCGCCTTTAATAGTGTGTTTGTTAACTATCCATCGCAAATAGCACCATACAAGCAGCAACTGAATAGCGATGCGCCAACGGCAAAAATCACTGATTTGGCCGATAATATTAGTGGCAACGATGGCTTACTTTACGCCCAAGAATCTGGGCGTATTATGCAAATTGCAGGGGACTTTACTCGCAGTAAAACCTATTACCAGCAAGCCATTGACGACTATCAAGTCTTTGATGATAAAGCCACCGTGAGTGCCAGTAAATTAGGCGCTGGGGCAAGCAGTATTTTACTAAACGATAATGCCATTCCTTATCGAGGACCGGGTTATGAGCGTATTATGTTGCATCAATATCAGGCACTTAATTATTTATTTAGTGGTGACGCTCAAGGAGCATTAGTAGAAGTTCGCCGCAGTAATGAACTGCAAAGTATGGAACAAGCACGCTATCAAAAATCACAAAAGTCTGTGCAAGACATGGCTAATGGCACCATTGACGCGCAAGTGGCACAACTAAGCAAAGAAGCGGGTAATGTCACCAGCTCGTTTCTTAACGCATACAGCTATTATACTACCGGCTTATTGCACGAACTTGCCAACGAACCTAACGATGCATTTATTGATTACCGAAAAGCGGCACAAATTACCCCAGACAATGTGTATTTACAGCAAGATTTAGTCCGTTTAGCTAAACAACTCGGAATGCCTCAATATGACGAATTTAAACGTCGCTGGGGAGATGCTGTAATACCTACATCAGATCAAGGCCAAGTTGTGTTCATTATTGAACGTGATTTTGTACCAGAAAAACAAAGTATTACGGTACCTTTTCCAATTAATGGTAATATCCAGTCAGCGTCATTAGCGACCTATCAGCCTCAACGTCAGTTAATCGATAACAGCCAAATTCAAGGGTTAGACGCGCCACTAACAGCACAAACCATTGCTAACATTGATGCGTTAGCCATTAATGCCTTAAAAGAAGATTTACCCGCGGCGTTGTTTCGCCAAGCCGCAAGAGTTTATGCTAAATACAAAATGAATCGCAGTGTACAAAGCAGCAGCCAACGTGCCAATAATCAAGTTGATGCCGCTGCGATGGTAATGCAAATATTTAATGTTATCACCGAGCAAGCTGACCGCAGAAGTTGGTTAACGCTGCCACGTCAGGCTCAAATTGCTCGACAATTTACCGATGCCGGCAGCTATAATGTTCGCTTAAATAGCAGCCAAAATGTAAAAATTGACGTAAAACCAAACCGTACAACATTAATTTGGGCAATAGAGACTGGAAATCGTACCCGTTTTTATTCGATAATCATCTGATAGACGATAATTGTTTATCAACTGTCACTCATCACCAATGGAATTTACTATGAAAAATTTGAAACTGATATTTGTATTAGCTGCTGTAATGGGGCTGAGCGCCTGTCAATCTAAAGTAGAATATGGTGACGCGACAGAAGTCGAAACCGTTAACGAAAATTTCGGTTCCACAGATCTACAAGTCATCGCCGCGAAAATGGTCGACAGCATGATGGCATTCCCACCAGTTGTGGTAATGACACAGAGTAACCGTCCAATTGTATTTGTAGATAAAATTAAAAACAAAACCTCTGAGCATATCGATACAGAGTCAGTGACCGACACCATTAGTAATAAGTTATTACGTTCTGGTAAGTTCCGTTTTATTGATATGACTAAAGTTGATAATGTACGTAAACAACTTGATTATCAAAACAATGCTGGCATGGTAGACCCATCTACAGCGATTAAATTTGGCCGTCAAATTGGTGCTCAATATATGCTTTATGGCAACTTATCAAGCATCGTTAAACAAGATGGCAGCACCAAAGATGTTTACTACAAAATGACCATGCGCTTAATGGATCTTGAAACGGGCCTTATTGAATGGTCAGATGAAAAAGAAATCCGTAAAATGAAATCAAAGTCATTTTTAGGCTTGTAAGCCACGACTCATAGCTATAAAGCCGACATTGTTGTCGGCTTTTTCATACATCCAATAAAAAGTTAGGAACACTAACGTGAAATTGTTATCCACTGAATTTTTGAGTTCTCAGGTCATTAAAACCAGTCTCATCGCTTTATGTTGTGCCAGCGTTATCAGCTGCAGTAGTTCACTTACGACTAAATCCCTACAGCGGGATGGTTCAGCCTATATTAGCCAAGAACAAGCTCAAGCTAGATCTAATGTGGTATCAAATGCACAATATGAACTAACCTTCTTTTTAAGTGAACACAGTCAATTTAGTGCAAAATCGATTGTCCACTTTGACTTAAGCAGCGTACCAAAGTCACTCACCCTCGACCTTAACAAAGCCAATATCAAACAGTTTATTGTCAACGGTACCAAGGTATATCCTAATTATAATGGGGCTTATATAACAATAAACCAAAGTCTCTTAACTGATGGTAACAATACTGTAGAAGTTGAATTTACCCGAGAGCACAGCACCAATGGCGAAGGCTTACATCGTTTTGTCGACCCTGTAGACGGTAAAGTTTATTTGTATTCACATTTTGAACCTGCCGCAGCCCAGCAAATGTTTGCAGTATTTGATCAACCAGATCTTAAAGCCAGTTATCAAATTAATGTCCATGCACCAAAAGATTGGCAAGTGATCAGCGCCATGCGCGAAACCAATGTGGTTGATCAAGGCGAAACCAATTTATGGACCTTCCCTGCTACGCCAAAATTAAGCCCATATAACTTCTCGATGCACGCTGGTCCGTACCATGTTTGGGAAGATAACTCAGGCCGTTATCCGATGCGTTTGTTTTCGCGTCAGTCAGTAGCCAATCAAGTCACCCCTTTAGATTGGTTCACTTATACCAAACAAGGCTTAGACTTCTTTAATCACTACTTTGGTATTGCTTATCCATTTAAGAAATATGATCAAGTTTTAGTGCCAGACTTTCTATATGGCGCAATGGAAAACGCTGGAGCAATCACCTTTTCTGAAGACCGTTTCTTATTTAATGCCAAGATGACAGCTGAACAAAAAGAACGTTTAGCTGGTGTTATCATGCACGAAATGGCGCATCAATGGTTTGGCGACTTAGTCACCATGAAGTGGTGGAATGGCTTATGGTTAAATGAAAGTTTCGCCTCATTTATGGGCACCCTTGCTACCAGTGAAGCCACTGAATTTAGTCATGCATGGCGCACTTTTTATGCCTCTGGTAAACAAGCTGCTTACCATCAAGACAGTTTAGTCACGACTCACCCAATTGAAGTGCCCGTGGCCACCAGCCAAAACGCCTTTGATAATATCGACGCCATTACTTATCAAAAAGGCGCATCGACCATTAAACAATTGCGTCATTTACTGGGTGAAGAAACCTTCCGCCGCGGTGTGAGCCAATACTTACAACAGTACAGTTATCAAAATGCTGAGCTTAATGACTTTATCGACAGTCTAGCCAAAGCCAGTGGACGTGATTTGTCTCTGTGGACTAAAGAATGGTTGTACGCGGCGGGAGTGAATACCATCAAAGCTCAGTACACTTGTCAGCGAGGTCAAATTGACTCGTTTGGTTTAGTGCAAACATCTGATGATATGCAACACCCAACGTTACGTGAGCAACGAGTACAACTAGGGTTGTTCAACAAAAATCGATATGGCATAGAAAAACAACAAGTCGTAGCGGTGACATACAAAGGCGCTTATACCGAAGTTGATCAGTTAATTGGCGAGGTTTGTCCTGATTTGGTTTATCCAAACTATGATGACTGGGGATTTGTGAAAGTAGCGCTAGACTCTACCTCATTTAATACTGCCAAACAGTCTCTAGGCCAAGTCACCGATCCGCTATTACGCTCTATGTTGTGGCAAAGTATGTGGGACAGTGTCATTGATGGTAATACATCATTAGATCAGTTTTTAAATATCGCGTTAATTAATGCACCACTCGAAAAAGACTACACCATTCTAGGTCAAGTACTAGGTAATCTGCAGCGAGCTAAAAACTATCTCGATTTAATGGCGCCAGCTAATGCAGCTTACAACAGTAAAATATCTAAAGCGCTTAGCCAAATGAGCTTGCGGATGAGTATGGAAAGCTACCGTAATAGTGATTTCCAACGCCGTTGGTTCGATGCTTATATTAGTTTATCTAGCCATGGCGATGCGTTAAAACACATTCAATCATTACTGCAAAGTAAGAGTCATATTAAAGGGTTAAGCATAGATCAAGACTTACGCTGGGAGATGATCCGCCAGTTAAACCGTTATGATTACGGTGACGCTCAGGCGCTACTAGCCCAAGAAAAGCACCTTGACCAATCTGACTCGGGTGAAAAAGCCGCGATTGCAGCCGAGGTTATCCGTCCGCAGTCATCGCTTAAACGCCAGTGGTTAAATACCATTGAAAACAATGACAGCATGGCGTTCTCAAAAATTCGCGTTGCAATGTACAATATCTATCCTGCTGAACAAAAACTATTAAGTGCGGCAACCGCAGAGCAACGCTTTGCCAACTTACCGTTAATGGACGATAAAGGTCCGGTATTTATGCGCAGTTTTGCGGCGCAATTAATTCCTACCGATTGTAGTTCAGTAAACATAAATGCAATTAGCCAGGTCTTAGATACACAAACAAGTTTATCAAAACTGGCAAGACGCGCGCTACTTGAAACACGCCAACAAGAACAACGCTGCGTGAAGATAAAACAAACATTACAGTAAGCTTACCCAAAACAATGGTAAATCAATTGAGTTAAATCAAAAAAGCGCTGATATTTATCAGCGCTTTTTATTATGTTATTCAAATGGATCCAACACTTAAGACCTTACATCGCCATCACGTTCAAAAGATCATCGATAGACATCACCATTGTGGTCCACTAAGTGCGGACGCAAAAGCGCATCATTACAGGAGCATGGTCGGTACTGTCGCTGTCGCGTTCATAGTCAGGCCGAACTAGATGACGATCAAAGGTCTTATAGTCAATGATATGAGCAAGATTTTGCTGCTGGGTTGGATTAAACTCACTCGACACCAATATGTAATCGAGCACTGAACCACTGTTGCCATAGTAATGTGTCGGTTGCCTAGCGGGATGCGGTTGCTCATCCACTAGTGAGCTTGACTCAAATTCATCTTGGGCCAATGTCGCGTTACACTTGGTCGCGTCGATAAACAACTCATAGCTATCAAACAAACTGCTTTGCTGTAACTCAGCCATCAATGATGTTTCACCTAGCTTAGCCAGTCCTGGGTCTTCAATATCACTGCGATACACGCGTAATTGATTATTAAATGCCGCTAACAATTCACTGCCCATGGTGTCATTAAAGTCGCCCATCAACATAAATGGCTGCTGAGTTTGCTGTCGCCTCATCAACATTTGATGGCACAACAATGCTGATTCACTGCCGCGTTGTAAACTGGATGCCCAACGCCCAAGCACTTGCCGTGCAACAAAATCAGCACCGCCATGTAGGCCACTTTCACTGATATCATCACGACTCACGCCACTGCGTTTAGACTTAAGATGAATAACATAGCAATCGCATGGCCCAAATACTGGTAACTGTATCGTAGCCCGTAACGGTTTACGGCTAAAACTAAATGACTCCGCTAAACCTAACTGGCTGACCCATTGCGGATCTGGGCTGACATTAGCTGAATCAATAATAGG
>NZ_JACJFI010000175.1 GCF_014164505.1 Shewanella sp. SG41-4 | reverse complement strand
CGTTAACGCCTCCTGAACTTTAGCTATACTGTGCATGTGTAATCGATCGCGTGTAGGGTCAACAGTTAGCTTATCGAGTCTATTTTCAATGGCTTTTAAATAACGAACAACATCCGTTCACCGTTGCCAGCCACAGTCTTCGACAAATCCTTTATAAACAAGACTATCAAGCTGAGTTTGAATATCACTCATTGCAAATGCAATATCTAAACTAATTTTGCCTTTAAGACGTTTTTTAATACGTTGATAAATTGTCAAAATTTGTTCTACATTTAGCGCAATATTCTCTGCTGTTGGGTTGAGCTCTTGGCGAACCCACTCTTTTGCTTGCTCGAACTGCTGCTCATTGCGAATGTCTAGTTGCTTTTGATCTAACAACTGCTGTACCGCTGCATTAATAATATCTTCGATTAATATCTGCACTTGTCCAAATGGATTAAAGTACATTGCTAGCTTTGCTTTATTAGGCAAAGCTTGTTGTAAATGTTTCACTGGTGATGGAATGTTAATCAACAATAGTCGACGTAATCCTACTCGATGATGACGTTTTGCTTCATGTTCATCATCAAATAACTTGATCGCCACATCGGTTTTATTATCAATTAATGCCGGATACGCTTTAACCTCGTAATTGCCTTTGCGCTGCTGATATTGAGCGGGTAAATCGCCAAATGACCATGTTGTTATTGCCTGCTGCTCAATACCTTTGTCTGCCACTTTACGTATTGCTTTAGCGACAACGCCTTGCAGTTGACCTTTTAATTGTTCTAAATCACGTCCTTGAGCAACTAAACGACCGTGGTCATCCTCAATCTTAAAGTTCATCTTAAGATGCTCTGTCAGTTGAGTTAAATCAAAATCATCTGCAGAAATACGCACACCGCTCATGCGCAGTAACTGTTTACACATGGTATCAAGCATCGATAACTCAAACGGCTTCATCGCTTGATAACATGCTCGGGCATAATCTGGTGCAGGAACAAAATTACGTCTTAAGTTTTTAGGCAAAGACTTAATCAGTGCAATCAATTTTTCTTGTCGCAACCCAGGCACTAGCCAATCAAAGTCACTATCATCAATTTGATTAATCAGTGCCACTGGAATATGCACTGACACGCCGTCATCCATACTACCGGGTTCAAAATGATAACTGACGGTTAAGCCGAGATTACCTTTATGCCATATTTCTGGAAAATCGAGCGCTGATATATGATCGGCACTACGCTGCATTAATAATGCTTGGCTGTAATCGAGTAAGTCAGGCGTTTGTTGACGCGCTTTTTTCCACCAGGCAAAAAATAGTGGTCCATTATAAATGCCAGCTGGTATTAGCGGTTCGTAAAAATCCACCAACACTTGCTCATCGACCAAAATATCACGGCGGCGAGATTTATGTTCTAGCGACTCTATGTCATTAAGCAATTTTTGGTTATTAACAAAAAACGTTTCTTTAGTCTGTAACTGCCCTTCGGCTAAAGCACTATGAACAAAAATTTCTCGGGCTTCAATAGGATCAATCGGGCCGTATTGTACTCGACGGCGATTTACGATAGTTAAACCATAAAGAACTTGGTTTTCCAGTGCTATAACGCTTGCCGCTTTGGCTTCAAAATGCGGTTCTAGATAATTCTTTTTCACTAAATGTGAGGCGAGTGACTCTAACCATTCAGGATCTATTTTGGCGCAACAACGCGCAAACAAACGTGAGGTTTCAGTCAGCTCAGCAGCCATTATCCACTTAGGCCCCTTTTTCGCTAAAGGCGATCCCGGAAATACAAAGAATTTACGGTTACGCGCCCCTAGATACTCGTTGTTCTCGCCTTTAAAACCAACATGACTTAACAAACCTGATAATAATGCTCTATGTAACTGTTCATAACTGGCTGCACTATCATTGATACGCCATTTCAATTCATGAACAGCTTGTTTCACTTGAGTGTATAAATCTTGCCACTCACGTACTCGTAAATACGCGAGATACTCATCACGACATTGTTTTCTAAACTGACTGGCTGATAACTCATGTTTTTGATCTTTAACGTGATCCCATAACTTCACCCAGCTGGCAAAATCAGAATCTTTATCGGCATAACGACGATGGCACTCGTCTGCTGCTTGTTTCTTTTCCGCTGGACGTTCACGCGGATCTTGAATCGACAAACCTGCAGTTATCACTAACGCTTCGTGTAAACAACCCAATTTATTCGCTTCAATGACCATTCGGGCCAAGCGCGGATCGAGTGGGATTTTGGCTAAGTCTTTGCCTAATGGCGTTAACACTAGATCATTTCCCGATTTTTTAACCGCCTGTAACTCTTCAAGCAATAAAAAACCGTCACGAATGTGCTTTTGGTCCGGTGGTTGAATAAATGGAAAGCCGGCGATATCACCCAATCCAATCGCGAGCATGTGTAATATCACTGAAGCTAGATTGGTTCTTAAAATTTCAGGGTCAGTAAATTCGGGACGCTGAATAAAATCCATTTCATCGTAAAGTCTAATACAAATACCCGGGCCTACACGACCACAACGCCCTTGACGCTGATTGGCACTGGCTTGCGAAATAGGTTCTATCGGTAAACGTTGTACTTTCGTGCGGTAACTATATCGACTTATACGGGCAGTACCAGGATCGATAACATAACGGATCCCAGGTACGGTTAATGACGTTTCGGCAACGTTGGTGGCTAATACGATACGGCGGCCAATGTGGCTTTTAAAGACTTTAGATTGTTCACCATAAGAAAGACGCGCGTATAGTGGTAAAACTTCAGTATCGCGATATTGCTGTTTATTGAGTAAATCTGCGGTATCGCGAATTTCGCGCTCACCATTCATAAATATCAATATGTCGCCAGGGCCAGCCGCAATTAACTCTTCTACGGCAGCAAAAATACCATCGCTAACATCTAAATCAGCATCAGTGTCGCGCACTAAAGGACGATAACGCGTTTCAACTTCAAAAGTACGCCCAGACACTTCAATCACAGGTGCGTTATTAAAGTGCTTTGAAAAACGATCTACATCAATGGTAGCTGAAGTAATAATAACTTTTAAGTCAGGACGTTTTTTTAATACCTGTTTCAGATACCCCAAAATAAAATCAATGTTTAAGCTGCGCTCATGCGCCTCATCAATAATAATCGCATCATACTGGTTGAGAAATCGGTCCGAGGTGAGTTCAGCGAGCAAAATACCATCGGTCATCAGTTTGATGTAACTGTTGTCACTCATGGCATCAGCAAAACGAACTTTAAAGCCTACCACTTCGCCTAATGGGCTGTTAAGTTCATCAGCAATACGGTTCGCAACACTTCGAGCAGCAAGACGACGAGGTTGAGTATGACCAATTAAACCTCGAGTTCCTAACCCCAATTCAAGACAGATTTTAGGTAATTGAGTGGTTTTACCTGACCCAGTCTCCCCCGCCACAATCACCACTTGGTTATTGGCAATAGCAGAAGCTATATCATCACGTTTTTGTGAAACAGGAAGCTCGTCTGGATAATGAATAACCGGTCTATTCTGCAGACGTTGTTGCGCTTTTTGATAAGCTTGCTGCGCAGCTTCAGTTAACTGCGCTAACGTTTGGGATTTTTTTTCAGACTCGGCTTCTTTATTGACACGATACAAACGACGACGAATTTTAGCAGCATCGGTTTGATAACAAAGATTGAGATACGCCTTAGATAGCGGGTGAAGGTCCGAATTCAAATCTGATTCCCTTGCTTACATCAAAAAAAGCGATCCTAGCAAGGAAAACAGCAGAATGGTATTGATTTTAACGATTGTTAAGCTTGAGATAAGTAACACTGTTGCATATAAATATTCATCGCCTTAAGCACATTGGACCGATTAATCGTCCCAATGACTTTTCCTGCACTCAATACAGGATAAATTTTTGGTTTCGGACCTAACATTTGCTCAGCTAATTCCAATATACTTTCGTCGGGCGTGACCGACAATACTGGACTTTTCATGCAATCTTTTACTGTACTGGTCATATCACAGTGGTAGCTACTTTTTAACATCACTGACAAACAATCTTGCTGGGATAAGAAACCCACTAACTTACCGGTATTATCCACAACTGGCGCGCCACTCTTACTACTTTCAAGCAGTTTTTCAACCGCTATTGCCAGCGACATGTCTGCGGTTAATAGTACCGGACGTCTATCCATGTGATCTTTGATTTTTATTGAATCCATATTGCCCCCTAATGCACGCTAATAGACTGCGTGCTTAAAAAACCTCGTCAATTAATTCATCATGAATTAACACTCGAGTACTGACTTAATTAAGTTTAGTCAATAATGGCTCAGTGGATAGAAAATAAAACCGATTGTGTTAATCGGTGTATATCATCACAGCTATAACTTACTTGTCACGCCAGATCATGATTGTTGCAGCCTGACCTTTGCTTCGAGTTGCACGATACATACCTTCGGTATTAAATGGCGTAGCGATATTGCCACGCTGGTCAATCGCTATCACACCTCCGGTTCCACCAGCCGATACTAAGCGTTGATTAATCACTTCATCAGCTGCTTGGATAATCGATAATTGCTGGTATTTAACTTTAGCGCATATGTCACCCGCCACTTGATAACGGATAAAATACTCACCATGGCCTGTTGCAGATACCGCACACACGCCATTTTCGGCATATGTTCCAGCGCCAATGACAGGGGAATCACCAATACGGCCAAAACGTTTTGCAGTCATGCCGCCCGTTGACGTCCCTGCTGCAAGGTTACCTTGCTTATCAAGTGCAACAGCACCCACGGTGCCATATTTATAATTGGCAGTTAACTGATCAACTGACGCCTGATAATCACCGCCGTTATTTTGCTCGGCTTCAATGATACTCGCTTTAGCATCAAGCAACTGTGCATAACGATGTGGGGTATCAAAATGATTGTTAGGCACCAGACTAAATTTTTGAGTTAGCGCAAACTCTTCAGCCCCTTGTCCGTAAAGCATCACATGGGGTGATTGTTCCATTACCTTTCTAGCCAAATCAATCGGGTTTTTAATGTGTTTAACCCCAGCAACTGCGCCGGCATTCATAGTGTTGCCGTCCATTATTGAGGCATCAAGCTCATGGCCACCATCAAAGGTATAAACAGCACCAATTCCAGCATTAAACAATGGGCTATTTTCTAGCACATTTATCGAGGCTTGAACCGCATCAAGGCTATTTCCGCCCTTATCTAACACTTTATATCCGGCATCAATTGCTTGCTTAAGCTTGTCACGAATGGTTTTTTCCTCTTCAGGGCTTAAGTTAGCCGAAGAAATTGTGCCTGCGCCACCATGGATTGCAATCGCAAAAGGTGTGTCATCTTTAGCAAAACTGATATTCGACGCTAAGCTTAAACTTAGTGCAATCGTTAAATATAATTTATTCATGTTAGGAAATCCTTGAAGGTGGTTTATCTTTGTAACCATTTCAGCTTGTAATTTCAATCATATCCTTGCGACTTTTAAGCTTTATAGCGACAATGGTCATCATTAATCAATTTTTAAAAAGTTAGCTTAACTTGTCAACAAAACACTTTAAAATCAGCCAATTTATAGTCCTTTCGTTGACCTTACTAATGTCAGGCTTTTCGATGGCCGACGAAAATTGGCTAAAGATTAACGTTACCGGCGCGCCTAAAAAAATTGAAAAGAACATTTTTGCTCATTTAGGCACATTGCCAGAGAACGATGTTCAGCGCCGTGCATTTTTATTTACCGTCGACGATAACACCCATGATGCGCTTGAATCCATGGGTTACTACCATGCAATTTTAGATATTGATGTTAAAGAAAATGATAAAGGTCCTTGGGAGCTAAGCCTCAATATAACCCCTGGCGAACCTGTCATTATCCAATGGGTGGACATTAATTTTAAAGGTGACATGCTCCAAGATAATACTTTTTCGCTGTGGCTTAATAGCCTGAAAATAAAACCTGGGGATATCTTAAATCACGGTGTGTACGATTTGATTAAATCACAGTTAATCACGTTAGCGCTGGCAAGAGGATATTTTGATGGCCAGTATACCAAATCAGAAATCAACATTAACCGAGATTTAAATACCGCCCAAATTAATCTACAGTTTGACTCGGGTAAGCGCTATTTATTTGGTGATGTTCACTTTGAAGGCAGTACCCTCAATGATGACGTTGTCGAAGCCTTAATTCCTTTTGATGCTGATGCGCCTTACGCCACACAGCTATTAACCGAGTTCAACCGTAATTTATTAGATACTGGCTACTTTAGTAATATCAAAGTATTACCGCAATTAAACAAGATCGATGCTGGGGTCGTTCCGATTAAAGTTGAGCTAAGTCCGCGGCCTAGTCATCTTATTGAAGTAGGTTTAGGTGCTGATATAGGCAATAGTACAGAAAACAGTGTAGACCCTCGAGTGCGGGTCACTTGGCGCACGCCGCAAATCAATCGCTATGGCCATTATCAAGAAACCAGTGCTGAGTGGTCGCCTGAGCGTCCTAAGATTTTAACCACTTATACTATTCCGTTAACCCATCCTTTAGATGACCAACTGAAAATAAAACTAGGATTATTACGCGACACTTATGGTGTCACCCAAGATTACGATGCTGATAAACGCCAATTTAGCAATACCGGACAACTAGAGTCTAAAAAGTATCTCGTTGGCTTAATGCGCCAAAGACGTTCTAAAAGTAATTGGTTACATGGATATTCAATTGAATCCGTAAGAGAGTTTTATAATCAACTCGATACTGATTACGATCCACGTTTTTATTTATTGGGTTATAACCTTACCAAAACAGTTCGTGGTGATAACACACTCGATCCAAAATCAGGATATCGTCAAACTTACAGTGTTGAATACGCCGACCCATCCTTAGGCTCCACCATTCGCCTTGCCCGCTTACAAGCCCGATTTAAATGGGTAGATACTTTATTTGATAAACATCGTTTTGTTGCCCGAGTTGATTTAGGTGCCAACATTGCTGATAAAGACGATATGGCAAATATACCGCCATCGTTACGTTATTTTGCTGGTGGAGACCAAAGTATAAGAGGTTACAGTTACCAAGAATTAGGCCCCTATATTGACTATACCAATAGTGAAGGCGGCTTATCTCGACAGGTTGTCGGTGGACGCTATTTAGCGATTGGCAGCATAGAATATCAATATTATCTTACCCCGACCTGGCGAGTTGCCACTTTTGTTGATGCAGGTAATGCTTTTGATACACAACAATTTGAACCTGTAGTATCGGTTGGTGGAGGATTACACTGGATATCACCCATTGGTCCGATTCGAATGGACTTAGGTTTTGGCTTAAAAGAAACCGAGACAGTTGCACGCTCATATCGTTTCCATTTAACCATGGGAACTGATTTATGATAGATAAAAAAAATACTGAGCAAAGTAGTTTGCAAAATAATGAACAAAGCACTCAATTAGAGCCATCACTCGAGCCAAGTAATAAAAAAGCACGCAAATCAGCCAGTTTATCAGCAAGAATTTGGCGCAGTGTTAAGCTTTATACCCGAATACTGATTTATGTCCCCTTGGTATTATTGATGCTATTTGCCATCATAATAGGCACCCCATTTGGTACTAAAACCGGAGTGATTTTCGTCAACCAATTTGTCAGTGATATCGATGTTGAATATGCTTCTGGCACCTTAAATGGTGATATCACACTGCACCACTTGTCATGGTCAATGCCAGGAATTAGCGTTGAAGCTGATGATTTAACATTGGAATGGGTGCCAACATGTCTTATTAATAAACAGCTTTGTGTCACAAATCTCGTTGCATCTCGTATTGATGTGAACATTATAAGTGATGATATTCCTGTTACCGAAAAAACCACAGAAACGGGTAATCTCGACGATCCTCTTACCGAGCTTGAATTACCTATTGGCATTAACATCAGCCATACCCAATTGGACAATATTAATGTAGATGTAAATGGTATGACTTTTTATGCCGACAATTTGGCGACTCAAGCTATCTGGAATAACGCAGGCCTTGTGGTTGAATCTCTGACCAGTCAAGGGCTAATCGTCAACATTCCAGATACAACATCAACCAGCCAAACACGTTCTCAACCAAATAATCAAGCAACAAACCAAACAGCCGTTCCCAAAGAAACTTCATGGCCACTGGCTAACTTACCACAGGTATTTATGCCTTTTCCTGTCAATGTTAGACAGTTTAATGCCACCGACAGTCAGCTCATTATCGGCCAACGCAAGGACCATTTTAGCCACATCGCGTTAGCTGCCAGTTTTCGTCAATTTCAGCTTGGAATAACCCAATTAGACATTCAACATGATGATGGTGATGTGAGCGTTATCGGTGATATTAGCTTACATGAGCATTACCCACTGACATTAAAACTACTTGCTAATGTCGAAAAAATACCTGAGTTGCCAGGACTTCAACAGCAACAACTCCGTGTTGAACTTACCCAAGACTTAAGCCAATTAAATATCAACGCCATTGCTAAAGGCGATAACCGTTTCAATCTTACAGCCGATATTAACCTCACTTCACCGGCGCTTGAATACCAAATAACACTTAGCGACGCCGCTTTGCAGTGGCCACTAAAAAATCCGCAATACACCAGCAACATCGCCCATTTTACCAGTAAAGGTAATATAAAAGATCAAGTGGCAAAGTTTGAAGGGCAACTGACGACACCTTACCACCCTACTTTGGCGGTTATTGCTGATGTTGATAATCGTGACCAAAAGTTGACCATCAACAAACTCAATTTACAGTCAATTGCTGGTAACCTAGACCTGACTGGACAGTTATCATATAAAGATAAAATATCCTGGCAAGCTAACGTGCTTACTAACGACATTCAGTTGCAATACATTGATTATATTAACCAGCAAAATCCGATCAAAAGTAAATTCAGTGGCCATTTTAACAGCTCAGGCAGCATTGCCGATAAACAATGGCAAGTAGCCATTCGAGACGCCAATTTAAGCGGTCGTTTAAATGGTTACCCGTTAAACTTGCAAGGCGATATTTCATTAAATCAAGATATTGCGATTAACGCGACTAATCTACAAGCCAATGCACTTGGGGCTCAATTAATCATCAATGGTCAAGCCGATAAAGCTTGGGACATCGATGCTGAACTAAGCGTTCCCGATGTCAGCCAGTGGTT
>NZ_JACJFI010000174.1 GCF_014164505.1 Shewanella sp. SG41-4 | reverse complement strand
CCAGCTTGCACATACCGTAAAACACTATTCGGGTGCTGGCATAGTGTATGTAACCCTACAGCAAACCGCTGAGGACGTTGCAGCGCACTTAATCAGTCAAGGGATTAATGCTGCAGCGTACCATGCAGGTATGGATCAAACCGTTCGGCAACATATTCAACAACAATTTATGCAGAACCACATTCAAGTGATTGTGGCGACTATCGCTTTTGGCATGGGCATTGATAAATCCGATATTCGATTTGTTATCCATTTTGATTTACCAAAGTCGATTGAAAATTACAGCCAAGAAATCGGTCGAGCAGGGCGTGATGGTTTGTTAGCTCACTGTGTAACGTTAGCAAATTTAGATGGATTAAATACTGTTGAAAATTTTGTTTACGGTGATACACCAGAAGCCGATAATATAGGTCAATTATTAGGCATTATCGCATCTGAAGCTGAAAGCGGCCGCTGGGAAGTGCAAGAAACGCCATTGTCTTCAGCTTGTAACATTCGTTCATTGCCGTTGAAAACGTTATTTGTGCAGTTAGAACTATTAGGCGTGATCCGTCCAAGCTATGCTTATTTTGCTGAATTTAAATATCGGTTTGTTGAAGACCAGCAAACCATTCTCAATCGATTTAACGATCAGCGCCAGCAATTCTTGAGTCAGATATTTGCCCATACACAGTTTAAAAAGGTGTGGGGCCAGCTAGATTTTGACAGTTTATATCAACAACATGGTTGTGAACGGCAGCGCGTTGTTGCTGCATTAGACTATTTAGCTGAACAGAATATGATAATTCTTGAGACAAAAAAAATCACTCAAGTGTATGATGTACAACAGCAGGCATTAGCGACATCGCAGCAATTACAACAATTGACCCAGCAACTCAGTCAATATTTTAGTGAGAATGAACATAAAGAGATTGTGCGGATTGGTAAGCTAGTCGATTTTTTTGAACTTGATCGTTGTTTAAGTGCAAATTTAGCTCACTATTTTGATGACCACTCAGTGCCACAAGTATGTGGTCATTGCAGCGTTTGTCGTGGGCAAATTGCCGTCTTATCCAAACAAACTGTGGCTCCGTTACCAGACTCTGCCACAGTGAAAACATTGCTTGAACCGTTAATCTTAGTGGCTCAATCAAAATCGTTAACCACTCCAACCATTGCCACGCAGGCTAAGTTTCTTGCTGGTATGATAATGCCAATGTTTAGTCGTTTGAAAGTTAAACAATTAGATGGATTTGGACGTTTTAGTGCTTATCGATATCAAGATATTCTGGATACTGTTAAGAAGGTAAATTCATGAAACCGGTTCCTAAAATACTGTTAGAGCGACACGGTGAGTTAATACAAAGTGAAGGCGTGACGGTGGTGTCCCATATTCAACGGCAAGTTGGAGACTGGGTGGTGCAAACGTTAATGATTAAAGATTGCGATGTACCATTTAAATACAAGCGACCTCAACGTTTTAAGAGTTTGTTAGATCATAAAGTGAATTTAATTTACTACCCGTCAAAAGAAGTCGTCGGTGGATTTGAAATTGAAATAATGCAAGTGGTAAGAGTTCGTCGTTACTAAATTAAATATATTAAGCTCAGCACACTAGTTTGTCGGTGTGTTGAGTATTAAAAGTGTTTTTTTATTTGTTATTCAATGGTTTGTGGTTTTTGTGTCACATTGTCAAGCATGGCAATTGTATCGATTAGCCATTGAACAAGTTTAGTCTCATCCCTAGCATCAATCCGCTCGACTAATGTCATTGTTCTTGCTGCAGCTCCCACAATGGCAAGTCTGCAAGGGTCGATTCGTACATATCTAATAGACATCAATGATCCACGGATTAACAAAGTAGCCCGAGTATAAGTATAAGCTCTTACGTCGAAACGTTATTGGCCACTAAAAACAAACTCGGTTGCCTTTTTCCATATTCTATATCGTAAATCGGTTCCTTCTGGTAAATAAAACACTTTCGGTTGACGACTGTCATAGCCTAATGTAAGGGCTTCATTAAGCACAATAAATTGAGCTGATTTGGCATTAGTGCACATCATTTTGGTGGTCGGGCCTTGCATCACTTTATTGACTTGGTAATAGACATACCCCCAGCCAGCTAAAGATAATTTATCAATTTCACCGATCAGCTTTGGCTTATTACAATCGATAATTTTATTTTGGCCTATTTGTACTTCAAGCATGTAATCATGCTCATCTGCCAGTGCAGGCAAGGTAAGAATATGTTGTACCATTCCCGCTGTGGGGGCTGGATACATTTTACTGGCCTCTTGTGGTTGATACTGATAAACATCCATAACCGTACTGTTAATTTTCAGCGTGTTAAGGTAATTATTGTCAACGGGACTGGTTGCTCTCGATCCAAACGAGCTGACTCCAGCCAAAATAATAGTAAAAGTCATCACGATTTTGATGTTGTCAGTAAGACTGAGTCGTTTCATATTCTGTCCTTATAAAGTGCATGTAATACCATCTCACATAAAACGGCATTGTATTGTCCGTATGTACACAAAAACGCTAACTTTAACTGTGTACTTATCTCCGTTAATCGCTATTAACCTCAGAACTAGGGGCAAAATCTTCTTTTACTTAACGAGCTATACCGCATTCATTTACTATAGCCTTGCTTTACTTACCAATGGCCCCTATAAGCAATCTATGGCAAGTTTGGCATTTAAAAATTCATTTACTCGCTGTTTTAGTCAGAGTTGACATGAGTTATTTAGTGTAAACGCTGATTGATATGAAAAGGGTTAAATGAATAAATTATATTTACGCTTGTTTATTGTGCAACAGAAGCATCAATAATTGAGTTTAGTTCATAAGTATGACATAACATACTGATAACCTTTGACACATTGTATTTATTAATAAGGTATCGTCTTAGATGCATAATACCCACAACCTTGAACAAACTTCACATATATTGCATTTAGCGTTACCCAAGATGGCAAGCTTATCTATTCCGGTAACGCCTGAAAACTATGCTATTTGGTTTGATTATTTTGCTGAGAGTAACCTTAATCTAAAACGCGCGATTGATGGTTTAATTGCTAATGGTGTTCAATTTACGCCCGAAGTTAATTTAGGTTTATATAATCGTTTCATAGAAGAACAATCACCAGAAATTATTGAAAACGTCCAAATTGAAACTCAAATCCTGATAAACAGCTTACTCAATAAGATTGAACAGTTAAATGTTGGTACACAATCTTTTTCGACCAACCTGAATCAATTTGGCGAAAAATTACAAACAAATCCTAATACTGATGAGCTCAATCTTATCGTTGGCTCCATTGTCGCCGAAGTTGATCAAGTCATTACTAGTAATCGTCATATGTCCGCGAGTCTAGAGGCGTTATCTGAAGAAGTTGCTAACCTTAAAGACGAAATGGAAAATTTGAGTAAAGTGGCTATGACGGATGAACTCACATCGTTAAAAAACCGCCGCTCTTATGAATTATTTGCCGCAGAGCAGGTGACCAAGTTTGTCGACACTCAAACGGTATGCAGTTTATTGATGATCGATATCGATAATTTCAAAATGTTTAATGATACTTTTGGCCACTTAATTGGCGATAAAGTGTTGGCTTATGTGGCATTAGCTATGAGAAATACCGTAAAAGGTGATGATTTAGTTGCGCGTTATGGAGGTGAAGAGTTTGTGGTAATGTTACCCAATGCCAAGCTTACCGATGCAGTCAACGTGGCGGAAAAAATACGCGAAAGAATCTCATTAAAACAGCTCTCCATTGGTAAAGAAAAGAAACAAAACCTAGGTCATATTACGGTGTCTATTGGAGTGGCCACTATTCAACCTGGTGATGATGTAGATACCTTGTTGTCGCGTGCTGATGAACAACTTTATATTGCCAAAGCAGCCGGAAAAAATTGCGTCAAGTTTGGTTAACATTAATCGGTGGTTTTCGGTGTGATGCTCTTTTAATTTGCTTGTTTGCAGTAACCAATGTTTGATTTAAAAAACATTAAGCCCACATTCAATCAACTTTTTAGCGGTTGATTCATTGTGGGCTTATGTTTATCTGCTGTTGATTACATTTAACACTCTACCAAAATGTTATTGCGCTTTTGGTTGTAAATCCATGTGCATCTTTATCAAATGTTCTTCCATATCAAATGATACGGTAAATCCGAGTGTCTTGGCGAGATTGGCCATACTGCGGTTTTCAAACATGGTAAAGCCAGTCAAATAAAGTGTATTGTTGGTTTTGTAGTAAGCAATCAGCTTTTCCAGTAGTAACTTGCCTAGGCCAATTCCTTGATAATTACTGCGCACAGCCATAGCAAACTCGGCTTCGGTATTATCAGGGTCGATAGACGCTCTCACTGCCCCTAATGTTAATTCTTCACCGTCTTCTGTCATTGTAGTAGCAATGAACGCCATTTCACGCGAATAATCAATTTGAGTTAATACTGCCATTTCTTCATGGGTCATTCGCGAACGCACTCCAAAATAGCGTTTATATCTGTCTTCATCACTTAACGAATTATCAAAATCTAAGTGTTTAGGCTCATCTTCGGGCAAAATAGGGCGCAACATTATCTCAAGACCATTTTTTAAAGTGGCGGTTTGTTCTAATTCTTTGGGATAAGGCAAAATGGCTAGACGGTTAATATTGTCTTGCGGCGTGTCATGAAGACGCATATTGACGTCTAATAAGGTTATTTTTTCACCTGCGGCCAAAACAGGATTAATGTCTATTTCTGCAATTTCAGGACAATCAATAATTAAGTGAGATATTTGCGTCAGCATCACGCACAAAGCGTTCATGTCTAAACCGAGAGGTAAATGGCGATCGCGCAACTTATGGGTTTTAAGTGCTTGAATAACCATGTAACGAGCCAGCGCCATGTTTAACGGTGGCAGTGCAACCGCGGCATCGCGTGTTGGGTCCCATTCAGAACCTCCTTCCCCTAAACAGATTGCGGGACCAAATACTGGGTCATTAATTACCGACACCCTAATTTCTTGTGCACCTGCGGTTAACGCCATTTTTTGAATAATTAATCCATCAATTTTGGCCGAAGGGTTAATTTGATGAACCCTGTCAATAATAGAGTGGGCGGCGTGACTAACATCTTCATCAGAAGCTAAATTTAACACTACGCCGTGCACATCTGATTTATAGAGTAGGTCTGGTGATTGCACTTTTAACGCTACAGGATAACCCACTTGGTTGGCGACATTAACGGCCTCATCAACATCTTTTACAAAACGGGTTTCAATGGTGTTGAGTCCGTAAGCCCGCAAAATATCCACGGCTTGATGGGTTTCAACCACTGTTTGACCATTATCCAATGCGCGTTGCAGTAATAGCCGTGCAGCTTTGCTATCAGTAGGGATATTATCAGGAATCGACTGCGGTACTTCTTGGAGTAGCTTTTGGTTACGACGGTATTCGACCATGTGCATAAATGCTTTTACGGCACCCTCAGGGGTACGATAGGTTGGAATGCCAGCTTTAGTAAATCTTTTACGGGCCAAGTAAGCTGAGTCTTCACCGCTCCAATTGGTGAGCATATTGATTCTATTGCGATTCGGGTGTTGATTGATGGTGTCGATAATACTATTGGCAATATCAACACTTTCACCTAATACTGATGGCGAATGTAGCACTAATATAGTGTCAGTATCGTTACTGCTCATGAGTACTTTTAATGTGTCAGCGTAGCGTTGGCTATCTGAATCCCCAATCATGTCGATAGGATTTTGTCGTGACCACGTACTGGGTAAAATAGCATTCAACTCTTCGACGGTTTTATCTGACAATTGTGCCAGTTTGCCACCTTTTATAATTAACTCATCAGCAGCCAATACTGCAGGGCCACCGCCATTACTCATAATGACTAATCGTTCACCTTTTAACGGGGTCGAATGAGCAAGACTTTCTACCGCAGCAAATAATTCAATTAAATCGTTTACTCTTAACATACCGGCACGTCTGAAGGCGGCTTCATAAACGGCATCGTTACCTCCAATGCCTCCGGTATGGAGCATTGCAGCTTGCACGCCTTCACGGCTACGACCTGATTTAATCACAAAGATGGGTTTATTACGCGAGGCTGCGCGGGCGGCAGATAGAAAGTGTCGTTTTTCGTTAATAGAATCGATGTACAGCATGATAGCGCTGGTTTTACTGTCTCGGCCTAAATAATCGAGTAATTCATCAAAGTCGATATCGGTGGCATCCCCCAACGAAATAAACGACGAAAAGCCAATACCTTTGTTATTGGCCCAGTCGAGTACCGTGGTACAAATGGCGGCAGATTGCGACACAAATGCAATTTTGCCTACGTTGGCACCAGCGTGCGCTAAACTCGCATTGAGGCCTATGGGCGGTAAAATCATTCCCAAACTATTGGGGCCTAATAAACGCATCCCGTATCGTTTGGCATACTGTTTGGTGATTTCCAGTAAATTATTACCTTGTTCATCTGTTTGCGATGCCATGCCTGAAGCCATAATAATCGCAACTTTGCAGCCAAATTGAGCTAAACGTTCAACAATACTGGGCACTTTTAGGGCGTTAGTGCAAATAATGGCTAAATCAGGTTTGATCGGTAATGCTTCAATATTGGGGTAAGCCAATACGCCCATTACTGCGGTATATTTGGGAGTAACAGGCATTATTGGCCCAGAAAAACCACCTGATAGGAGGTTTTTCATGATTGCTTTACCTGCACGCTTATTGCCGTTAGATGCGCCAATGACTGCCACTGAAGTGGGTTTAAATAGAGCATTAATGCTACGTTGACTCATAAAGTGTGACCTTAGCTGGCTGGCAATAAACAAGGTGATTAACGCTAGATTAGCACATTATTTTATCGAAGTTCGATAAAGAGAATTTTTTAGCGAAAGGGTTATTTTGTCAAGAAAACCAACTACTCCCTTAATCTTACATAATCGATTGTCACATCATCAAAAATCATCGATAGACTCGATTTCTGAGCTTTGTCACTGTCATAAAAAATGTAATAAAAAAGGGCCATTTAAGGCCCTTTGTCATTGTCGTAGTAATTGATTATTTAATGCTGATCGGTTGCTGGAGTGGCAGACGATGAAGCCGGGACATAAATATTGATAATCTTGCGGATCAATGTTTTTCCATCTTCAATCGCAATATACAAACATGGAATGAGACATAAGGTCACCACAGTCGCAAACAATACTCCGAACGCTAATGAAACCGCCATTGGGATCACCATTTGAGCTTGCATACTGGTCTCAGCCATAATCGGTACTAAACCAATAAATGTCGTCAATGAGGTGAGCATTATCGCCCTAAATCGACGGCAACCTGCATTGAGCACTGCCTCTTTCATCGGTACGCCGGTTTTGCGGGAGTTATTGACATAATCCACCATCACCAACGAGTCATTCACTACAACACCTGCAGCCGCAATAATACCAAACATCGATAACACGCTTAAATCGATGCCTAAGATGATGTGTCCCAGAACGGAGCCGATTACTCCAAACGGGATAACAGACATAATCATAATCGGTTGTATATATGAGCGTAGTGGAATTGCTAATAAGCTATAAATCAGCAATAGCGATAAGATAAAGTCACGTATCTGGGTATCCGCGCTGTCTAATTGCTCTTGAATATTACCGGACACTTCACTGTGTACCCGCGGATACTTAATCAACAATTCAGGCATAAAGTTATCACGGATATCTTTAGCTAATTTAAAGGGTTCAGTTTGCTCAGCATCAACGTTGGCCCACACGTTAATAGTACGGTTACCATTTTCGCGGCGGATACTATTAACGCCTTGTACCACCTTTATTTCCGCGACTTCAGATAAAGGTAACTCTGCACCTTGTGGAGTGTTAATCATCACATCTTGTACCAGTGCGATTGAATTACGCTGCTCTTCAGGATAGCGAAGCATCACTTTGATTTCTTCACCATTACGAATAATACGTTGTGCTTCAAGACCGTAAAAGCTATTACCCACCTGTGAGGCGATATTGGCCAAGGTCAAGCCCAATGCATTAGCTAACGGCTTTAATTGGAACTGCACTTCTTTAGCGCTTGACTGACGGCTGTCGTTTACGTCGCTAACGCCTTTAAGTGAATTTAGTTTAGCTTTTAGTGCTAATGATGCAGCAACCAATTGGGCTTCATCTTTACCTTCAAGCCTGAAGCTAATGTCACCGTCTTCACGACCGCCGCCCATTAAACTGTCTTGAACGCTAAATGATTTTACACCAGGAATTTGTGGCATCGCTTTACGCCATAACTCAGCTAGAGCAAAAGTATCCATAGGTCTGATTGATGGATCAACCAACTTAGTCATCACTTCAGCTTTCGTTTGCCCTTTAAGATCAACCTGCATGTCAGAAATCATTTTCTGGCCATATTGCTGTTCAATCTTTTTATCAACATCATATAATGTTTGCTCAATGGCCAGTGCAGCTGCAAGCGTAGATTTTTCTGATGCGTCAACGTTCATTTCAACAGTCACTCTTGGAAAGTCGTGTGGGATTTTTGGTTGGCCGATAAAACGAACCAAACCGCCCATATAGAGCCCAACACATACCAAGATCAAGCTAATAAACAACATGATAACCGCGTAACGATACTCAACCGCTAATTCAAGGGAAGGGCGATAGATAGACTTAATAAATTGAGTTAAACCGCGATCAATTTTACCTTGAACAAAATTAACCCCGTTACGAAGCCAATCTAGTGGGTTTTTAGAGCCGGGTTTAACAATGGTTGGCTTTTTCATGTGCGCCAAATGCGCCGGTAAAATCAATTTTGATTCTATTAATGAAAACAATAAACATAAAATAACAATAAAACCAATAGCTTGCCCAAATGCTGATGATGGACCATCGTCCATGGTTATCGGTAGGAAAGCAGCAATGGTGGTCAGTACTCCAAAGGTCGCTGGCATGGCAACTTTTTTGACGCCACGGATAACGCTGTCAATACTTTGGCCGTGCTCTTCTGATTCACTGTGGGCACTTTCGCCCATCACAATGGCATCGTCGACCACGATCCCTAGCACTAAAATAAAGGCGAATAAACTAATAACGTTAATGGTCACATCTATAAATGCCATTGGCATAAACAATAGGGTACCTAAGAAACATACAGGCAGTCCCATCATCACCCAAAAAGCCAATCGAACTCGCAAGAAC
>NZ_JACJFI010000173.1 GCF_014164505.1 Shewanella sp. SG41-4 | reverse complement strand
CAACGATAACGAAGAGATTCTAAGGCTTTTCTTTTACTTGATGTTCATTAATAACTCTGAATGTCAGAGCAGGCTGTATAATACCTGAGTTACGGATATTGTAAAGACTTAATTTAACTTGTTATGAAAAATGGTGATTACAGCCCCCTCTTCAATCTCCGTCAAAATCAGCTAGCCCCTTACTATATAAGCTGGCGGCATGATGCAACTAAAGCCATTGAGTACAATAAACGCAGGATTCAATTTGGACATTCTAGCTAGACTTGTCACACCTATTGAAATAAAAAAATTAAGCGTTTGAAAATAAAGAACAATCTAAATTAAGTTCGTTAAAAAGGGCGTAGTCAACTTACTATCATAAATCAGCATTAGAGCGAGCAACCCTAGCCTCAGCCATGGTGCATTGGGTGAGTTGGAGCAACTCACCCAAAGTAATACCTGGGGTTTGCTTAATTAAGCGAGCTAGCTTTGCTTCTAACGGCTCTAACTTATCAGCATGGCCAAGAAGTGCGGTTTCAATCTTTTGAATAAGGTAACCAAAACCATCACTTTGTGTTTTCAATTGCTCTGTAAACGACTGAATGTTAATCGCATCACCAGTGACAACCCAATTCCGAGATCGACGCACACGCTTTAGCTCGCAGCTATATTGCAGCGCAATGACTTTTGTTTGCTTGGCTTTCTCACCGCCGATTCGATGTATCAGCGAAGGTAGAGGGATGGTAATGTCTTCTGTCATGATATGTTGAAGCAAGCCTACTTGTTGAGATGAGTTCAGACTAAATCGGTTTTATTGGCAAAAAACAACTAACCTCAATGATATCTATAACTTATCAGCATACCTTAAAAATCGTTATAGTGATAAATGTCAGCGTTATTGATGCAATAATTCTGTTGTCGCGATCGATGACGTTTTAGCGTTAGCATTTTAACGCTATAATGCCACTCGAAATAATCACCTGCTATCAATATTAATCGCTTCCCGGCGCATTTAGCGCCCAATCTGTTGAAAGCTAATATTAAAATATGTTGAATAAAATTAAGTAGAATTACCTCATGAGCCCAGAACGTTTCGCCCGAATAAATCAAATGCTTGATAACCGCCAAGTCGACTTAACGGTATGCCTAGATAAAGTGCACATGACCAATAATATAGCTGCGGTTCTTCGCTCTGCTGACTGTGTGGGCATTCATCAAATTCATGCAGTGTGGCCTGATGATGATATGCGGGTATCGGGTAATACCGCTTCAGGAAGCCAGCAATGGGTTGATACGGTTAAACATTATACCTTTGACGAAGCTCACCAAGCCTTTAAAAAACAGAAAATGCAGGTATTAACCACTACGTTTTCTGATTCTGCGGTCGATTTTCGTGAAATTGATTATACCCAACCCACCGTTATAGTGATGGGAAATGAGCGTGACGGTGTCAGTGCCGAGGCCATTGCAGCTGCAGACCAACATATCATTATTCCCATGCGTGGTATGGTGCAATCACTCAATGTGTCAGTGGCGGCAGCACTAGTGATGTATGAAGCTCAGCGCCAACGCGAGGTGGCCAATATGTACGGCACACGTAGATTGGATAACGATTACTGCCAGACTATGTTGTTTGAACAAGGTCACCCAGTCTACGCAAAAGCATGCCAGCGCAAACAGATCCCCTACCCAGCCATTGATGACCAAGGCCAAATTGTGGCTGACGAAGAGTGGTGGGATAGAATGCGCGCGCCCAATCCAAAAGCATTAGTCGGTTGAAGCATCAACTAACTGCATTCACTAATAGCTGAAATATGAGGTCAGTAATTGGCCTCATTTAGGCGGCACCATTGTTGATAATTATATTGTTTGATAATTATTTTGATCGAGTTTTTAACCATTAGAAATGGGTCCACAAGTTAGCGTAAATTACCTCGGTTTATTACCGTGACATATAAACGCGCTAACCTACCTCTTACCTACATTGAAATGATATAACTATCACTGCTTACGGTTAAATGTAAACGGTTTACTTTGGGCATATCTCATCAAGTTTATGTATGAATCAACATAGTAGTCATCTCGGTTATTGACTAAAAACGTTAATAGCTCAGAGTGTGCCTCAGATGAAACAGACAAATAATCCCCCCCGACACCATGAAATATTATGTTTACCAGTAAAGTGTCTGCGGGAATGTTGCGAATATAATCGATAAGTTTCTTCCCGGTTTGACCTTCTGGATACAATATCAGTGAAAATCGAGAATCTTTCCCTTGTCCTTTCACCGCAATAAATAACGTATTGAGCTGACTCAGGTATTGTTGACGACTCGACACATCTGCACCAATCACCATATCGCCACAAGGCACCGTATAAGTCCGTTCCGATTGGCCATCAATCGCCTTTAAAAAAGTATTGGCGACTTCAAGTTCTTCAATCATCTGCGCCACGCTGTAATGATCAAGATCATGATGCTCATTTACCCAATCTCTATTCGGTAGCGAGGCTCGGCAAGGATGGTAAACACTGTGATTACCAAGTTCATGGCCATTATTTGCAGCCGCTCGCCATTCATCTAGCCTTGCATTCATTACCGGTGAATTTGGAACAATATAAAAAGACGCCTTAAAATTATGTTTATCCAGCGCAGGAATCACATTATCTAACTGGCTATTAAGCGCATCATCATAAGACAGACTAACGGCTAACTTGCTCCCGCCTGGCCAGGTGAAAGTATCACCTAGTATTCGAGTAGTGACAGGTATTTGCGTTGTGGCAGTTGTTTTAGCAGTGCTTGGTATTTCTGCGTGACTTGCTAATGAAACAATTAGCCCTACAACAAAACAGATTGATTTAATCATAATAATTTTCTGTCTATAAAAGTCATCTTAATGTATCCCTTGTCTTAAATACCAGCAATCGAGTTCGAGTATTTATCTACTCAAAAAGCCCATAGTGTTTATGCTTAGCCAATGCCAGCGCCATATTAATCGCTAGAGCTTATGTTATCGGCAATTTCTTTTTCATGGTAGGCGTTTTCTATACTGCACTGAAGCTAATCGTTTATTTAACGCATCAGGCAACTACGACTCAATCTACACAGATTCAATGATTGTATAATGCTGACAAACTATTTAGGATCAGCACATCTGATCGCAAACAAGAATTCACTTAATGACCACTGAGCTTTATTTTATCTACGACTCACATTGCCCTTGGAGCTATGCCACCACACCGTTGGTGAATGCATTGCAGCAAGCCTACCCAGAAATGAATGTACACTTACTGCATAGCGCGCATTACATCGGCAAAGACAGTGCAGGCGAAGAGCAAATGCAAGCCGCCGCTAGAATAAGTGGACTAAAATTTGGTCGCGACCATATTCGTTACGCAAATAGCCCTAAAAGCTCAATCAAAACCGCAAACTTTATGGCCTGGTTAGAGATCAAACAAGCTGACAAGCAATTAGAGGTGCTCAATGCGTTACAAAGGGCGCACTTTATTGAAGGCAACCCGCTTAGCAATAAGCACGACTTCACTGACATCGTCGAAAAATTTAAGCTGTCGCCATCAAATAAAGTGTTTAAAGATGAGCTTAGTATGGACGCAGAATACGTACTGGAAGGCATAGAAGAAATCCAACAAATCATCGGAACCACCGGCTTTCCCGCATTGGTGATGACAGTTAATGATAACGCCATTTTTATCGACCACTCACAATATCTGAGCAGCCCTCATGCTGTAGTCGCTGCGGTTGAAAAAGAAGTAGCAGCGATTAAACTCGCTAAAAGTGAAGCATAGCGATAAGTCGCCACTGGCCAGTCATCTCATCAATGCCTATCCACCAGCAGTAAGATCAAAAAACCACGGCTAATGACCGTGGTTTTTTATTTACTAGCGACTTTTAATCGTAAAGGTTAAGCAATACTTTGAACTTGCGATGCCAGTAACCAAATCGCTAATGCAAAAAATATCACGCCCATAAACTTATTTTGATAAGTACGAAACTTTTCATTATTAAGTAAAGGTTTACCCAAACTGCCCACTAATGCTACCAACAGTAAATTGAACGTCAATCCCATTACATTCAGCAGCAAACCTAGCGCTAGCATCTGTTCACCTGAACTAGCATTTAGCTGAGTAGAAACAAATTGGGGTAAAAATAGGACAAAAAAGATCAACGCTTTTGGGTTCAGTAAATTACTCATTACCGCACGGCGATAGAGTAATTTAGCTAAATTATTTTGTTGTGCAATCTCAGGAGCGTCGCTCGCACCACTGCGCATACAATCCCAACCCATTTTAAGTAAATAGGCACCGCCTAATACTCGTAATACCTCTAATGCCATGGGATTCATCGCCACTAATGCAGACACGCCCATTGCAGCAAGTAAGGTTAAAATAAGTCCCGAGGGGGCATTACCAAAACTGGCATAAACCCCCACTTTGCGGCCATAACTCAAGCTGGAACTGGCGATCAACAGCATGTCAGGTCCAGGAATTAATAATAACGCGACCACAGTGGTTAAATATAAAGGAAGCAAAGCCAGATCAATCATCATAAAAAACAAGCAACTACTAAAACAGAAAATAAGGCGCGGATTCTACAGCTATTCAACATGAATGAAAGTCATGTTGGGCTTCAGGTTGTGTTTAAGCACTGTGGCAATTGGCAGAGATTGTTTACGGCTTAAATCGGCAAACACCAATGGCGTCAACAAAACCAAAATAATAAGTGGGTTCAGAGTTACTGTCCCCCTTGGTCTTGCTTTGCTTTGGAAATGGACACTTTAAGAATTAAACAGAGAAACTCACCAATAAAGATGTAGCCAAAGAAAATGGGCACTCTATCAATGCAATAAAAACAAGATTACTCTCACCGCAATCATAATTCTGTTCACTTATTTATTTATTTTACGCAACATCTAGTAAACATTTTTTTCATATAATATTATCTGCTGTCGCTGCTAGGAAGCCGATAAAAACATACATAAATGATTAAAAATAAACTTTATGTTTATGTAGCGTTCAAAGTTTACACTCCAGGATTAACACCATGATAAAAGTAACATCGAAGCTTAAACACTTTTTTATTGCAGTTACTGCCTTGCTATTAGCTGCTTGTGCTAACACCCCACAACCACCCGTCGCTTTAAACACCAATTTACTGGCTAACCCAGATTTAAAGTTGGGTATGGTTTATCGTCCTCCAACCAGTAAAGCAACTACCCACATCTATGGCGCAGGCTGCTTACTTTGCTATGGTGTAGCCTCAGCACTCACAGCTAAATTAGATGATCACTTACAAAAAGCGATTGATGACAGCGAATTATCAAAGATGAATGATCTGGTAAAAGCGAAATACTCTCAATATTCAAAAAATATTGAGTACGTAACATTACCTACGTCAATCAACAGACTAAAAAAGTTTAAAGGCGAATTAGGGTTTGCTGAAAAGGATTTTAGACCATTAAAAGAAACATTGGGCATCGATGTTTTGGTCGTTTTTGAAATATATCGCCATGGTGCATATCGCAGTTTTAGTAACTACTTTCCAAATGGTGATCCACAAGGACATGTTGCAGGTATTTTGTATGCAATTGATTTAAATACTAATGCTTATATTCACTACAAAGAAATCAATGAAATGATCCAACCTGCTGGCGAGTGGGATGAACCAAAGGACTTTCCTAGTGTGACTACCGCTTATTATCAAGCTGTAGAAAATGTAAAAAAACAACTAGAACAGTCAATATAAGCATTGAGTTCTGTAGAGTAAATAATGAGAATTTTAATACCTATTATATCTCTAATCATGGTGGGATGTGGCAGCACACCCTACCAAGATGATTATACCAAGCATGTCAATTTACTAGGCAACAACTACCTTACTAAAGAGAACTATAAATTTAGCTTTGTTGATGACGATCTAAGCGTCGACTTAAGGGGGCTGTACTCACAAAATGACACAACCGCATCCACTCCAATCATGTATTACGGTGATGCTGGTATTGCCGGTGCGTTAGTTCAATTAACAACCCACAGTGTCATTATTAACTCGCAAAGGGATGCCAAACTCGCTTCACAACAAATTGAGGCAGATCAATTCATTCAACCTTTGATAAATTTATCGCGAGATATCAGCTTAAATGATCTTGTTGGTGAACACCGCACACATTTTGTAGCGTTTAATCAACAGGCTACAGACACTGTCGTTATTAAGCCTATTTTCTTTAGCCTCACAGACATGAGCGAGTTATCGCTTAAAGCAATAGTATGGATGACTCAGCCAAAGGATCAGCAACAAAAAAGACAGAAGTTTAAATACCGGAATATGATTCAAGTTTACAGCCCAAAACTAACAGAATCACAGTATCAACAGATACTTGAAGGTGACAAAAATATATTGCCTGAAATTCTGACATCTTTACTCAAAAAGACTTTAGATATCACTGAAGCTGCATTAACCGGTCAATACGATAATAACAACAAAAAAACGCAAACATTTTTAATCAATACTGAGTCTAATAATCACGTTTTAAGAGGATTCATCGCCGCTGAAAAATGTGATTACCAAGTTATCCAAGACATACATCATTGGTTAGTTGCCTACCCCATAACCCGACTTGAAAATCAGGCGGATTTACAATGCGAAAAGAACAATAACAACAACGAAATGGGCCGCCCCCTCACGACAATAGAATAAAGCTGACTCAGCCCAAACTTATCAATGCTTATCCTATTCGCTAAGGCCCGCACACATACAACAAAGGCCAGCACATGAGGCTAGCCTTTGTTTCTTGACGCTAAGAATCAGTTTACTCAGTTCTACTTATAGAACGCTTCAACCTTACCTTTTACCGTCATCGTAAGCGGTTGGCCACGGCGATCTAATGCTTTATGCGAGGCGACTTTTACCCAACCTTCGCTGATGCAATATTCTTCAACATCAGCACGCTCTTTGCCATTAAACAAAATACCAATCTCGTGTTCGAAAATTGCAGCCACATGGTGTGGGCTACGTGGGTTAACAGAAAGGCGATCAGGTAAAGCAGGTTTAGCAGTAGTGTCGTTCATTGTCGTGTGCTGTAGTTAATAAAACGTGCGCTATTGTAGGCAATACCGGCCTGATGCTCAATAGCGGCTGTCATAAATGTGAGTCGCACCGAAAAGATACTGTCTGTCTGGGAAATAGGAATGATAAACGCAAAGCATCATTGTTAAGCTGAGTGTTAAGCTAAGTGTCTGTATTTAAATCCTGTATGATATTTTCCATGCATTTTACATTGCATATGATTTTTAATTGCATATAGGTAGCGATAGTTTACATTGAGTTTAGTGGGCGAATGAGTATTGACTGCCACGGGTTCAATAAAAGGGATAATGGACAAGGGATGATGACTCAAAAACGTTCACTCATATGGCAGTGGTTTGTAGACGACAAGATCGAACCAGGTAATGTTAAAGCCGCAATGTTAGTTGCATATCCACACCCAACAGCAAATGAGTGGCAATTATTAATTGCCAATATATTACTCTATCTCGGGGTGCTTTTACTTAGTGCTGGGGTAATATTTTTCATGGCGTTCAACTGGGATGCACTATCACACCTCAATAAATTTGCCATAGTCGAAGCCATATTCTCGCTGTTTATTGGCGGATTTTATCTCGTTAATAACGCACAAAAAAAACACCATTCACTATCAAGCTTGCCAAGCACACATAACCAAGATAGCCAGCACAACCAACATATCCAACAGACTTATGGCTGGAGCTTGCCTAATGCCATGTTACTCGGAGCCAGTATTATGCTTGGGGCTTTACTGGCGTTGGTAGGACAAACCTATCAAACTGGCGCCGATCCATGGCAACTGTTTGCCATTTGGGCAGTAGTCATTTTACCCTTAGCTTACATCGCAGGTTTTGATCTGTTGTGGTTACTGGTAGTGGTATTACTCAACGTCAGCCTGGGGTTATATCTTCAATCCTTTGCATCTGTATTTAGCTTTTTACTAGAAGACATCCAACAAATCGCGATTTTTGGCTTAGCTAACTTAGCCATTCACCTACTATTTACCCTTGCGAAACGTTGGCAATGGCGCGGACAATTGCGTTTTAACTGCCCCATGGTAGAAGCAACCAGTTTACTGGCTAGTCTAAGTGCATTTACCTGGCTAATCGTGTGGGTTATTTTCGACTTCAGCTATGACTACGACTCCAGCGAACATGTTATCTATTATGCGCTGCTTTACCTCGCCATTCTGACCAGCTTATTTGTTTGGTACCGATATCGCTCCCCAGCTTTGTATCCACTGACACTGGCGTTAACCAGCATAAGCACCGCGATTGTCTCGCTACTTTCAAGAGAGCTACTTGATAGTCACGACCCCATTGGAGGCTTTTTTCTAATAGCAATGGTGGTTATAGGCCTAACCAGTGGCAGTTTATATTGGCTAAAACAATTACAAAAAGAGTTTGCTCAAACGGCAATGCTGAACAGTGAGGACGCCGCTCATGAGTAACACTAAATCATACAACGCATTATGGCTGTCACTGCAAAATAAAAGCTTGGTAAACACAGAAACCGCACCAGAACCTATGTTAGCCAGCCCTTGGTATATCATTGCCGCACAAATGCTTGGTGGCTGGGTTGCTGCGCTATTTTTATTAGCGTTTGTGATGCTGGGCGTTTCATCTGCAAGTGATATAACCGAATCGTTTATCGGCTTTGGTGGCGTACTGAGTCTAGGATGCTTAGCTTATTATCGACTGGGTGAAAATCGCCAAGAGTTTATTCTACAAATGGTATTTGCATTTAGTCTATGCGGACAACTAATGCTGCTTTTTGGCACCTTCGAAAGCTTAGAAAATAGCAACGAAACCCTCATCGCTGTCATTTATGTGGTCACGTTTGCCATACACTGGTTAGCCATCCCTCACAAAGCCAATCAATTTGTTGCAGCATTGGCAATGGTCCCAAGCTTATTAGCCATCTTAGTGATTAACCATTTATCGCTGCTCATATTGCCATTATTGGTTTTGAGTTTAGTGGTTATCTGGACTCAACTTTACCGATGGCCGCAACATTATCAGCGCATTAGAATGCTAGGTTACGCCGTTGCTATCAGTTTATTACTCGCCAATTTCATGCTGTCTGAAATGAGTGACTCGATGGAACTGCCCAACGTAATAATGACATTAAGCTCTAGTTTCAGTGACTACTTAGCTATTGGCATTGCTATCGGCATTATCATCACTATTGGCATTAGAATGGAGCTGGTTAAAAATTTGATTGATCAGCCACAGTGCTGATAACAAGCTGATCGCGATAGCTAAGTAGTC
>NZ_JACJFI010000172.1 GCF_014164505.1 Shewanella sp. SG41-4 | reverse complement strand
GCTTCAGCAATATATTCTTGCACCATAATGTTGGCTTTAAGCCCCATAAAGGCCTCAAGCACGCTCTCAGCTGCTTTGCGAGTTTCAGCTAATACTACGCCAATTCCCTGAGTACCTTCCAACAATTTAACCACTAATGGTGCACCACCGACCATATCAATCAAATCAGGAATATCACTGGGTTTATTCGCAAAACCAGTGATAGGCAAGCCAATTCCTTGACGTGATAAAAGCTGCATTGACCGTAGCTTGTCTCGTGAACGTGCAATTCCAATTGAACCGTTAACCGCATATACACCCATCATTTCAAATTGGCGTAATACTGCAGAACCATAGAAGGTCACTGAAGCACCAATACGAGGGATAACAGCATCAAATTGACCTAAATCTTTACCCGCCATATGAATGCTAGGTTTGGTCATATTGATATTCATATAACACTTTAACGGATTAATAACTTTGACTTCGTGTCCGCGGGCGACAGCAGCTTCAACTAAGCGTTTAGTAGAATATAATTGCGGGCCTTGAGACAGTATTGCGATGCGCACAGAGTGCTCCAAAATTGGAATTTTCGCGCATCATACGCTGAGTTTATTTAAAATCAATGACGGGAATGAGCATAGATAAAAAAAGAGCCAATCTTGATAGATTGGCTCTTTTTTCTGTGATCAATTACCCACTATTAATTGGATTGTTGATACGCTAATACTTCGATAAAACTAACCTTCACTAACCATATTAACGGTGTATTTAGGGATATCGATGATCATATCGCAATCCACCACTTTAGCTTGGCAAGATAAACGACTTTCAGGCTCTAGGCCCCATGCTTTATCTAGCATATCGTCTTCTAATTCATCACTTTCTTCAAGTTGTTCAAAACCTTCACGCACAACGACATGGCATGTAGTACAAGCACATGACTTTTCGCACGCATGTTCAATATGAATACCGTTACGCAGTGCAACATCTAAAATGGTCTCACCTACTTCAGCTTCAAGTACTGCGCCGTCTGGACAAAGTTCTTGATGGGGTAAAAATACTAACTGTGGCATCATTTCACCTATATGTTGTCGACCGACTGCCCTTTTAGCGCCGCTCTAATAGAATTATCCATACGTCTTGACGCAAAATCTTGAGTTTTATCATCGAGATTTGCAATCGCTTTTTCAATGGCATCAATATTATCTTGTTGTGCTACTGCATCAAGTTGGGCAATCGCAACGACTAATTCTTCGCGCTCTTGCTCATCCAGAAGTGCAGCATCTTTAGCTAAAGCAGCATTAAGTGATTCTATCACTCGTGCCGCTTCAAGTTTTTGTTCTGCCAGCATACGTCGAGTAATGTCATCTTTCGCATACTTCATCGAATCTTTTAACATGGTTGCAATTTCAGTATCCGATAAGCCAAATGAAGGTTTAACTTGAATCGATGTCTTAACCCCAGAGGATTTTTCCATCGCAGTAACACTAAGCAAGCCATCAGCATCCACTTGGAATGTCACTCGGATATGTGCAGCACCAGCGGCAAGAGGCGGAATACCGTGTAAAGTAAAACGAGCCAACGAGCGACAGTCATCAACAAGCTCTCGCTCACCCTGCACCACATGGAATGCCATGGCCGTTTGACCATCTTTAAACGTGGTAAACTCTTGTGCGCGTGCAACAGGAATAGTGGTATTACGCGTAACCACTTTTTCAACCAAGCCGCCCATGGTTTCAACGCCAAGCGATAATGGAATCACATCTAACAATAACAAATCGGATTCTGGTTTATTACCAACTAGAATATCAGCTTGAATCGCCGCACCAATAGCAACAACTCGATCAGGGTCTATTGATGTCAATGGTGTTTTTTTGAAAAAAGTTTCAACTTGTGCGCGCACCAATGGTACGCGAGTTGAACCACCGACCATGACGGTTTCAATAATCTCATCCACACTCACGCCAGCATCACGTAAAGTACGGCGACAACTGCCGATGGTTTTTTTCACCAATGAGCCAATTAAGTCGTTAAATAAGGTGTTATCAACATTGCAGGTTAATGTTTTTGCATCAATGACAACTGACGCTTCAACGCTACTACTGTCGGTCAACGCTTCTTTGACTCGGCGGGCTTCAATAAGTAATTGACGCGCTAATTGACTGCCTGGTTCGGTTATCTGCCAAACCTGTTGTAAATGGCTTACGAGTAAGTGATCAAAATCATCACCACCCAATGCTGAATCACCACCAGTAGCTAACACTTCAAATACGCCACGGTTTAAGCGTAAAACTGAGATATCGAAAGTACCACCGCCTAAGTCGTAAATGGCAATCACACCTTCCTGCTTTGAATCTAATCCATAAGCAATCGCTGCAGCAGTCGGTTCGTTCAATAAACGTAGTACTTTAACGCCCAATAACTCAGCAGCATCTTTGGTACCTTGACGTTGTGCATCATCAAAATACGCGGGTACAGTAATTACCACTCCGGCTAATTCGCCACCTAATGTGGTTTCAGCTCGTGCAATTAATGGTTTTAAAATTTCGGCTGACACTTGAATAGGATTAACTTGTCCCATAGGCGTAGTAAACACCGGTAAGCCGTTTTCGCTTGCATGTAATGCGTAAGGTAAACGATGTACACCAGACTGAATATCAGTGAGGCTACGCCCCATGAAACGCTTGACTGAAACAATGGTATTTTGTGGATCTAAAGCCGATTTGTCTTGGGCTTCATAGCCCACTAACACATTGGTTTCGCCATAATGCACCACAGACGGCAGTGAATGACGCCCTTGCTCATCCGGCAAAGTTAATGCTTGAGCACTTCTTACCGCAGCAACTAGTGAGTTGGTGGTACCAAGATCAATCCCAACCGCAAGACGATGCTGATGCGGTGCGGCGCTTTGGCCAGGTTCTGCAATTTGCAACAGTGCCATAGTGTTCCAACTTGTTGTGTTATCGATTAGCCAAGCTAATCATAAAAAATAAAATTTAGAATTTAAGGTAATTTAGTCGAGCAAGCCATCTTCAATTCGGGCTAACTCATCATGTAATTTTGCCATAAACTTAAGCTTACGAATTTGATCTGCCGCTAATAAAGCATCTGCACTATCGTCACTAATCAATAGCGTCGCTAGTTTAGTTAATAATGTTGACTCAAACTCACCAAACGACTCATACAGTTCATCAATGGATGACTGTGGATCACTGCTATGTTGGATGTCCTCAAGTGCTTCGCGCCACTCCATTTGCTGCATCAAAAATGCACCATCTTTCAATGTCGTGGTTTCATGACTTAATTCAATTCCGCGCAAGCTCAACATATGTTCAGCACGGCGTAAGGGATTTTTTAACGTTTGATAACCATCATTAACTTGTGCAGTTCGCTGTACTGATAGCAGCTTTTGTTGCTCGGTATCATTAGCGAATTTATCGGGATGAACCGCCCGTTGCAGCTCGCGGTAGCGCTCTGCAAGTAAGGCGGTGTCGATATCAAAGGCAGGTACAACATTAAACAGATCGAAATAATTCATGGGCAGATATCATGCTTACTGTTTGATATAAAACGGCTTAATAGGTGAATAATGATTAAACGGTGAAACTCTCACCACAACCACATTCACCCTTTGCGTTAGGATTATTGAACTGAAAACCTTCGTTTAGGCCTTCTTTGACAAAATCAAGTTCAATACCTTGCAAATAAATGAAGCTTTTAGCATCGATGATGATATTCACACCTTCGATATTATAAAGCTCATCATCGTCATTGAGATCGTCAACGAACTCAATGACATATGCCATACCTGAACAACCTGATGTTCTCAACCCAAGGCGCAAGCCAAGGCCTTTCCCGCGATTAGCAAGAAACGATCTCACTCGATCAGCCGCTGCGGGGGTCATTGAAATTGCCATCTTAACTCCAGGTATTACTTAGCTTGTCTGCTTTTATACTCTTCAATTGCTGCTTTAATGGCATCTTCAGCCAAAATTGAGCAATGAATTTTAACCGGCGGCAATGCTAACTCTTCGGCGATGTCAGCATTTTTTATAGTTGCTGCTTCATCAACGCTTTTACCTTTTACCCATTCTGTTACTAATGAGCTAGATGCAATTGCACTACCGCAACCATAAGTTTTGAATTTTGCATCTTCAATAATGCCATCGGCATTAATTTTAAGCTGCAACTTCATTACATCACCACAGGCGGGTGCACCAACCATACCAGTTACTACTGACGGGTCGTTCTTATCAAATGAACCTACGTTACGTGGGTTTTCATAATGATCGATTACTTTTTCGCTATAAGCCATGATACTGCTCCAAAATCTGTGTCGTTATCAGTTTACGATTTAATGGTATTACACTCATTTAACAAGATTAAATTAGTGATGCGCCCATTGAACTTGATCCAAATCGATACCATCTTTGAACATCTCCCATAATGGAGACATTTCACGTAACTTATCGATAGATTCAGTTATCGTTTTGATAGCGTGGTCAATTTCTTCATCGGTCGTAAAGCGACCAATAGAGAAACGAATCGAGCTATGTGCCATTTCATCATTTAAACCCAATGCACGTAATACGTAGCTTGGCTCTAAACTTGCTGAAGTACAGGCTGAACCCGAAGAAACTGCTAAGTCTTTCAAGGCCATCATTAACGACTCACCTTCAACAAAGTTGAAGCTCACGTTAAAAATACCACTGTAGCGTTGTTCCATATCACCGTTGATATAGGTTTCTTCGATGTGTTTAATACCGTTCCACAACTTATCGCGAAGATGAGTAATGCGTTTGCTATCAGCTGCCATGTCTTGTTTTGCAACAGCTGCAGCCTCACCTAAACCGACGATTTGATGTGTTGCTAGTGTGCCACTGCGCATACCGCGTTCGTGTCCACCACCGTGCATTTGCGATTCAAGACGAATACGTGGCTTACGGCGAACATATAATGCGCCGATACCTTTTGGTCCATACATTTTATGGCCAGAAATCGAAATCAAATCTACTTTAGTGGTTTGAACGTCAATTGGTATTTTGCCTGCACTTTGCGCAGCATCCATATGGAAGAAAATACCTTTAGAACGGCATAACTCACCAATGGCATCGATATCTTGAATCACACCAATTTCATTGTTCACGTGCATAATGCTGACCAAAATAGTGTCGTCGCGCATTGCTGCTTCTAAACGTTCTATTGGAATAAGGCCGTTAGCATCAGGAACAAGGTAAGTCACTTCATAACCTTCACGCTCTAACTGACGGCAAGTGTCTAACGTTGCTTTATGTTCAGTTTTGCTGGTGATGATGTGCTTGCCCTTTTTATGATAAAAATGGGCAATTCCCTTAATCGCAAGGTTACTTGATTCTGTCGCACCTGAAGTAAATACAATCTCACGGTGATCAGCGTTGATCAAATCGGCAACTTGATTACGGGCGACATCAACGGCCTCCTCTGCTTGCCAACCATAACGATGTGAACGTGATGCAGGATTACCAAACACGCCGTCCATTGTCATGTGTTGCATCATTTTTTCTGCGACACGCGGATCTACAGGGGTTGTTGCGGCATAATCTAAATAGATAGGAAGCTTCATAACACACTCCGTACTTAGCAGTCTCAGATGAGGCTACATACAACGTACAAATAATAATTATATATCAATCAACATAGCTGAGTTACAAACTCACTCTATGTTCCTTTTGTATTTCATCCTGCTTTAGCGAAATAAATCTTACATCTCGCTTTTGCATTAAACCTGCAAGAGAAATACCATCTAAAAAATCTGAAATTTGTTTACTTAAGTCACCCCATAAAGAATGGGTTAGGCAACGAGTACCGCTTTGGCAGTTACCTTTTCCTTGACAACGAGTGGCGTCTACAGATTCATCAACAGCATGTACTACCATGCCAACTGAGATATCGACGGCTTCTAAACCTAAACGATAACCACCACCAGGTCCGCGGACACTCGACACTAGACCATGCTTACGTAACTTAGCGAATAGTTGTTCAAGATAAGACAAAGAGATACCTTGTCTTTCAGAAATATCGGCTAAAGGTACAGGACCAGTAGCAGAGTGAATCGCAACATCCAGCATAGCTGTCACTGCATAGCGACCTTTTGATGTAAGTTTCATAACTTGTACTGCTCCCAAAAAGTATGCAGTAATTTCAACATACCCGAGTAATTTAGTCAAGTATTAATCCTACTAAAACACTCGGGTATTATGGCATGGCTTATAACCAAAAGGTCCATGTTTTCGCAGGGCGTATTTAACCTTTTTATCTTGTAAGATTCAATGCCGACAAGGAAATTAATCGCATTATCGGTCAGTTCTTTGACTTGAATCTACAATGACTTATAGATTGTTAAATACTCGGGTCAAACTTATCAATGTCATGTTTACGATTAGTGGCCGCTTCTCGAGAAGCTTCATCGAATGCATCGACGTTTAGTTCTGGCAACTTTTTAGTACAAACCTCACCACCCATTTGTTGGATGGCATTACACAATTCTTGTACTTTAGAATCCATCAAATGCATGTGGTCAAGCATTTGCCCAATGGCATTAGCGACAGGATCGGGATTGTCTGGTGACACCGCGTAAGCATCAAAACCGTACTTTTTGGCCATTTCGGTGCGACGTTCCGTTTTCTCTTTTGACTGGTTGGTCGGCGAAGCCACTACACGTCCTGGAATACCCACTACAGTATGATCGCTTGCGACATCTTTAACGACCACAGAATTTGACCCAACACGTGCTCCATCATGCATAGTGATAGGTCCGAGGACTTTGGCCCCTGCACCAATAACCACATTATTGCCTAAGGTAGGATGACGTTTACCTGGTTGCCAGGTGGTCCCGCCTAAAGTAACGCTATGATAAAGTGTACAATCATCACCGATTTCGGCAGTTTCACCAATAACGACACCCATACCATGATCAATAAAGAAACGTCGGCCAATCGTTGCACCTGGATGAATTTCAACACCGGTTAACCAACGTGAAAATGTTGATAAACAACGCGCGGTAAAACGCCAGTTGGCAAGCCAGAGTTTATGACTAATACGGTGGATCCAAATCGCGTGCATACCGGGATAATTAAATATTATCTCTAAAGTACTGGTTGCGGCAGGATCTCGATGATAAATCGATTCAATGTCTTCTTTTAGCCTAGCAATGACGCCCATGGTATGTTCCTTTGCTGCTTAATCTTGTTTATCCATTTTCTTGTCAATGGATGTCAAAATACCACGAAGAATATTCATCTCAGGTGCTTCAATGCGCGCACGAGTGTATAAACGACGAAGCTTAGTCATCACTTGTCCAGGATGATTTTTAATCACAAACCCTGTTTTAGACAACGTCGACTCTAAATGGACGAAAAAACGTTCTAACTCAGAGGTTAATGGATATTCATCCGTTACTGCTGGTGTTTCTGTTTGCGCTAGATGTGCGACTCGGGTTTCGTAACAAATAATTTGTACTGCTTGAGCTAAGTTTAGCGAGCTATATTCAGGATTTGCCGGAATAGCGACATGGTAAGTACACTTTTGTAATTCTTCATTACTTAAACCATGATTCTCACGACCAAATACGATAGCAACCGGACCATTTAAGCTTTCTTGAGTCAGTTTTATACCTGCTTCTCGAGGATCAAGCATCGGCCAATCTAGAGTGCGACTACGTGCACTAGTGGCAATGACTAGACTGCAATCGGCTATAGCTTCTTCCAACGAATCAACTCGAGTCAGATTTTTAAGAATATCTGACGCACCTGCCGCAAGTGCTATAGATTGTCCATCAGGCTCGGTTCTTGGCTCTGCGAGATAGAGATTTGATAAGCCCATGGTTTTCATTGCTCTAGCAGTAGAGCCAATATTACCAGGGTGCGATGTACCAACTAAAACAACACGAATATTATTGAGCATGTAGCACTTTCTTTTAGCAAAAAATATTATCGGTATATTATCACAATCGTTAAATATTACGTTATATGAAAATCTGCATTTGATATAACTGTCAAATTAAGTATAATGCGGGCGCTATTTTACTCGTTCTTTAACATCCAGGGGATTGCAATGCATCCGATGCTGACTATTGCCACGCGCGCTGCACGCGCTGCGGGCCAAACTATTATGCGCGCCTATACTGAACTTGACCGTGTTGAGGTAAGCAGTAAAGGTATTAATGATTTTGTGACTAGTGTAGACAAGGAAGCTGAAGCAACTATTACTTATCAAATTCGTAAATCTTATCCAGACCACACCATTATTGGTGAAGAAGACGGTGAAAACCGTGGTTCTGATAAAGACTACGTTTGGATAGTTGATCCTTTGGATGGCACTAACAACTTCGTTCGTGGTATTCCTCATTTTGCAGTATCTATCGCATTACAATATAAAGGCAAAATTGAAGTTGCCGTTATTTACGATCCTGTCCGTGAAGAATTATTTTCAGCGATTCGCGGCAAAGGCGCTAAGCTCAATGATTTCCGTTTACGTGTAACCAACGTAAATGATTTGAGCAGCACAATGATTGGTACCGGTTTTCCTTTTAAAGCACGCCAACATACTGAAAGCTATATGGCTATTTTGGGTGAAGTGTTCCCATTATGTGCCGATATCCGTCGCGGTGGTTCTGCTGCATTAGATTTAGCTTACGTCGCTGCTGGCCGTTTAGATGGTTTCTTTGAAATTGGTCTTAAGCCTTGGGATATTGCTGCAGGCGACTTAATTTGTCGTGAAGCTGGCGGTACGGTTACCGACTTCATGGGTGCACATAACTATATGACTTCAGGTAATATTGTTGCTGGTAGCCCAAAAGTGACCACTCAATTAGTTAAAATTATGCGTCCCTTATTAAATGAAGGTTTAAAACGTTAATCGTTAACCTTTATCTAAAAAACCGTTAGAGCATCGCTTTAGCGGTTTTTTTATGTCCGTTGATTGGCATTACGCTAAGGCTCAACCAGATAAAGTGCTTAGTTTTAGCTAATGGCTAATGGCTAATCAACAGTGTCAGTCAGTTCGATAATGTCCGCGAGCCAACAAACCTCAAGCACAAAACCACTTAGCAAGCTCATACAGACATTTATTGTAAAACCTGATATTAAATCAATTTACCATTCTGTCAGTGTAAATGCCTTTATACATTCTCTTGACGCTATCAATCGGGATAAGCTGAGCCTAACATCAACAGTTTCATCAATCTACGAACAGAGTAAGTTAACCTCTTATTGAGGCATGTCATCATTTATCTCACAAAATAGACCCAGATCACTGGGAAATTATGCGGAAGTCGTCAATAATAGTGTTTTGATTTTATTAATGAAGATGACTATGCCATTACTGC
>NZ_JACJFI010000171.1 GCF_014164505.1 Shewanella sp. SG41-4 | reverse complement strand
CGACATCACAAAATATATCCACTAAATTATTCATAAGCCCTCTGCGTGATTGGTTCCTTCTTGGTCGAAAGATCTGATCACGAAGAGGGCGATTAGTTCAATTTTTTATCCCGAGTTCAGGTTATTTATATTTAATTCACCCACAACCACAAAAGCGTTTGTAAGTGTTAAACCTGAAGATAAAGCGATGCTAGGTACTGTTAAAGCCATGATGGCCTCCTTTTGTGGGTTATTGTTCAGTTGAAATAACGGTTATTTTTTGGTTGTTAACATTTGATGTGGCGCTATATCTTGTTTGACTAATCACTTTTAATTGATATGAAAAATCACTAGTTGATGTACTGGTATCCGTAAACGTTGATGACCCATTACAAAATTCACTAACTAAATAGCGGCTAATCTCTGACTCATAGGTACTATTAATTGAGCCGGTAAACGTACCGCTTGACACGGTAGTCCAACTACCAGAACCTATTTTCCGTTGTAATTGCCATGAAAGTACCGGGGCCGCACCATTAGCACTGCTAGTCGCAGTCCATGAAGCATCATAATCAAATGAAACTACAATTGTTTTAGCCTTTCCACCAGAGCCAAAAGGCCCAATAACAACTGGGTAACTATTGGCTGCATAAGCATTTTTATCAGGGTTTGTGACACCAGTTCTAAGTATCCCAGCGCTCAAGCTGCCACCAAAATATTCATCACCGTTAGCGTCCGTCCATCGGCTTGCATTAGACTTTCTGATGTTAGCCCAATCAGGCACGCCATTAAGTAATAGCTTAGGCCCGCGCCACTCTATTAAGCTATCAGGACCAAAAGAGGTCTCGCTTTCAATCTTCATAGTGTTAGCGCCAATTAATCTAAACTCTCCCCCTTCTATAATGGGCGATTCAATTTTAGAACCGGCTGAAATATGATTACCGTTAATCGCGTTCGATGCTATCGAGTTGGCTGTTAAGCCGCCGAACGCCGCTAATCTTGCCGTTAACTCGTTAAACAATGCCGATGTGCTTACAAGCTTATTGATTAGAGCATTATCAACTTGCAACTCATTAGCTGTTAACCCGCCAAATTGGGCGATCTTTGATTTTAAGATATTAAACAAACCTGAATTAGCAACTATTTGATTTGCAGATATTTGACCGCCGCCAATCTCAGTAATTGATGGGTTAATCCATCGATCTTCTGATACTGTCCCAGCATTGTAATAATTAAGTGCTCTGATTAATATTTTCTTGCAACCAGGTTTAAGCTTACAAATACTATTTACGTTAAGGCTTTCTGGTACTGAATTAATATCAACTTCACTGCCAACAATATAAGCGCGCATTTGGCGATACTCGCCATCAGCAATATTACCGCTCCAAAAGTAAAAATTAGTTGAACTTTGATTGTTCACGGCTCTGGTGCTAGCGTTATAATCAATCACTGTACCGTTATCTGGTGACAAACCTAAATACCGAGATCCCGTACTACCACCAGATTGACGATGAATAGTAAAATTAAGCTCATAAATCTTCGTGTTATCAATATCAAATAAATCACTGACGCCAATAAGATCACCACTCCCTTTTACCTGCATGGCAATAACTGTTTGTCCATTATGGTTATGACTTACTAAAGGGAAATTAGACCAACCAACACTTGAAGCAGTAGCACTAAAGTTATTCAGCAAGTTTCTAGCTCTAACATCAAGCTTATCTGTAGTAATAGCCTTTGCAGCAATGCTATTAGCCGCTAAGCCACCAAAAATACCAAGTTGGGCTTGTAACTGATTAAACAAACCCTGGTCGGAAATAAGCTTCTGAATAAGGGCTGTATTTACAGTTAACTTATCTGATGTTATGGCACCAGCTTGCAAATTGTTCGTTGCAATTGCTGAAGCAGCTACTTTATCAGCCGTAATTAACCCTGCTTGCAAATGATTAGTCGCAATTGCTAGGGATGCTATCTGCTGGGCAGTAATCGCATTAGCTGCAACCTTATCAGTCGTAATGGCACTTGCTTGCAAATGGTTAGTTGCTATCGCCAGGGCTGCTATCTGCTGGGCAGTAATCGCATTAGCCGCAACCTTGTCAGTCGTAATGGCACCGGCTTGCAAATGATTAGTCGCAATCGCTAGGGCTGCTATAGTATCGGCTGTCAAACCGCCAAAGCTACCAAGCTTTGATTTTAATTCATTAAACAAGGCAGAATTAGCGATTAAGGTAGACATTAATCCAACACTGGCAGTGAAGTTACCCAATGACACACTATTAACCGCGCCTGTTTCGGCCGCAGTAGCTCTTCCCTGTGCTCCTATTTCAGTTTCTAACTTCTGTCCATTAACTAAGTAAGGTGAGTTAGACTTAGTGGCCCTAGGTGATATGTATGTTGAAATAGTTGTGTTAATTTCTTCATCTAAAACCTCATTTGTGTCTACACGAAAGTATTCAAAAGGTTTAAGAACATTGTTGTCTACATCACTTGAGAAATGATTACCGATAAAATAATTACGTTGAAACTGCGCTGCAATCTTAACGGCAACACCATAATACTCAATACCACCTTTATAGAAGGTAACAGGGTCAATACCATCCACGTTAGAACTTTCAGTGTAATCAAAGATATTCCACGCTTGGCTATAACCACTTTGAGCATTTACAGTTAGCTCAACCATCTGACCATTACCACTAGTTCTCTTAAAGATAATACGGCCTGTTGTATACATATGACTGTTGCCAGTACCGTCTGATAACTGTAAGACACGGCATAGTGGGATCACAATGTAGTAATAGGTTTTGAAACCACCAAGCGTAACGACTTTCTGGTCTAAACTTGCTGGGGCAGAAGCTGCAATAGCAGCGGCTTCCGCAGCATTAGCTTTAATCGTAGCTTGGGCAATAGCGTTAGCTTCTGCAGTTGATTTGGCATTGTTAGCTTTTGTGGTGGCATCAATAGCAGCGGCGGAAATGGCGGCGCTCTCGGCTGAGTTAGCCTTATTAAGCGCATCTAAAGCAGCGGTAGCCGTTGCTTGAGCCTTAGCATCATTGGATTTTGCTGTGGCATCACTGGCCGCCGCGCTGATGGCTTGAGATTTTGCATTGTTGGCTTTAGTGGTCGCATCGGCAGCAGCGGCAGCAATAGCGGCTGTTTGAGCAGTATTAGCTTTAGCCTGGGCATCTGCTATGGCGCGCGCTTCTTCATCACTGACAACTCCATCTGCATACGCTTTAGCCGTAGTTTCAGCTAAGTTTGCTTTAGCAAGGGCATAGGCTTCGGCTGTTGTTTTTGCATTATTAGCCTTAGTAGTTGCATCTAAAGAAGCAGAATTAATTGCTGCTGATTTGGCACTTTCAGCTTTGTTAGTTGCATCGGCGGCGGCTATTGAAATGGCATCGGCTTTAGCAGTGTTAGCCTTATTTAATGCATCAAGAGAAGCGGAAGCCGTTGCCTGAGCATTTGCATTATTAGCTTTTGTGGTGGCGTCACTGGCCGCCGTACTAATAGCTTGAGATTTAGCATTATTGGCTTTAGCTGTTGCATCAGCGGCCGCGGCAGTAATTGCAGCGGTTTTAGCCGCATCAGCTTTAGCCTGGGCATCGGCAATGGCCCGGGTTTCTTCTGCTGTTACTTTTCCATCAGCATGGGCCTTGGCCGTCACTTCTGCCAAATTAGCTTTAGCCAGGGCATAAGCTTGGGCGGCTGACTGTGCCGCGTTCGCTTTGGTTGTTGCATCAGCGGCAGCGGCGGAAATTGCGGCGGATTTAGCTGCATCAGCTTTAGCCTGGGCATCAGCAATAGCGCGCGCTTCTTCATCACTAACAACACCGTCTGCATAGGCTTTAGCCGTGGTTTCAGCTAAGTTCGCTTTGGCTAGGGCATAAGATTCAGCAGCGATTTGCGCGGCATAGGCTTTTTCTTGGGCACCTAATAATGTTTCATATTCAGCCGTGAGTGATAAGCCAGAAAGCCATATTTCAGCCTGGCTTGACGCATTTCTATTAAGCAAAAATAGGTGTTTTATATAAACTGTGCCTGGGTGTAATAGGCTTGATATATTGCTGCCACTAAAATCAATGCCGCCAAAGGTACCTACATTCTCAGTCCATTCTTCCGTGGTAGCTTTATTACCAGCAGTAATATATTTGTAACTTGCACCATCAGACGTTTGACTTAATTTTGTACCGGCTGGAAATAAACTGCCAGTCCAAGGTGCTGATAATGTCATAACCTTACCGATTAGGCTCTCTGGCCCAGTCCACAAATCATGTGTTGATACACTTCGCGAGTAAGTTTCTGGCGGGTAGGTATAACCATAGCTATTAGTGTAATTCCAAAAAACTAATTTACGCCTATGGGCTGCATAACCCCAAGCGGTAAAGCTATCAACGTCAATATCATCAACAAAAGTGATAGTGGTATCGCCGGGCTTTAAATCGACCGCTAATTCACTTAGCGATTGCTTATTATGCATAGTGTACTTGGGCTCAATAATATTCTTGTCTATATCAAAACAAGCAATCCCAATATAATAGCGGCTAACCTCAGAGCCGCCTTTTACCCATACTTTTTGTATATGCTTTTGTGAGGGTTCAACTTGCATGTATTCATCTGAAAAACGGGTGGTCGTACCTGACTGTAAATAGAATGAACCTGAAAAACCATTAGGGCTTTGTGAGCCATCATAAGTAAAACCACTAAAATTGGTGTTATCACCTAAAACACCAGATCCATTGATAGTAAGTTGCTGGCCAGCACTCAAAATTTTTGAAGCTACTAGGCTTGTATTTGCGTTTGCGTTTTCCACTGCGGCATTTGCTTTGTTTAACGCATCTAAAGCGGAATTAGCTTCGGCCTGAGCCTTTGCAGTGTTTGACTTAGTTGTGGCATCTGCAGCGGCAATAGAAATGGCATTATTTGCTTTAGAGGTTGCATCGATGGCAGCGGCGGCAATAGCCTGGTCTTTTGCATTATTAGCTTTAGTCTGGGCATCGGCAATCGCGCGCGTTTCTTCTGCAGTGACTTTTCCATCAGCATGGGCCTTGGCGGTGACTTCTGCCAGATTAGCTTTAGCCAGGGCATAAGCCTGGGCGGCTGACTGTGCAGCGTTCGCTTTAGTACTAGCATCTAAAGCAGCGGCAGAAATAGCGTTTACTTCTGCAGCATCAGCTTTAGCCTGGGCGTCGGCAATCGCGCGCGTTTCTTCGTCACTGACAACACCATCTGCATAAGCCTTTGCCGTGATTTCAGCTAAGTTAGCTTTGGCTAAGGCATACGTTTGCGCGGCAGCTTTAGCATCATTCGCTTTAGTACTGGCATCGGTTGCGGCGGCAGCAATGGCGGCGGTTTTAGCCGCATCAGCTTTAGCCTGGGCATCGGCAATCGCGCGCGTTTCTTCGTCACTGACAACACCATCTGCATAAGCCTTTGAGGTGGTTTCAGCTAAGTTAGCTTTGGCTAAGGCATACGTTTGCGCGGCAGCTTTAGCATTATTCGCTTTTGTGCTGGCATCAGTAGCAGCGGCGGCAATGGCGGCGGCTTTAGCTGCATCAGCTTTAGCCTGGGCATCGGCAATCGCGCGCGTTTCTTCATCACTTACAACACCATCAGCATAAGCCTTAGCTGTGGTTTCAGCTAAATTCGCTTTAGCCAGGGAATAAGCCTGGGCGGCAGACTGAGCCGCATTTGCTTTACTTTGGGCGCCGCCTGGTGTTTCACCATTAAGGCTAGCAGCATCAATACCATTGCTAAGCAAAGCTAATGAAGTTAATAGGTCATTAGCAAGAGCTGGATTATTTAGCGCATCTTGAGCCGCTAACATATCCTTGTCACCAGCAGGAACCTTACCAGCCATTAAATTATCAAGCTTAGCGGCTTCCTCTGGGCTAAACAGCTCTGGGATCACTGTTTGTATTTTTGACCAGGTATAATCCTGCCAATTGTCACTAGCGGTTGCCGTTTTCATTTCGGTCGCAACCCCTAGATAACTCTTCCCTTCACCCTCAGCTTCTTCTATTGTAAAACCGTTACCTTGATTGTCATCAGCCCAAGCAAACCAAGTAAATACTTTAAATGTTTCACCAAACAATGCATCATAATCACTCTGAACATCAGACACTTCTCCGCGAACCCAGCTTGTCCATTCTCCCTTATTACCCGCTTTATCAACTAATAAAGCTCTGAAAAAAAGGACAGTCCTTCTTGGAAGATTAGTCACTTGATAGCTGTTATTTGGATAAGCAATATCCGCGAGTTTTTTTGCGTTACTGCCAGTTATATCAGTAGCGGTCTGTATTTCTGTGAATAATGTGTCATCGGATCCTAAAGGGAACTCCCAGTTGACAATAATCCCAAATGGCCCGGGAGCTGTGGACAAATTAGCTACAACATGTTGATTCGAATCTTTCCCTGTTATTGATGTTAGCGCAGATTCACGAGCAATAGACTTCACATTAGCAGAATTTATCGCCCTCACTCTTGCTAAATATTTCCCAGTATAAACACCTCGAATATCAACTGAAGTGTTGTTTACTTTTGGTAACGTAAACCATTCTCCATCATCCTTACGCCACTCTACTTCATAAGAAATCGCATTTTTTGCCGATTCCCACTGAATATTCATTGTCGTGACTGAAATAGTTTGTTCAGTAAAAATAGATTGAGATATTGTCACACTTGCAGGGGCATCTTGGGCGCCGATGGGCAGTTTACTAATGGGTCTTTCTTCTAACCGTGCACCTGTGTCTATGTAAGCGAATTTACTCGGATTGTGTTCAACAGCTGTGATTTCGTACTCGATACTGTCGCTTTCTGCTTTACCTACTCTTAACACTCTAAATTGTTGTAGTTTTAATTCGTCAGACTCTATAGACCACAGTAATTGAGTTCGCGGTGTCTCACTATATGCAGTCGTAACCGTTATCTCTCGACCATTTATCGCTTGGATACTTCTAGCTTGTGCTATTCCACTGGGCAAATTGATAATCAATCTATCATTTACAGCAATATTTCCGACTTGATCTAAAGTGATTTTTTTGCCGTTGACAGCTGATATTCGCCCACCGATACGACTACCGGCTATCAGCTGATCTGCAACACCAATTACGAAGCCAGGAATGGGAATACTGCCATCTAAACCAACTTTAAAGCTTACTGCACGATCATTATTGTTAGAGTAAATGGCCCATTTACCGCGACGTTGAGCCTCTGACTCACGAGTACAGCCCAGAGCAGACAACTCAATAACATTATCACCATAGCGGCGTTGAAGTGATTGATCTGATACTGATGTCACGTCAGATTCAAATGCGTTATCGGGATTATCCCAGCTGATCAATGCTCGAGTATATTTTACCTTTTCACTACTTGATGAATAACTAAATTTGCCGTCAATAACATTTGAATTGTTGTAAGTAAAATCTACATCCCTTGGCATATCTGCAACAGAATACATTTGCCCATTCGACCAGTAGGTCATGCCGCGGTAAATTGATGCCAAGTCGCGCAATACCTGCCAGGCTTCTGTCGCTTGTTGAATATAAATATTACAGATATAACGAGGCTCTGTGCCACCTTTTCCGTCTGGCACTAACTGATCACAGTATTGAGCTATATTGTATAATTCCCACTTATCGACCAGCGCAGCACTAATTCTTCGGCCTGTACCAAAACGATCATCAAGAATAATGTCATAACTTACCCAAGCTGGATTATCAGACCATGCAACCTTAAATGAACCGTCCCACACACCGGAGTAAACACGTGTTAAAGGATCGTAATTAGTTGGTACCTTTATTTTGCGCATAAAAGGTTCACACGAAATCACAGGAATATTTTGAAATTGACTGGCATCAAACTCAACGTATAAAAGTGCCGTATTAGGGTATTTAAATTTACGGTCTATGACATCTGTAATCGCTGCAATTTGCATTGTATCGGCTACACGATTATTGTTTTGATTTGCGGTTAATCTGCGTATACGGATTTGCCAATTATTGCCTACAGGCAAATCAACACGATGGCTGCGTTCGTATGCTTGTGTAGTTTTACCATTTACGGATGTGTTTAATAGCGTTTCATACTCCCTTCCATCTGTTGATAAATCAATTGCATAAGCAATACGATAACCAGTGACATCCCCATTATCTAGCTGTTGTTGCAGAGCTGGCCAGCGAAGCCGAATACGAACTGCAGATAGTAGTGAATTCGAAATGGCTCGGGTATAGGGTTGGGTCGATTTAAGCTCAATACCAACAGACGTTTCATTTTCTAGCGAAGGTAGACCAGGAATATAACTTTGCTGTACAGAGCCTGGTCTAAAATCCCAAATAACCCCAGGAAAGTTTTCTGCACCATTGGAATCAAGTAATGGCGTACCGTCCAAAAAGACATTTTGACCAGATAACTGTCCGTCAAACTCACCTTCACCTATTGCTAATAATATTTTGGCTTTGGCTATTGAGCGTAAATCGTCAGGTGACTCGATAGGGGTTTGTGCTTGAGAATCCCCGCCTTTTGCGCCATTAATAGTCAATGGACGTTCTGTTGTTGCTGGTATGCCCATATTATTTACGGCTCCTGTTGTCCGTTACTTCCGCCACTGCCACCGCTGTTTTGCACTGAGCGCTTTGAAACTGCAATGTCTTCAGCATAAATACCTGCACTAATAATGGCGCCACCAATCCGGCGCTTACCATAACCAATACCAACAGGGTTACCCGCTGCGGTAGTATTAACGGCACCACCAAAGGCATAACTAGGAGCATTGTCACTAGCCTCTCGCCCTTTCAATCCTTTAGCCTGAGGACTGAGCATTTGCACTACGCCACCAGCGATCATGCCAATACCAGCTGGGATAGTGTAAGCGGCAACCGCAGGGACGAGATAACCAACAACAATAAGCACTGCACCTAATATTGTTTGCAGAATACCGCCACGTTTGCTGCCTCCAACAACAGGAACAATACGGATTTCATTTGTGCCACTTAAATCAAATTCATCTTGGCCAGTATTTTTACCATTTCGAAATATCGCATAACGCAAACCTAACTTCGCCTGTTTTTTAATAAACAACTCAAAGCCTTGAAGAGTATTTTTTATAGCACTAAAGGCTTCTGATGTAGTGCCCTTTTCGAGCAACCGCTTGTGTTCTCGGCCGAATTTATTGGCTAATGAGCCAGATAATTTAATCGTAGTGAATTTAGTGCTCATAATTACTCTCGGATTTTAGATAAAAAAAAGCCACCTTGCGGTAATGCCGTTCACTTAAGGTGAGCGGCATTTTTCCTTTTTGCGACAGGATAACCATTCTTACTCACTTTTAAGCAGCGCGGGTAACTTCTTTCTCGCTTTCCCTCTAACATAAATTGCCTCGCA
>NZ_JACJFI010000170.1 GCF_014164505.1 Shewanella sp. SG41-4 | reverse complement strand
CGCTCGGCTTCTGCGCGTTCTTTTTGTTGTTGAACAATACTAAAGCCTATTATCAGCAATAATAGTGCACCAATAAGAATTAATACCAACATTAAGGACATAAAGGTTCCATTTTATCTTTCATATCACATGGTAAAAATAGCCAAACAGCTATGGCTAAAAGTTAATTTGATGTTGGAATAATAATACTAATAAAATTTCATCAAAATGAATCTATATCTTAGCGTAAGTTATCACGGCTGTCGTTGAATAATAAGTCGTTTTGTTGATAAATCAACAAACCGGTGAGCGTCGATGTTTTTGAAAAGCTAAGTCAATTAGATAAGCGGTGTTTTTTACTGTCTCCTTATTCCTTTTTATATTCCATTTCAATTAGTATATAGCGTTTTATTATAGTAGAACAAATGTTCTGGTTGTGTAAAACAACGGCCGATTAGTTCTTGTTTGCTTATTTGCAGATAAGCTCAGGTTAAATCAAGGATAAACCATGAAACTACAACAACTTAGATATATTGCAGAGGTTGTCAAACACAACCTTAATGTGTCATCCACGGCTGAAAATCTCTATACTTCACAACCAGGTATTAGTAAGCAAGTTAGAATGCTTGAAGATGAATTGGGCATACAAATATTCGGTCGAAGTGGTAAACATTTGACCCACGTGACGCCAGCCGGGCAGCAAGTTATTGATATTGCTAATGATATACTTGGTAAAGTCGATAGCATTAAAAAGGTATCAGAAGAATATACCCAGCCTAATCAGGGGGATTTAAATATTACCACCACTGATACTCAGGCTCGATACGCTCTGCCGCAAATCATTAAAGAGTTCATTAAGCGATATCCTAAAGTCAATCTGCATATGCACCAAGGCACGCCGTCACAAATTAGTGAACAAGCGGCTAGAGGTGATGCAGACTTTGCTATTGCTACAGAAGCAATGCACTTATATACCGATTTAATTATGCTGCCTTGTTATCATTGGAATCGATCAATTGTTGTGACTCGTGACCATCCACTCGCGGCTCAATCGACAAAAATTAGCATTGAAGATTTGGCTAAATTTCCGCTAGTCACTTATGTGTTTGGTTTTGATAAAGCCTCTGAAATTGAAAAGTCATTTAAGCGTGCAGATCTTGATCCTCGAGTGGTGTTTAGTGCAACCAGTGCTGATGTACTTAAAACATATGTACGTTTAGGGTTAGGAGTAGGGGTTATTGCTTCTATGGCAATAGATCCAGCTGTTGACAAAGATTTAGTGGCGATTGATGCAAGCCATCTTTTTGCTCATAGCACAACCAAAATCGGCTTTAGGCGTGGTAGTTTTTTACGCAGTTATATGTATGACTTTATGCGACATTTTGCACCGCACTTAACTCGTGACGTGGTTGAAAAAGCTGTCGCGCTTCGTGATCAGCAACTGATTGACGAAATGTTTGCCGACATGACATTACCGTTACGTTAGTTTGTATATCGATAATGTTTATTGTAAAAAAAACCTCGCTAATCAGCGAGGTTTTTTGTTTTAACATAAAGATTTAATAACAGATCAATCAATTTTAGTCTGGCGCGTAACCAGAAGGACCAATTAACTCGCCATCTAAATAAGCTTTACAATCAGTCATTGCTAGACGACCTAAGCTGAACCATTTTACCACTAGAGGATAAATGGCATGTTCTTGTTCATGAACACGCTCTGCTAATGTTTCTGCATCATCTTCAGGGTAAATAGGGACTTTAGCTTGTAATATTACCGGTCCAGCATCGAGTTCTGGGATAACAAAATGCACACTAGCGCCATGTTTTTTGTCGCCAGCGTCGATAGCACGTTGATGCGTGTGAAGCCCAGTATACTTCGGCAATAGTGAGGGATGGATGTTAATCATTTTCCCAAGGAAATGAGTTACAAAATCATCTGTCAAAATACGCATAAAACCCGCAAGAATGATTAGATCTGGTTGATATTTCTCGATGGATTTCAATAAACGCGCATCATAATCACTGCGTATTTCATTGGCGTAAGGAATAACGCAACTGGTATCAATCTCGCTTTGATGAGCGCGAATTAATCCATAAGCATCCGGTTTGTTACTAATTACACCAACAACGTCAGCTTTTAAGTTATCGTCACAGCCATCAATGATAGCTTGAAGATTACTGCCATTACCGGAAATCAGTACCACAACACGACAGCTTTGGTTCATTAGATGATCTCCACTTGCTCTTCGTCACCTTGACGAGTAGCAATTTCACCTATCAACCAAGCATTTTCGCCTTCAGCCGTTAATAACGCTAATGCCGCATCGACTTTATCTGTTGGCAACGCAATAACCATACCTACACCACAGTTAAATGTTAGGAACATTTCATGTTGAGCGATATTGCCGTTTTGCATTAACCAGTCGAATACCACTGGCCATTTCCATGAGTCGCCTTTAACTACAGCTTTGCAATCTTCAGGAAGTACTCGTGGGATATTTTCCCAGAACCCACCACCGGTAATGTGTGCCATAGCGTGAATGTCTGACTGTTCAATCAGCTTCAACAAAGGCTTAACATAAATTCTGGTAGGCTCTAATAAATGGTCAATTAATGGCTTACCAGCAAGATCTTGCTGAGGGTCTGCTTTGCTTACTTCTAATACCTTGCGGATTAATGAGTAACCATTTGAATGAGGACCACTTGAACCAAGCGCTATCAGCGAGTCACCCGCTTTGACTTTGGTACCATCAATGATGTCTGCTTTTTCAACAACACCAACACAAAATCCGGCAAGATCGTAATCTTCGCCTTCGTACATGCCTGGCATTTCAGCCGTTTCACCACCGATTAATGCGCAACCAGATTGGAAACAACCTTCTGCGATTCCGGTAACAACGGAGGTTGCCGTTTCAACGTCAAGCTTACCCGTTGCGTAGTAATCGAGAAAGAAAAGCGGTTCAGCACCAGAAACGATTAAGTCATTGACACACATAGCAACTAAATCAACACCCACGGTGTCATGCTTTTTGTAATCAATAGCCAATCTTAATTTAGTGCCAACACCATCAGTGCCAGAAACGAGTACTGGATGTTTGTATTTAGTTGGTAATTCGCATAACGCGCCAAAACCACCTAAATTGCCCATAACTTCTGGACGGCGAGTGCGTTTTACCGCAGATTTAATGTTGTTTACTAACGCATTACCTGCATCGATATCAACGCCGGCGTCTTTGTAACTTAGGGGGGTAGGAGTGGTCACGGAGGATCCTCTAGGGTACATCGTTTTATGGAATTTTATGCGGCAATATACTACCAGTTTGTGCTGCTAGTCGGAAGCCATGTTTTTACTTTATCCTATAAAGAAAACGATGAATTGCCTATTTTTTATCGGTTTAGGTCACGATTTACTGCAATTATGAAACTTTATGTTTTATAGAAAGGATAAATCGTCTAACATTTGTCAAATTTGCCTGAAATAGTCAGAAATCTAGGAGAAAGAAATGAAAGTCGTTGAAGTAAAGCATCCTCTGGTTCGTCATAAAGTTGGTTTAATGCGTGAAGCGGATATCAGCACCAAACGATTTCGTGAACTTGCCACTGAAGTTGGCAGTTTATTAACCTATGAAGCTACCGCTGATTTTGAAACTGAAACGGTGACGATTGAAGGTTGGAATGGTCCTGTTACCATTGAGCAACTTAAGGGTAAAAAAGTCACTGTAGTGCCAATATTACGTGCTGGTTTGGGCATGATGGATGGTGTTCTTGAGCATCTACCAAGTGCGCGTATTTCAGTTGTGGGGATTTATCGTGATGAAGAAACATTAAAACCTATCCCTTATTTTGAAAAAATAGTAAGCAATGTAGACGAACGTATCGCTTTAGTGGTTGATCCAATGTTAGCGACTGGTGGTTCAATGATTGCAACTATCGACCTGCTTAAAAAAAGGGGTTGTACTTCAATTAAGGCGTTGGTTTTGGTTGCTGCTCCAGAAGGCATTAAAGCCCTTGGAGAAGCACACCCTGATATTGAACTGTATACTGCGGCGATTGATGATTGCTTAAACGAGCAAGGTTATATTTTACCAGGTTTAGGTGATGCGGGCGATAAGATATTTGGTACCAAATAATTCGTTATACTGAATTGTAGATACCATTACTCGGTATGATTTATATCATGTACGAGATAATAAAAACGGGAGCCTCAATAAAGGCTCCCGTTTTTATTATATTTTGATAAGCCGTAGATATTAGCCAAAGTTATTAGCTACAGTTATTAGCTACAGTTATCAGCTGAATGTTAAAGCACCATCGCAGCAATCCAACCAAAAACAAGCAGTGGAATATTGTAATGAATAAACGTTGGGATCACGCTGTCGCGAATATGATCATGTTGTCCATCGGCATTAAGACCTGCTGTTGGACCTAGGGTCGAATCCGATGCCGGTGAACCCGCATCACCAAGCGCTGCAGCAGTACCGACCAGCGCAATCGTTGCCGCAACAGAAAAACCAAAACTGAGTGCTAAAGGTACGTATATGGTGGCGATAATGGGAATGGTTGAGAACGAAGAGCCAATACCCATAGTGATCAATAATCCAACAATAAGCATCAGTAATGCGGCTAACGCTTTGTTGTCACCAATGATATCACCTAGAGAAGTCACTAGAGTGCCAACTTCGCCGGTAGATTTAACCACTGCAGCAAAGCCTGCCGCTGCAATCATAATAAAGCCGATGTTGGCCATCATATGCACACCTTGATTAAACAAGTCTTTGCTTACTTCGTGTTTAATGATCCCAGAAAAACGAAAGATAATAAATCCACTTAACGCCCCAAATATCATCGAATCAGTTTTTAATTGAACAATTAACGTAATCACAATTGCAGAGAGTGATATCAATAGGCTTTTTCGACTTATAGTGGTTGTAATACTGTCACTTTCCACTGGTTGTTCAATCATATAGTGTCTAGGTTTGCGGTAACTGATAAATATTGCCGTGAGTAGACCGACAACCATGCCCATAGCTGGTAATAACATCGCCTTAGGAATTTGTTCACCGATCGCATTTAGACCATTCGTGTTTAAATTTGCCAACAGAATGTCATTGAGAAAAATGCCGCCAAAACCGATGGGTAAAATCATGTATGTGGTGACCAAGCCAAACGTGAGAATACAGGCAATAAGACGACGGTCGATATGTAGTTTTGAAATGACATGCAGTAAAGGTGGAATAAGAATGGGTATAAAGGCGATGTGAATGGGCAAAATATTTTGAGATGAAACAGCCATCAATAATATTGTGACCAATAGTAACCAACGTACAACTTGAGTATTACCGCTATTAGGTTCTTTTCCGAGCTTTTTTATAATTGAATGAGAAATTAATGTCGTTAAGCCCGAATGTGATAATGCTGCTGCAAATGCGCCAAGTAAGGCATAGCTTAGCGCTATTTGGGCGCCGCCGCCTAGGCCATCATTAAAGGCAGTGATTGTTTGATGAATATCTAATCCACCGACTAAACCGGCCACAACAGCACTGATGGTTAACGAGACTACAACGTTAATTCGAATAAAGCTTAAAAACAACATTAAGCAGACCGCGATTACAACCGCATTCATAATCATTTTTCTTAAAAGTAAGTGAGGTCGCTATTCTTGACTGTGTAGAGTCTATTTGTCCAGCGCATATCGTTTTTTTACTTATTTTTGCTGATAGATAACTCATAATGACTTGCCGTTTAAGATGTGGTTGTTGATAACGATGGGTGAAATCATGTCATCAAATCATTTTGTCATATTTGAAACTTATTATTTAATGGGTCATCATGTTTTATTTTTCAGCAAGTAAACCAACTTTCATCTGAAATGACTTATAAGTCCGTTAAATTAGATGTATGGTATACGACTGATATAAGTCCCAACGATATGGGTATTTGCTTAGTGGATCACCATTTTGTGATACACATGTATCGTTGTTGAGTGTTTAAGCCATTTAATGGAGATAGATAATGAGCGTATTAGTAGGCCGTCCAGCCCCAGATTTTACAGCAGCAGCCGTTCTTGGTTCTGGTGAAATTGTTGACACATTTAACCTTGCTACCGCAATTAAAGGTAAGCCTGCAGTTATTTTCTTCTACCCACTCGATTTTACTTTTGTATGTCCATCAGAGCTCATTGCTTTTGATCACCGTATGGAAGAGTTCACTAAACGTGGTGTTGAAGTGATTGGTGTTTCTATTGATTCACAGTTTACTCATAACGCATGGCGTAACACTCCAGTAGACAAGGGTGGTATTGGCCAAGTTAAGTACACTCTAGTTGCTGATGTTAAGCACGAAATTTGTAAAGCATATGATGTAGAGCATCCAGAAGCTGGTGTTGCTTTCCGTGGTTCTTTCTTAGTAGATAAAGAAGGTCAAGTTCGTCACCAAGTGGTTAACGATTTACCACTAGGCCGTAACGTTGATGAAATGATCCGTATGATTGACGCACTTCAGTTCCACGAAGAGCACGGTGAAGTTTGTCCAGCGGGCTGGTCAAAAGGCGAAAAAGGTATGACTGCAAGCACTGAAGGTGTTGCTGCATATCTAAAAGACAACTCTGACAAGCTATAATCTAGCAAATTAGAGATAATAAAAAAGCTGCTTCGGCAGCTTTTTTATTGGATGAAATTAATGTTTTCATATCAAGCTAGCCACTATTTTATAGCCTGCTTGAGATAGCCAATGACTGACTTTGGATTTATTCGCTTACCGCGTCAGTATCATCTTCCACAGCCGCTAATGGCCAGCCACCCAATGCTTTCCATCGGTTGACTATGAGGCAAAATAGTTCGGCGGTGCGTTCGGTATCATATAATGCTGAATGGGCTTCTTTATTGTCGAAATCGATGCCTGCCATTTTACAGGCTTTAGCTAATACGGTGTGCCCAATAGCAAGACCTGCAAGTGTCGCGGTATCAAAGCTAGCAAAAGGATGAAAAGGAGAACGTTTTAAACCGTTTCGTTCAATAGCCTTGTTAACAAAACCTAAATCGAAAGCGGCATTGTGCGCGACAATGATACTGCGATGACAATCTGCTGCCTTTTGGGCTTTTTTAACTTCTTTAAAAATCTCTAAAAAAGCGATTTTTTCGTCTACAGCGCCCCGAAGTGGGTTGGTAGGGTCGATACCATTAAAAGCTAAGGCTTCAGGCTCTAGGTTAGCGCCTTCAAAAGGCTCAATATTAAAATGAAGAGTTCTATCAAGTACAATGATCCCATCACTGTTCATTTTTAATAAGCTGACGGCAATTTCAAGCAACGCATCGGTATTGGCATTAAAACCCGCAGTTTCGACATCGATAACAACAGGGAAATAACCACGAAATCGGTGTTTAAACTTGTTAGCGTCGAAAATATCAGTCATTACAGTTTTTATCCTCAATAGCTATCATTCATCGGTGCAAATGATATAAGCCGAGTATTATGCGCAAACTCAAGCGCAGTGTCATGTTCGATCGTGGTTTTTATCATCGATTAAACATAATTGTTTGCTAAAGAAACTTATTTTGTGGCCGATAGATAAAATGTAATCGGGTATAAAGGGTGGTTTTATGTGGCGAAAACTGATGGTCCTCACAAGTTTGTGTCTTTGCTCAACGGCTAATGCCGACTTGAGGCATTATGTTGCGTCACTCGAAAACTCTGCATGGCGTATTGGCGAGAACAATCCGATAGAATGCCGTCTTGAACATGATATTCCTGACTATGGGCGTGCGGTATTTACCAGTAATGCCGGTAAAGCGTTAAACCTACATTTTACGTTAGACATGTGGGTAAAACCTGATGCGGTTACTCAAGCCAGATTAATTAGTCGAGCTCCAAGTTGGCGTCCCGGGCACAATTCCAAAGAAATCACTCAACTGACATACAATAAACAGTTTAATGGTGAAGTACCTAAAAAAGCCGCTTGGTCGATGTTGAATGAATTGAGCCAAGGAATGGAACCCACGTTCTATTATGCCGATTGGTATAATCAAAATTCTAAGATTGCCGTGGGATTGTCGTCGGCTAATTTTGGTGGTAAATATCGTGAATTTCGCGCTTGTTTAGCTAATTTATTACCTTATAGTTTTGATGATATTGCTTTCACGGTGTTAAATTACCAAGAAGGCGGTGTCGAGTTGACACGCTTTTCTAGCCAGCAATTACAGAAAATACAGCGTTATTTGTCTTTTGACCCTGAAGTGGAGCTCGTACTGGTTGATGCTTATACAGACAGTTATGGTGGACGTTCTGTTAATCAAAAGGTGTCAGATAAGCGTGCTGACTCAGTGAAAGACATTCTCATTGCTAGCGGTATCCCTAAAGATCGGATCCATACATCGGGTCACGGTGAGAAACGTCATGTAACAGGTAATGATCTTGCTGAAGAACGTAAGATGAACCGCAGAGTCGTAATTAAAATAACTAAGCCCATATAATCCAATAATGTATCACACGCTGTGCAAACCATGCACAGTGTTTTTTTTGGATACGATTGATACATGAAGTAGCTTAAATCAGCCACATATAAAGTAAACAGCGTAATGGCTCGATAGTTAATTGGTTCTCGTATCGCTACGTTTATCCCTTTGCTTCACTTGGCTATTATTCTATATTCGTTAACAGCAAATTTAGTCCCATCGACAATACTTATGTATGAGCGGCAGTCTTCTCCCCTCAAAGCCTAATCAATGAAGCATGTAAGTGCATTAATTTTCGCGTGGTCATCATTTGAAAGGGGTCAACCATTTTCTATTAGTAACGCTCAAATTTACATTAGTGATAGATGTTTATTGATTCAATTGTTCGCGAAGGTTATCTTTCTGGTCTTAAGATAGACTAAAAAAAAGCAAAAAAAACCCACTTAATCCAAGTGGGCTAAATAATTTGCAATCAACAAATTTAAGGAAGGAAGTCAAGCATAAGAACTAGGGATAACTGACGTATTGGGTTACATCAATTTGGAGTTCTTGGTTTTCTACATCTGAATCTGATGTGTTCTGAAAACAAGTTAATAATAGAATGTATACACTAATCTGACAAACTAGAAAAATTATGCGTTAGCATTAGTAAAGCTAATGAATGAGGGTTGTGGTTATATGGTTTATATACTCTAATCGGCTTGTATAGCGCTTTATTAAGTTGTTATTTAGATTTTTTGCATAACTATTCGGATTAGTTAATTCTGCCATAATAACATTTAACAAATAGTGTGCATCTCGTCACAATACAAAGTCTGCTTATTCATTTTAAGATACTAAATATTATCCTAAACCCGTTTTTATATGATTGTTCTAGCCATATTTGCGGCGGGATTTACGCTCGTATCTTGTTGATGCTTAGTAAGTAGTCAATGGTCATTA
>NZ_JACJFI010000016.1 GCF_014164505.1 Shewanella sp. SG41-4 | reverse complement strand
TTACAGCAGGCCGGTATTGATGCTTATCAATTAGATTTGGCAAATGTTACTAATTTGACAAAAAAGGCTTCTTTATTCGATGCCGACGCCATCTTGATTAACTTACCACCGGGACTTAGACGAGGCGAAACTGAATACCTTGGCTATTTAACTCAGTTGACAAACTTGATGGGTGATCGCCAATATCAAAAAGTTATTTTTATCAGCACGACTGGGGTTTATCCGTCGCTAGATCAAACCGTAACCGAACAAGATGCTGCTGCATTTAATGATACCAGTGACACATTATTACAAGCTGAGGCGATGTTTTCTGCAATGGAAAACAGCTGTATCGTAAGATTTTCAGGTTTGGTTGGGCCTAAGCGACACCCCGGACGTTTTTTTGCCGGAAAAACGGATGTCACTGGTGCCAATGTTGCGGTTAATCTGGTGCATTTAGACGACTGTATTGCAGCCGTTAGCTTAATCCTTTCTCGTAGTGATACTTTACCGATTTATAATCTGGCAGCAGACGACCATCCTACTCGTGGGGTGTTTTATGTTGCTGCTGCAGAACATCTTGGGTTAAATCCCCCGCAGTTTAATCAACAGCAGCAACCGAATAAAATTATCAACGGTCAGTTAATCTGCTGTCAATTAGGATTTAAATATTCGTTTGATAGCCCATTCAAAATGCTTGATGCTTGCTAAACTGGCATAGGCTATAATAGCCGACATATTTTGATTAAAAGGCGATTATTGTGACGACTCAAACTCAAGCGTTTGCATTACTTCAAGGTGATGAATTCGTAGAACTGTACAAAGTACTCAAAGTACTCGGTTTAGTGAACGGTGGTGGCGAAGCAAAGCATGTCATTACCGAAGGTCAAGTAACCGTCAATGGTGAAGTTGATACTCGTAAACGTAAAAAGTGTGTTGTTGGCGATATTGTTTCGTTCAATGGCACGACAATTGAAATTGTTCCTACACAGTAAGGATTGATAGATGCAATTCCCAGACGATGATAATGGCCAAATGTTGGCTGCAATGGCTGATGCCGGTATTGATCTTACTCAATCAATAGAAGTTGATTTTTTCTTGGTGTTTGACGACCAGCGTGATGCCGAATCGGCCTTAGAAGCGTTAAGCCAAAAAGACATGCAAGGTGAGCTTGAGCTTAATTTTGATGAAGAAAGTACCAAGTGGGAAGTGATTGTTTGTTTGCAAATGGTCCCTGAATACACAGCACTTGTTGCAAAAGAAACTGAGTTAAATACCTTTGCACAAGAGTTTGACGGTATTTCTGATGGTTGGGGCGTGATGCAAAACCAAGCCAGTGATAATGAATTCGCAGATGATGAGCATGTTCACAGCGAGCATTGTAAACACTAACATTGCCAGCAACTAACATAGCCATTACTGAAGATTGAAAATCCAATTAAACAAAAGCCGTTAATGCCCAGCATTAACGGCTTTTTGATTATACAAAGCAATCTGATTAGTCATCTTCTTTTATGTCATTAATCACTTCTTTGGTTTCGTGACCAATGGCCTTGACGGTATCGCGGGTGCCGTGACCGATAGCAGTGGTCACTTTTTTTGTGGTATGACCGATCTCTTTACCAGTCTGCTTTAATTCAGCACAAGCTGACAAGGACAAAATAAAACCAATCGACACCAGTATTGCGATGACTTTTTTACACATTGTAGTAGCCTTATCAATAATCTAATATGAGATGTATCATCAGCTTAACGTCGTTGCTATTTGAGCATAACGGGTTTGATGATTAAAGGGTGGCATCATGGCGTTAAATGGCACATTGATTGGCCAAATTATTTTCGTTTTAACCTTAGTTGTGGTGTTCTTTACCTTAAAGTTTGCCAAGGGGAAAACCACAAATTTACCATTGGTGGGATTTTACGCTATTGTGTTAAACCTCATCTTTGCTCCTGCAGGATGGATATATTGCTGGTATTGGTCAACTAAACCGTTTTTACCCAAATAAATCCAAACTCAAGAAAAAACGAACTCAAGAAAAAAACGAACAACTAGGATGAGATAATAAACCGTTCGTTCTGTTTTAGGTTAACTTATTAACGGAATATTAACCTCGGTTAATGGTGATGTCAGAGACGTAACCATGTTCTGTCGCTATTAAAGCTTGCTTGAGCATTGTGGCGGCTTCTATTGCCGTCATAAAGCTTGATGTATTAATGTCTTTGCCACTTGTTTGCCAAAAGTCCGTTGCCATTCCGCCGGGATATACCGCAATCAATTTCATTGGGCTGCCTTTCAATTCTAAACGCAACGATTCTACCAATCCCTTTACGGCCCATTTTACGGCGCAGTAAGTTGATTCATTTGCTTTGCCTGCCTGAGCGGCTGTCGACATCACGACTACCACTGTAACGTTGTGATCACGATAGCGACTAATAAGCTCACGCAGCACTAAAATGCTTGAGGTGAGATTGTTGTGGATTAACTGATTAATCGCTTCTGGTGCTTGTTGTTCTATTGGTCCAAAGTAACCACTACCTGCACAATGAATAACCTTGCTTGGCGGCGTTGATAAACGCGAAAATAATGCACTGACATCTTCGGCCACACATAAGTCAGCTGCGTGAGTTTGAACGTTAGCTTGTTGTGGTGTAATGAGGCCAGCCATCACATCCGCTAATTTTTGCTCACTGCGACCTGTCACCAATAACGGCTGATTTTCTGCTGCATACAGTTGTGTTAGTGCAGCACCTAAGCCGCTACTTGCGCCGGTAATAACAATCATAATAAAACCTTCAGCTCAATATTTACTAGGTTGGCTACTATAACAATGCCTAAGTGAAGCGCAAAGTAGTAGTAGTCCATTTCTCAAATCGATTTTAAATCTGTTGTTTGAGTCAATATAAGGTTATTACTGGGCTATCAGCTATTTGGTAACCGTTTATTAGCCCAAGCCGAAATTAGTTAACTAAAGCTGAATAAATTACACAGAACGCTTTGTATTTTGACGATAAAGATTGTCTAATAACGCCTTATATTATGTCTGCCGACTTCACGCTATTCCTAATAACGAGACTCTCCATGCTTGAACTCACGCTCCAACTCGCGATTATTTTATTTTTTGTTGCTCTGGTTGCGGGGTTTATTGACTCAATTGCTGGTGGAGGAGGCTTGTTGACCATTCCCGCATTAATGTGGGCAGGATTACCTCCTGCTGCGGCATTGGGTACTAATAAGTTGCAAGCATGCGGTGGGAGTTTTTTTGCGAGTTTATATTTTGTACGTAAAGGGATGGTTGATTTACGCAGTATCAAACTGTCGTTGATATGCGCTTTTATTGGTGCGTCAATTGGCACAATATTAGTGCAAATGATAGACACTAAACTACTGGAAGTGGTGCTACCGTTTTTGATTCTAGCCATTGGTTGTTATTTTTTATTCTCTAAAAAAATAAGTGAACAAGATCGTCAGCAAATTCTCACTCCAAGTGTGTTTGCCTTTACAGCCGCATTAGGCGTTGGTTTTTATGATGGTTTTTTTGGCCCAGGCACCGGCAGTTTCTTTGCCTTAGCATTTGTTTCATTGGCTGGTTTTGGTTTGGCCAAGGCAACCGCCCATGCAAAGCTACTCAATTTTGCCACTAACATTGCTTCGTTAATTTTCTTTTTAATTGGTGGTCAAGTTGCGGTGGTATTGGGATTAATTATGCTGGTCGGCCAAGCAATTGGTGCAACGTTAGGCTCGCGTTTAGTGGTGACCAAAGGCGTTAAAATTATTAAACCTTTGGTGGTAGTGATGTCATTAGGCATGAGCGGCAAATTATTGTGGTCGCAATACATGTGATAGCAGTGCATGTGATCGCGGTACATGTGATCATAGTAGCGATAGTTCGGGTTTATTAACGCCATCATTATGTGGTGTACGTGTTTGTTTTTATTGAAGGGATGTTATGCGCATTATTCACACATCAGATTGGCATCTTGGCCAATATTTTTATGGTAAAAGTCGCGCAGCTGAGCACCAGGCCTTTATGCAGTGGTTACTTGAACAAATAAACATTCACCAAGTTGATGCGCTTATTGTCGCAGGGGATATTTTCGATACTGGCACACCGCCAAGTTATGCCCGTACGCTATACAATCAATTTATTGTTCACATTCAGCAAACAGGTTGCCAGCTGATTTTATTGGGCGGTAATCACGACTCTGTGTCGACGTTGAATGAATCTAAAAATCTCCTTGCCTGCCTAAATACTGTGGTTATCCCTGGTGCATTAGAGCATTTTGAAGAGCATGTCTTTACCCTAAAAAACCGTCAAGGTGACGTTGGTGCTATTTTATGTGGCTTACCTTTTTTACGCCCGCGTGATGTGGTGTTAAGTGAGTCTGGTGAATCATCAATAGACAAACAGCGCAAATTAGGTGATGCCATTAGTGAGTTATATCAGCGCTGTTTTAAGCAAGCTGAAAAACTCAATAATACATTAACCACGCCTGTACCTATTATCGCGACAGGTCATTTAACCACAGTGGGTGCAAGCACCTCAGAATCCGTGCGTGATATCTATATTGGCAGTTTAGATGCTTTTAATGCGGCGCTATTTCCAGCAGCAGACTACATTGCATTAGGTCATATTCATCGGCCCCAAGTGGTGGCTAAATCTGAACATATTCGTTATAGCGGCTCACCGATAGCGTTAAGTTTTGATGAACTGGCAACAGATAATACCACTAACAAATCGGTGTTTTTGGTCGAATTTAGTGACGCTAAATTATCTCAAATTACACCACTAATGGTGCCAGTTTTCCAGCCGATGCAGGTGCTAAAAGGTGACCTAGATAGCATTGAACAGCAGATAAGCACATTTGCTTTGCGAGCAGAATCCGCAGAAATGACTTGGTTAAGCATTGAAGTGTCACAACAAGATTATTTGTCTGATTTACAATCACGCATTGCCGACATGACGCAAGACAAAGCGGTTGAAGTATTGCAGTTAAAACGTGCCCGCAGTCAACGACAGCAACACATTAAGCAGCTCGATAATGAAACCTTATCCGAGCTCAGTGTCGACGAGGTCTTTGGGCGACGTTTGTCGCAAGAAGAGTTTGAGAGTGAATCGCAACAGGCACAGTTAGGGCGAATAAAGCAACGCTTTAACCAAGTGTATGCCGAGGTGGAGTCAGAGCGAAACAGTCAAGAAACGGCCGCGAGCCATGTGTTACAAGAAACGTCGACAGAAGCTGTTGCCACAAAAAGTACAACCGAGGGTGAGCAATAATGAAAATTCTAAGCCTTCGTTTTAAAAATATTAACTCACTTAAAAATGAGTGGAAAATTGACTTTACCCAATCGCCATTTGCTGAAAACGGTTTATTTGCTATCACAGGTCCTACAGGCTCAGGTAAAACCACCATTCTCGATGCGATTTGTTTAGCGCTTTACCATCGTACACCGCGGTTAAGTAACATCTCTAAAACCACCAACGAGTTAATGACTCGTGGCACCGCAGAATGTTTAGCTGAAGTTGAATTTGAAGTTAAAGGTGTCGCTTATCGCGCTTTTTGGAGCCAGCGTCGTTCGCGCGACAAAGCCGATGGCAATTTACAAGATGCGCAAGTCGAATTGGCTAAACTCAGTGACGGTAAAATTCTTGCCAGTCAGATAAAACGTAAAACCGAATTAATTGAAGAAATCACCGGACTCGACTTTGCTCGTTTCACTAAGTCGATGATGTTGTCACAAGGCCAGTTTGCCGCGTTTTTAAATGCCGAAGCCAATGAGCGCGCAGAACTCTTGGAAGAACTAACCGGTACTGAAATTTATAGTTTAATTTCAGCGCGAGTCCATCAGCATTATTCTGATGCCAAAACGAACTTGAAAGTACTTGAAGCTAAGCTTGGCAGTGTTGAGTTATTTGATGAACAGCAAGTTGTGGCGCAGCAACTACAGATTGAACAACTCAATCAGGCGCTTGTGATCGATCAACAGCAATTAGCTCAATTAAGCCAATTTATAACCTGGGCAGACAGTACTGAGCAATCGCAGCAGACATTAGTTAACATTCAGGCTCAACAGCAACAAGCACTGTCTAGCGTACAGCAACATAGCGATGAACTAACTCGACTTGAATACAGTGAGCCAGCACAGCAAATTCAGCCTCTATTTGAACAGCAACAAAAAGCCCAGTTAAGCGCCCGAGCATTATCGGAACAGATTGAACAGTTAACAGAACAAGTTGGTGTAGCAGAGCAAACACTGCAACAGCATACCCAAAAGCAAACGGAAGCTAAGCAAAGCGTTGATAAAACCAATCAAGCACACAAAGATTTGCTTAATCTTATCGACAAACAGGTGTTGCCGTTAGACCAACACATTAGCCAATTGAACTATCAATTGTCTCAGGTCAGATTAAGCCATCAGCAAACGGCCGAGCAACAACACAAAACGATTGAGCAACAGCAACAATTGATGGCGCTGCAACTGCAACTCACGTCTGCAAAGCAAGATATACAGCAACAACTTGATAGTTTGCCACAAGGCCAAGAAGTGGCTAAAAAGTTTGCGGCTTGGCAGACACAGTACAACCAAGTGTTGCAATTAAACCAGCAGTTGAGCCAACTTGACTCTCAACAAGTTCAGCAACAATACAATATCGAGCAAACTCAAACAACGTTAACTGAGCTTTCGCCACAGATAGACATTGCCAAAACGACGGTCACCCAAGCGTTGACTCAACAAGTCGATAGCCAGCAAGCAATAACGGCATTATTGGCCGGGCAAGACGAAAGTCAGATTAATTATGATTACCAACAATTGGTCGAGCAGCAAGCAGGGCGTTATCAGTTAACCCAGTTATTTAGTCACTATGTGCGTCAGCAGCAACAATGCCAGCAATTAAGCAGTCAATCGGTGCAATTTAACACTGATTTACAGGCTTTAGCGCAGTCACTTTCGCTGGTAAGAGCCCAATGGAGTGAAAAAAATCAGCAAGTAAAAGATCTGCAAACCATACTGCAGCAAGAACAGCAAATTGCTAATTTAACCTTAGAACGTGCCAAGCTTAAAGCCGGTGAACCTTGTGCATTGTGCGGTTCGACAGATCACCCGTTAGTTGAGCGTTATGAAGCATTGAATGTGTCTGTTACCGAGCAAAGAATGCAGCAACTACAAATTGAACTAGATGCGATTAAGCAGCAAGGTGAACTGCTTAAAAATCAACAAACGGCGTTGCAAGTTAACCATGACAATTCGCTCAAGCAATTAAGCCTGGCCCAAACTGAATTACAATTAACTGAGCAACAGTGGCTGCAACACACTCAGGTGCTTGCGGTAACGCTTGAATTACATGAGGAGCAACAACATAAACTAAATGATTATATTGCCCAGTCAGAAGCCAAACAGCAGCAACTTGCCCAAACGATAAGCCAGCTTAATCAATGCCAAAAAACCTTACATCAACATCAGCATAATGTTACTCAAGCAGAACAAGCGTTGGCAGTATTAATTAATCAGCAAGGGTTATTGCAACAGCAGCTCGATAATTTGTCGCAAGGTTTAGTGAGTCATAAGCAGCAAATTGAATCTGTTAGCAAGCAGCTGCAGCAACTGAGTAGCGCTCTGGATTCGCACATTATTGCTACAGGGTTAACGCCGCCGACACTTGAGGATGCCGACACTTGGCTGCATCATTTACAACAACAACTTGAGCGTTGGGCTGAAGCGCAGCAGCAGGCTATTGATAACCAACAGCAGCTCAGTGTCACCGCAGAAAAGCTCACCGCAAACAATCTACACGCCACTGAAATGGCAACTAAGCTAGCTGAAGTGACTGAGCAAGTGGTTACGCTTAACGAGCAACTCGAGTTGGTACTCACAAAGCGTAAAGCCGTATTTGCAGATAAAGTAGTTGAAGATGAAAAACTGCTTAGTCAACACGCAGTAGATCAAGCTCAGCAGGTATTTGTCTCAATTCAACACCAACTGCAAACGACGGATAAACATTTTGCTGGTTTGCAAGCGCAGCTGCAATCGACAACGCAGCAAACAACCAAGGCGAATCAAGAGTTACAACAGTTGCAGGAAAAATGGCAAGCAGCATTACACTCTAGTCCATTTGCAGATCAACAATCATTTGAGCAAGCTTTATTGACGCCACAAGATCGTCACACCTTACAGCAACTAAAACAGCAACTTGATAACGATATTGTTAAAGCCAATACGTTAGTTGAGCAAGCCATAGCAAAACAAACAGAGTTAGCGCAGTTGGCAGAGCAACACGGATACGATATTGCTCAACATGGCGATATAATGCTGCAACATCAAACGATGGAAGTGAAACATCAACAAGACAAGCAAACTCTTTGGCGTTTAAGTCATGAGTTGGAGCAAGATACCAATAAGCGGGCAGGGCAACAGCAACTGTTAGCGGAACAAGCCCAAATGCAACAAGATTACGACGATCTTGCTTATTTACATTCGTTAATTGGCTCACAAAAAGGTGATAAGTTCCGTAAGTTTGCTCAGGGGCTTACTTTAGATCATTTAGTGGCATTGGCGAACAGGCAGCTGGAACGTTTGCAAGGTCGTTACTTACTTGAACGCAAAGAGTCCGATGCGTTAGAGCTACAAGTGCTCGATACCTGGCAAGGTGATGCTGTGCGAGACACCCGAACCTTGTCGGGCGGTGAAAGCTTTTTAGTGAGTTTAGCCCTTGCGCTCGCATTATCTGACCTTGTTAGTCATAAAACGAGCATTGACTCACTGTTTTTAGATGAAGGCTTTGGTACGTTGGACAGTCAAACGTTAGATACCGCTTTAGATGCATTAGATAATTTAAATGCGTCGGGCAAAATGATTGGTGTAATTAGCCATATTGAAGCCATGAAAGAGCGGATCGACGTACAGATAAAAGTGACTAAAATGAACGGTCTTGGTATTAGCAAATTACAGAACGAATTTGCCATTAACGGGAGTTGATCTGCCTCAAACTCCCGTTATTACTGTAATCGAGTTCAAATTAATTATTAATTAAATATCATTTTATATTTGTAATTTGATTGTTTTTTGATATAAAAGAGCGTTGATATGCAATTTGAGTGCAAAAGTCGGTATTTTTAGCTGTTTATACTGGATGCCGTAGTATCAAATATTGGGTCATATTCACCATAAAAAACGACATGAAGGCATCGAGTTAACTGAATTTATGCCCAATATCGCAATAACAATTTGCAGTAAAAGAAAAATAAAAAATATAAAGCGTCATCTTTTAAGGTGGATTATACATTGCTAATGAGTAAAATTATGGGCTTCCAAAGGCCAGCGGTAAGTCAATTGAACTTGCCAAACTTGCACAAGAAACTCTTGTTAGCGAGTGTATTTGTTGTCGGGGCTGCTTTATTATGGCCAACACAACAAGAGTTTTCATCCCAACGTATTCCAGTGGCAATCGATATCGATTCGTTATTGCCACACATAGCTCAGCAAGATAGCGCTTTGAAGCTTGTTAAGCCTATTTCACCGATTTTAAATCGCGTAATTGAACGTGGTGATACCTTAAGTCATTTATTCGAGCTAGCTGGTATCGACCAACGAACTATGTATAAAGTACTTGAGGCTGATTTAGAAGTCTTAGCACTAGATACGCTTTTACCGGGTAACCGAATCCAATTTTGGGACAACGCTAATGGCGAGCTTGATAAGCTAGAACTGTACTTTAGCCCAGCTCATCAAGTGGTGTTCACTCGTTTTAAAGACGGAACATACGGTGTAAATGACATTAACATCGATGGCATTTGGCAAAATCGTATCGTTGGCGGCGAAATTAATGGCTCTTTTTATGTATCGGCTAAAAAAGCAGGCCTAAGTGCTGCAGAAATTCAAAAAGTTGAGTCACTTTTAACATCTAAACTAAATTTTTCGCGTGAGCTGCGTGCAGGTGATACTTTTTCGGTATTAGTTAACGATCAATTTGTTGAAGGTGAGCCTACCGGTATAACATCCGTCGAAGGTATTAGGATTAATACTGGTCGTCGCGACATTACTGCTTTTCAAAATACTGATGGCAACTATTACGACATTACAGGTCAAAGTTTAACTCCAGCCTTCCAACGTATTCCGTTAAATAGAAAAGTCCGCTTGAGTTCTCGATTTAACCCTAGTCGCAAACACCCAATTACAGGTCGTATCCGTCCACATAACGGTACCGACTTTGCGACTCCGATAGGAACTCAAGTAGTTGCTCCGGGTGACGGTGTTGTCACTATGGTGACTAAACATGCTTTCGCGGGTAATTATATTGTGATTGAACATGACAATAAGGTGCAGACTCGTTATCTGCATTTATCGAGATTTTTAGTTAAAAGAGGTCAGCGTGTCACTCGTGGTCAAGTGATTGGGTTATCCGGCAATACCGGTGCTTCCACTGGCCCACATTTACATTATGAGTTCATCGTTAATGGTCGTCCTATTGACGCAATGAAAGCCAATATTGCAGAAGCTAACGTATTACCTAAAAAGCAATTACAAGAGTTTCAAGCTTTGGTTCGTAGCCGCAGCATGATGATGGACTTAGGTTAATTAGCTAAGGCTCATTACACAGACTTTAGTTGTGACACAAATATTAAATGCAGCCAGTTGGCTGCATTTTTTATGTTTTTTGTTTATTCGACATCACCGTTAACCAGCAATATCATTGTCTTGGTTCATTACTTTAAGGCTATTGGCCACTAATGTCATAACAGCTCCTACACTGTAGTAAGATAAAATCGAAGGTTGTTAGTGCATAACGCCTTGTGTCTCGTAATTTTTCTAAATTATATCTATAGCCAAAGTCAAAACAATTTTTCATGGCTACAAGCCAAAATGTTAATTTAATTTATGAGTTTTATTGATCTTGTTTATTGTTTTTTTTATTGCAATAAATGAAAACACAAACGCTTTAGATAACACATCTGATGTAAATGTATTTACAAATATTTTGATGCCATTATGGTGTACCAATTTAGCCCTCATTTTCCGCAACGTAATGTTTCAACACAACTTGTGGGCTTTCGGTTGTCGATCTATGGGTGTTGGGTATACTCATAATCGGCATGGGCGTTTAGCAGAACGGTTGTTTGCGAATTTCTAACACTCGTTCTAACAGTTGATATTGTTGTTACTTCCTGAAATAAATACGTCAACTGAGAGTTGTTCTGATAAGCTTTAAGCTCATATCGCAATGCGTTTGCTTTAAGGAGGGAATAATGGGGAAAATTATTTTACTTTTATTGGCGCTGCTTTTTTCGACGCAATCCCATGCAAATGGAAGCATAAGTTTTAATAGCGAAATTAGCCATGCGTTCGGCGGAGCAGTTACCGCAGGGGCCATAGTTGCTATTTCAGATGACTTCTGGCCGAACTATGACAGGGCATGGATGGGATTTACTATAAGCACAGTCGTAGGAAGTATTTCTCAATATTATGAATATGCCCAAGGAGAAAACGACTTTCGTAACGCTTTTGCCGACGCTCTATCACATGCACTAGGCTCCGCTATCGGCGCCTATGTAACAGACAAATATATTCTACTGCCTGTTATTCATACAACAGACAAGGAAACTTATATGGGCCTGTCAATACAGTTTCGCTTATAATATTATTGCAGCGCAAATTCCCTGCAATAAAAATATACTCTAGTGCTAAACTCGGATGCAAAAGGCTTAGCGGATAGAAAATTGCCACCCATTTTTGTTAGTACTGCGTTGAATTTACAGTATTACTCGCCATTTTCTATTTTCTATTTTCTATTTTCCATTTTCCATTTTCCATTTTCCATCTTGCACTCAATTTGTTGATAATTCCCGTTCAATTTATATATTTGAATAGTGCAGAAGGTAAAGACGATAAATGTACCTGTCGCTTCTTGGAGGAAAATTCAGCAAGTAAACATAGCCTCCACAATTACTGCTGATAACATTTTCAATCGCCAAAAAAGTGGGCTCTAAGGCCCCCAATTAAGATAAAGAATAGTTATGAGCCCTTATACAACAAGGTCAATCCATAGGTAACGTTACTTAATGTACAATACCTGCATGTGCTTTATCTACGCCATAAGCTTTACCTTCAGCATGACAAGTCGCACAAGACTCGACGGGCAGATTAGCCGTCGTTGCCGCGTCTTCAACTGTTGTCGCGCCATTGCTTCTGAAGTGAGCGTAAGCTGCTTCATTGGCGTGGGCGTGACATGAGCGGCAAGACTCTGCTACTGGTGAGATGTAATTGATCACGTCATTACTCTTGACCGCAATCGCACGTTTACCAGAAGTTAGGCCGCCATCGGCGGTGAAGAATTTTGCGTCGGCTTTATGACACGCCGTACACTCAGTTTGCACTGCAGAGTAGTTAACCAACTCGTTGGCGGTGTCACGATAGATAGAGGCGCCGGTGCCTCTGTTCATAATACCGCTGTGTAAGCGATGAGCAACAGTCACCAAATCATGGTTGTAGAATTTGACACCAGGCATAGCTTCATATTCAAACTCACCATCTGCATCTACGCCAGATTGGGTATACGCGCCTTCAAAGACAGAACCCGGAGTGGTATCGTTGTGACAGTTAGCACACTGGGTAAACGTAAGGTTGCCATAATGATGATTGACTAGCGTGCCGTGGCAGCTATTACAACCTTCTTCACTTGCCGTCATACGTTCTGGTTGGCTTAAGCGTCCCTCGTTAGCCTTGCTACCATCAGCTTCGGCAAGATTCCAGTATTTTGTTGGCATCGCAACTGAAATTCGATCCTGATGTTCAGAACCGTCACAAGCGGCTAATTCAAGTGCTTTATTATTACAAAGCAGCATTGATGATGCTAGATACAGACTTTGTTGATCAAGGTTTAAAAGACCCGTTGTTGTTACGGTTACCTTGCCTGCGGCATCTGCTTTAGCATCGACAAAATCCATCTGTAAGTTTGATGTGATAGTGCCTTGCTCATCTACGGTTCCTACCAATAGATAGGCAAGAGGAGCGCCACGACTACTCTGTGCATAGTCAGTGAAAGCAAAACCTTCGGCAACAGCTTGACCGTTAAATTGCACGTCAAGTGTGACTGATAATGAATCTTCATCATCAACGGCAACGCCTTCAGTGTAAGACACATTGCTAACCTTGACGTCAAGCGCTGCTATGGTCGCTGCACGATCGCCAATTTTATGGGCGTTAACAGGACTAAGATCACCTTCTGCATGACAAGCCATACACTGGCTATCATCGGCTTGGGCTAGGTTAAACTCTGAGTGGCCTGCGCCCGTCTTAAAGTCAACCTCCATATGACAACCTACACATGCTTGGGCATAGACATTTTTGTTCCAGCTTTCATCGCTGGTATGACAGCTAGTACAGTCTTCCAGATCGTTGGGGGAGCCAATTTTGCTGAACTCAAGGGCCTTGCCAGTTAGCAGATCTTGTTCAGCATTATAGGCACCTGAGTGAATGGTGTGAACCATAGGCCCCAAGTCAATGTTAAAGCCTAATTCTGCATATTCAGGGTCAGCGGCATTCGCTGGGTTATGACAGGCGATACAGTTTTCAACTTGCTGATAGTTATGATGAGCACCAATATTAGCGATGCGTTCATCACCTTCACCATAGCCAGTTATCTCACTGTGACACTTGATACAGCTGGTATTAGCGACTAAATCTTTAGCCGATACCGCAAGTTCACCGGTGGCAGGAATAAAATCGAGTGGCGCTGATAATAACTTATCACTAATCCCTTCACCTGAACTATCAGTCACATTGTAGGTACGAACCATCACTCTAAACAAGCTTTCTGGGTTGCCATCAGCAAGCACGACAGGCGCATTGCCATCATGTTCCCAAGTACCAGTATAAGTGCCAGGGTTTTCAGCATCGGCAACTAATGTACAAGCATCAACAACATCACCGCTGTGAGTAGTGGCTGAGCCGTCTAGGGTACAATACATGCTTGTGCCAAACTTATTGACCAATGCATTATTGGACCACACCATGGGTGCGCCAGTTTCAGTGGCATTTTCTACTTGGTTAGTAACATAGAGCGCGATAGTGTCTAAACCAACAAATGGAACCACGTCTCCGGTGTTATTTTTACCTGTCGCAGTAAATTTAATCGAAAAAGGTGCTGAACCGGTTACCACAATATCTGTTGGTGCTATGGTTAATACAAAATCGGCAGCGTTAGCTACTGTGTCGACAAATGATCCGGCTGGTAATCCTGAAGGGCCTGCTAAACCAGCGGCACCGGTTGCGCCATCCACACCATCTTTACCATCGTTGCCGTCACCACATGCGCTTAAGCTCAGAACACTAGCGAGCGCCAATGTTAATATAGATAAATTTATTTTTTTGTTCATCATCATTCCTTTACACTTTTTGATTGATCCGAACTGCTATCGCAGTGATTTCATCTTAAGGTAAGTTAGGAACGTTGTTGGGAATTTGTACTTGATTTGTGAAAGGTGATTATAGATGCTGAAAGGGCAATCCCTCTATCCGAAAACCCTTATTGCACAAAGTGAAAATAAAGTTAATATCCATCAATTAAACCATTTATTAAGCAAGGTCAGTAATTCCTGCCTAATGTCATTGTGGTAACGTCTGTGGGCTTGGGTTCTTTCCACTAAATAAGCTTTGGGTTGTTTGATAGAATCAAATAATCTGACAATATCCTGTTGGGGTAATAACTCGCATCTGAATCCCAGCATGCTGTCGAGTAACGCCATTTCCGATGAAGAGGCAAAAGCTATACTGTTCAAGGTCTGTAAGTGGGCTAACCACTCTTCATAATTAACCATCTTTTCCATGCGGCTTGTGCTGAGATCTTGCTCTCGGGCGAATTGTTCCAGAGGATCGATTTTATCGTTGAACCCCTTGGCGACTAAATATATAAAAGAATAGTTACAGATATCTTCGAGCCGGATATCGGGATATGACTGCCAAATGGAATGAGTTTCTTTGGCAACCAAACACACAGAGCCATTGTAATAGACTTTTTCACTGGTCAGTTCGTTGAAATCGCACGCCTCAAAGGCAATCCCAAAATCAAGTTCGCCCCTATGGATCATGTCGAGCGAGTTATCATTCCAAACATGCAAGCGCACTGGTCCCAACGTTTGTTGTATTGCCTTATCGGCCAGTTTGAGTGAGAGGCTTCGCATTAGCATCGGCTCCACAGCCAGTTGCAATATCGGCAGCTGGTCTTGACTCGCTTTTTCGGTGACCACCTGTTCTAGACTGGTTACGGAATTGATTAATTGATAAACGGGTTGATACAGGTTTTCGGCTAATAGTGTGGGCTTGAGCCCTTGCTGCCGCCGATAAAACAGATCATCATCGAAGGCAATCCTAAGCAAGCTGAGACTGCGGCTGATCTTGGATGCCGAAACCGCCAGCATTTTGGCTGCAATATTCGCCTGACCAGTATCAAAGATACATTTAAATACCAGTAGACTGAAAAAATCGAGTTCACGGATTTTCTTTTTAAGTAGCTGAGTCATTATGATGAAACTCTCTTAGAATAAATATCAAATAAGGAAATGATTTAACAGTGGTTTGCAGCATACGCCAGTTGTTACAGTGGTTACAATTTGTATACATCTTGCCTTGTACTTAGATGCAAAAATTGTGACTCAGTTATAATGTTTGAGCATGTAACTAATAAAAAACACAGCGAATAATAAAATGGCGAGATTAGGTTCTGTTGATAAAGGGCTTGTGATAAAAGGACTGATATTGGGCGGATGAAGCTACAAGGCGGATCAAACCGCTAGTGCTGCTTTGAATCTACTGGATAGCTCAGTATTGTCTATTTTACACTCATGAACGATATTTAATAATACAAGTTAATAACAAAATTCTGATAATAATCAGTAAACGGTCTTAATCATTACTGGTAGGGTGATTGTCCGACTTCTTCTGCTACTAACCATACTCGCATATCAAATTCTAGCTGGTGGTAATCTGCTAGCATAAAGCAGCATAACTGATAAAAAGCTTTGTTGTGTTCTTTTTCACGCAGGTGGGCCAGTTCGTGCACTACTACCATTTGTAATAGCTCAAACGGAACGTGTTTTAAGTGTGCAGCAATTCTAATTTCATTTTTGGCTTTAACTTTATTACCTTGGCGGCGATTAACATAAGAATGCAAACCCAGGGCATGGTGACTTAAGCTGATTTTTTCGTCAAAAATGACTTTGGATAATGGGTCAGACTGACGCATATAGGTATTTTTTAACGTTATTGTCATATCGTATAAGGCTTTGTCTGTACGAACGTCGTGTATTTTGGGGTAGCGTGTTAAAAAGTGAGCGGCTAAGGCGTTAGCATCAACGAGTTGGCGGATTTTCTCAACCACGTCAGGACGATAACCATTCAAATAGCGCAATGCACTTTGTTCACTTTGCTGCTTTTTAATGTCGGCACTGGTGACTAAAAGGCTGAGATCTGCTTTTGGCTTTAACGATTGGCTTGCCGACTTGACCGGCATTTTAGGTGGGGCTTTATGAGTTTTAACTTTAGTATCTGACATGGTTGTAGTTCAACTGATTTTTTGGCGTTACCGCTATCTGAGTCGGTATCGATAACGCCAATATAGAACGGTGAAAGCCGTGGGTTACACTTTACCGAAGATGAGTCGGTTATGCTGAACATAAGCAACGTCAAATGCATTAAGCTGGACGCGTTTAAGATCCAATGATTCAAAGTCAACTTGTGGCGGGTTACGCTTTAATTGCTCTTTAATAGTCAATGGTGAAATAAGCGAAACAGGCATGTCCATTAATTGAAGTACCGCTTCAAGTTTGAAACTGGTGGCACTGCCGGCAAACTTACCTTTTTGCTCACGTTCAATAATGGCTATTTCATCGACTTTGTAATCGTTCATGAGTTTTTTAAACGCAAAATCGAATTCACGAATTGAGTCAGTGCTAGCTGATTGTGAAATACTAAATGAAACTTTACGACATGCTGGCACGTTATAAGTTTCGCCTTCATAGGTCAGTAAACAGATAATGGCTTCGCCGCCTTTTAATTCCACACCACAAATTTTCATGTTAATCCTTACTGGTTTATTCATACGAGAGTGCCGTTGGCATGCTCGTTATCGTTCATTTGTTGTAAGGTATTGTATTACCTTACATTCATTATTCTGTCATCGAAAATGATTGGCCATTTATCTGCAGATTCTCCGCGATTTATGAGCCATTTAGTCTTCTGTTGTGCCGTCTTCTTCGATAATGACAATAGGTTTAACTTTGCGGCGCACTGGGGCATCACCGACATCGATGCCAGTAATAAAGCGTTTATCACTCTTTGGTGCCGCTTTAGCTTTTTTAGGCGCGCTAACTCTATTGCTGACTACAGCTGCTTTTGCACTTGTACCCGTTTTACCTGCTTGAGGCTTATCTTTTAGACCGCTAAATTTGGCTTTAAGGCCTTCGATTACTGTAGGTTCAAAGTTTTTGCGTAAAAATATCTGCACTTTTTTAAAGCTGTCCCAATCTTTAGGACCTACAAATGAAACCGCATCACCTTTAGCGCCAGCACGACCTGTACGGCCGATTCGATGGACGTATTCTTCGGCAAACTTTGGCATATCAAAGTTAATCACTAATGATACGTTGATTAAATCAAGCCCGCGCGATGCGACATCGGTGGTGACTAATATCTGCGATTGGCCACGAGCAAATTGATCCATTATCTGGTTACGAGCCGATTGCTTTAAATCACCACTGAGTGCTGAGGTGGCAAAACCTTGTGCTGCCAATAGCGTGGCTAAACGGTCTGTATCTGATCTCGTTGCGGTAAATACAATGACTTGCTTATGTGTTTCATGGCTCAAGATATGTTGCAACAAGGCTTGTTTATGGTCTAAGTGATCAACCAAAATAATCCGTTGCTCAATATCTTTATGTTCAGTGTAAGATTCACCGATAGACACATGGCTTGGTGTTTTAAGCAATGTTGTCGCAATTTCACCAATGCTGTTGTGATCTAACGTGGCCGAAAACATTAAGGTTTGGCGACGTTTATGATCGGCTGCATCGTTAATGGCTTTAAGTTGCGGAGCAAAACCTAAATCGAGCATACGGTCAGCTTCGTCAAGAACCAATAATTCTAAACCATTTAAATATAAATGGCGTTGTTGTAAGTGATCCGCAATACGTCCTGGTGTGGCAACAATAAAGTGCGGATCTCTGGACAATGCTTTGGCTTGGTCGTTAAAGTTTTCACCGCCGAGTACGCTAATGGCTTTATATTGGGTATTGGCGACTAATAAGCGTAATTGGCCATAAACTTGCTGGGCTAATTCACGAGTCGGTAACAAGATAAGTACCCGAGGATCTTTTTTCGACAATGCTCTAGTGGATATCACGCGTTGCATTGCTGGCAATAAAAACGCTAAGGTTTTACCTGAGCCGGTTTTAGACGATGCCATTAAATCTTTACCTGATAAGGCAATGGGAAGTGCTTGCGCTTGAACATCGGTAGGCGTAGAAATGCCAAGGTGCTTTAGACTGTCAAGCAGGCGCTTGTCCAACGAAAAATCGGTAAATTGCAAAGGTAAATCCCCTAAAAAATGATAGCCGACGATTATAGCTGTTTCACCTTGCTATAGCCAACAAGAGTCGCTTTAGTTATGCTATTTTTTAGCTTTATATTATTGACTGAGTTTGACGCCGCTATTGGTCGATTCAGGCTGGCGTATCGTAAAATGAATACCGAGCATGGAAGGAACGAAAGATGACAAAGCTCACCGTGGGATTAGCGCTAGGCAGTGGAGCCGCTAAAGGTTGGGCACATATTGGGGTATTGAATGGTTTAGCCAAGTTAGGTATTTATCCTGACAAAGTAGCGGGTTGTTCGGTGGGGGCGTTAGTGGGTGCTGCCTATGCCAATGACCACTTGGATGAACTTGAAACCTGGGTGAGTGGTTTTTCGAGTTGGGATGTACTCGGATTAATGGATTTGGGTTGGCGTAAAGGCGGCTTAATTAGCGGCGAGAAAGTATTTGATGTCTTAGCTAATCGTATTGGCGATCTCAATATTGAACAGTTAAATCGTCCCTTTGCAGCAGTCGCTACTGATTTATATTCAGGGCAAGAAATTTGGTTTAAAGAAGGTGACTTACGCCATGCTGTTAGGGCTTCATGTTCAATGCCGGGCTTTTTACCCCCAGTACAGCAAGGCCGCCGTTGGGTTGTTGACGGTGCGGTAGTGAATCCTGTGCCGGTATCATTAGCTCGATCTATGGGCGTTGATGTGGTTATTGCGGTGGATTTAAATGGTCATCGTCGTGGCCAAATGCACTTAATCCCAGAGCAAGTAAAAAGCCGTAAAGCCTCTAAGTCTGAGCCTATTGATGAAAAGCGCGAGCTTGAATCGGGCTTTATAGATTTATGGGGTAAAGGCAAAGATTACATGAATGGCTTAACCGATAAGTTTTCTTTGGGAAGTTCAAAATCTCATCCTGGTATGCTGGCGGTGATGTCGCAATCGATGGATATTTTGGAACAACGCCATAAACGTTCACGCTTAATGGGCGAGCCACCTGATATTTGTATCGTGCCGGATGTGGGTGACATTGGCACCATGGAGTTTCATCGCGCTAAAGAAGCGATTAAAGCCGGTGAGCAAGCCGTAAATGATATTAAGCATTTAATCGAAGCAACCTTAAAGTAACCTTGCAGCGGTATCGAATATGGTGGTGTGTTTATCATAAATACACCCGTTAACCGCCGCTAGGTCAATATTTGCTAGTTAATAGATGTTTTCCATTAATTCTGGGTTGTTCCCCTGCAAGGGTATTGTCAAACCTGCGCAGTCTGATGTGGTTGAAGAGACTATTCACTCTCATAGTTATCTTATTTCTATTTGGTAGTTATCTAATAGTTGTCTAATAGCTGTCTAATAGTTATCTCATGGTTATTGAGTCATTATCTAGTAGTTACTTACCCATAGTTCTCTACCCGTAATTATCTACCCGTAATTATCTAACGATAACGACCGAACAATTAGGTACAGTGGGCACGTTATTTATGTTGTTGATCTAGCCATTTAAGGTTCGATCAATGACTTAATATCGTCATTTCGCACCATTTAAAGCCGACAAATACAACACTTATGGTGTTTTGACATCATATTATCCTTCAGCAAAACATCCAAATCGTTAAATTATGTCGATTTTCTGCCATTGTATTACTCTGTCAAAATCAGTTGCAATTCCTACAATATCTATCGCTGATAGCAAGTGTTTTTTCAATATTAAGTACTGCCGACAATTATGATCTGGATCAAGGTAATGCTCAGCGTTAATGTGTCTAATACACTCTATCTTGTGTTGTGTGTGTATTTAAGCGCTATATATAGTGCTTGTAAAGGATGGCTGTATGCTTGTAGTAGTGAAAAGGGATGGATGCCGAACTGCGTTTGATGGATGTCGAATCAAAGAGGCTGTTGTGGCAGCAATGGAGTCTGCAGGTATAGCCGACCATCAATATGCACAGCAGTTAGCGCAGACGGTAGAGCAGCAAATGACTGTGAAGACCGAAGTTGATATTCACGAACTACAAGATGCAGTTGAAAACTTATTGATGTCGGGCCCGTTTAAGTCGGTGGCGCGTCATTACATTGAGTACCGTCACGATAGAGATAAACACCGTGAAACCCAGAGTAAATTAAATTGTGCTATTCGCGGTTTAGTTGAGCAATCGGATAGTGCGATTTTAAATGAAAATGCCAATAAAGATGCCAAAGTCATTCCGACCCAGCGTGATTTATTAGCGGGTATTGTGGCCAAGCATTATGCTAAAACCCATTTACTGCCAAAAGATGTGGTAGCCGCCCATGAAAAAGGCGAAATTCACTAACACGACTTAGATTATGCACCTTTTTTCCCGATGTTTAACTGCATGCTAATTGATTTGGCCGGCATGTTAACTCATGGTTTTAAAATGGGTAATGCTGAAATAGAACCGCCTAAGTCTATCTCAACTGCTACTGCTGTTACGGCGCAAATTATTGCCCAGGTGGCGAGCCACATTTATGGTGGTACCACGATTAACCGTATCGACGAAGTGTTAGCTGAGTTTGTGCAAATCAGTTACCAAAAGCACCTTAGCGTCGCAAAAAAATGGCAAGTGGCTGACGTAGAAGGTTATGCGATGACGCAAACCGAAAAAGAGTGTCATGACGCATTCCAGTCACTTGAATACGAAGTCAACACTTTGCATACCGCTAATGGGCAAACACCGTTTGTGACCTTTGGTTTTGGTTTAGGCGTGTCGTGGGAGTCGCGTTTAATTCAGCAATCGATGTTAACTGTACGCATGGCTGGTTTAGGTAAAAATCGTAAAACAGCAGTCTTTCCAAAATTGGTGTTTGCCATTAAAGATGGCGTGAATCATAAAGCGACTGATGTTAATTACGACATTAAAAAGATGGCCTTAACGTGTTCAAGTATGCGCATGTACCCAGATATTCTCAATTATGATCAAGTCGTGAAGGTCACCGGTTCGTTTAAAACCCCTATGGGGTGCCGTTCATTCTTGGGCGCTTATGAAGAAAATGGTCAATTGGTCCACGAAGGTCGCAATAACATAGGTGTTGTCAGCCTTAATTTACCGCGTATAGCGTTGGAAGCAGGCAAAGATGAACAGCGCTTTTATCAATTACTTGATAAGCGGTTGTTAATTGCCCGTAAAGCGTTAGAAACGCGTATTGCCCGCTTAGCTGGAGTCAAAGCACGAGTAGCACCAATCCTTTATATGGAAGGCGCCTGTGGTGTACGCCTAAATGCAGATGATGATATTAGCGAAATCTTTAAAAATGGCCGAGCATCAATTTCGTTAGGGTTTATTGGTCTTCACGAAACCATTAATGCTTTATATAGCAATGCTGAACACGTGTTTGATAATGCTCAATTGCGCGATAAAGCTGTCGCCATTATTAGTCATTTAAAGCAAGCCACTGAGTCTTGGAAACAAGAAACAGGTTATGGGTTTAGTTTATACAGTACCCCAAGTGAAAACTTATGCAGCCGTTTTTGCCAGCTTGATACCACCCAGTTTGGCGTTGTGGCAGGTGTGACCGACAAAGGCTATTACACCAATAGTTTTCACTTAGATGTTGAAAAGAAAGTAAATCCTTTTGATAAGATTGATTTTGAACAGCCTTATCCAGCCATCGCCAATGGCGGGTTTATTTGTTACGGCGAATATCCCAACATGCAGCACAATATTGAAGCGCTCGAAAACGTTTGGGATTACAGTTATAGCCGAGTGCCATATTACGGCACCAATACCCCGATTGATGAATGTTACGATTGCGGTTTTATTGGCGAATTCAATTGTACTAGTAAGGGCTTTGTGTGCCCTAAATGTGGTAATCATGAGCCAAGCCGAGTGTCTGTTACTCGTCGCGTGTGTGGTTATTTAGGCAGCCCAGATGCACGACCATTTAACTTCGGTAAGCAAGAAGAAGTTAAGCGAAGAGTGAAGCATTTATAATGTATTACAGCGCATACCATAGTGTTGATGTGATCAACGGCGAGGGCACCCGCTGTACGTTATTTGTCAGCGGTTGCGATCATGGTTGTAAAGGTTGTTATAACCAAAGTGCTTGGCGCACGGATGCGGGTCATGTCTTTAGCCAGGCACTAGAAGATCAGATCATTGACGATTTAACCGATACTCGTATTTACCGCCGAGGCTTGTCGTTAAGTGGAGGCGACCCGTTGCATCCCGCCAATCTTGAAGGCGTATTAAAATTGGTTACGCGGGTAAAGCAGGAATGCCCTGATAAAGATATTTGGTTGTGGACCGGTTATCAACTAACCGAACTCACACCGCAGCAACAAGCAGTGGTGAACTTTGTGAATGTGTTGATTGACGGCAAGTATGAGCAAGATAAAGCCGACCCCGCGCTATTATGGCGCGGTAGCAGCAACCAACAGATCCATCGTTTTACGCGCTAGCGTTTTATGTGAAGGCGTTAAGACTAGTCGCTTAATGTCTGCACTTTAATTGTAAGCGCGCTAATCGTTAGCACGTTAATCGTTAGCAAATAAATGTTTAACCCGCTAATCGTCAATCCGTTATTGATTAGAAAGACCCACAATATGGCGATAACGTTTAGTGCGCTGTTTAGTTTTATATTGATCGATTAATAAACTCCACAATGGTGAATCATTAATGTGTGGCTGCTTACCTTGGCTTATGCGGCGAAGCTGACGTTTAATAACGGCCATCGTCGCCAGTCCCGCCAAAGGTTTACTCTGCCAATTAACTGTTGGAATAGACGGGACAAACTCCGGCTGAATTTGCCATTTATTGGCTAAGTCGGGATAGAAGGCGAGAGCGCTAGCGATACCACATAAAGCAAAACCTGCATCAATGACTTGTTGAGCCACAGGTAGGCGATAAATACCGCCGGTTAACATTAATGGAATAGGGCTACGCTGGACCAATTGCGCTGTTAAACTTAAAAAATAAGCCTCTCTGGCTAGCGTTCGCTCATCGGCACTGCGACCTTGCATGGCTGGAGCCTCGTAGCTGCCGCCTGACAATTCGACCATTTCAACTTGAAATTGTGCCAACATATTAATGACTTTTTCTGCATCGTCGACATCAAAGCCACCGCGTTGGAAATCGGCAGAGTTGAGTTTTACTGCTATGTCGAAATCGGCACCACATTTAAGTCTCACTTGCTTAACCACTTCGAGTAATAACTTGGCACGATTTTCAAGCTTTCCGCCCCATTGGTCATTACGTTGATTGGTTAACGGCGATAAAAATTGAGCGAGTAAGTATCCATGTGCAGCATGAATTTCCACCCCATCAAACCCAGCTTGTTGAGCCAATTGTGCTGTGGTAACAAACCGTTGGATAACGTCTTCAATGTCTGCCGTTGTCATCGCTTTTGGTTGAGAGAACATGGATGAGTGTTTGCCTAAATCGAGTGCTATGGCTGAAGGGGCTAGATTTTTACCACCCATCGCTTTAAACACCTGACGACCAGGGTGATTGATTTGCATCCATATTCTAGCGTTATTTTGCTTCGCTATTTTGGCCCATCGGATGAACGGCTCAAGTGCGCTATTGGGATCTAATACTACTCCGCCAGGGCCTGTCATGGCTAAGGGGTCAATCATCACATTACCCGTAATCATTAATCCAACGCCGCCTTTTGCCCAAGCATCATACAAGTTGAACAATGCATCGTCTGGTTGTTGCAAGGTATTGGCGAGGTTTTCTTCCATTGCGGCTTTGACCAATCGATTGGAAATGACTGCACCATTGCTCAAGGTGTATGGTGTAAAAATGGTATTAGCCATGAAATAAAATCCTAAGGTAACCTGCTGAATTAATGTGTTGTTTATCCTACATGTAGCCTAGATAGTCAATTATCCTTATCCTAAAGGTATGAAAAAGCACTGCGATTAAGCAGTGCTTTGATCATCTCGTACTAAATTAGCAGCTAGATTTGCAGTTGAATTTTGAACAAACAAAGCTTACGTTGAACGAGCTTAAATACGATAAGTTAGGGTTAACTTTGCATTACGCTCTTCGCCGGGTAATCCGCCTAAGAACATCGCCTTATCGTAGTAGGTTTCATTAAATAAGTTATTAATGTTCAATTGGATTTTATAACGTTCAACGTCATAACTAATCGCTGAATCGATTACCGTATAACTTGGCACATAACCATCTGGAATACCAAATGAGCTAGAGTGTGTGCTGCGTTCATCGACATATTTAGCCCCAAGACTGATTGATACCGGTGCTGGTAAGGCAAATTCTGCGGCATAAGTTACCCAAGCGCCCGCTGTGACGTAAGGTACACCTTTTTGGCGTTGGCCATAATCACTACTATTTGGATTTTGATTGTCTCTAGCATCTTGGTAAACCGCGTTAACGTTGACTTTCCATTGGTCACCTAAATAAGCATTCAGATCTAACTCCACCCCTTTAGTATCTTCGCTGCCGTCGTAAAAATACGGGAAGATATCTGGTGTTGCTTCGCTGCTTTCGTATTCTGGATTGGTATAAGCCACATTAGTACGTGATGTTTTGAAAAAGACCAAAGAGGCGAGCAATTGATCATCAAATGCTTTGGCACGAATACCTAAATCATTACTGATAGATTGAGAATCTTCACGGTCCGCTTCATTGCCTTTTACATCGCCTAATACACTGTATGCTGTACGGCCTTTTGAGTGATTAACGAAAATAGAGATATCGTCAGTAGGCATATAAGTTAGGCCTAAATTGTAGGTTACACCGTTATCGGTGGTATCCGCTTCTGGTTGAGGGTCAGCTAAGCTACTACTGTAACGAGCATCGACACCCAAGTGTTCATAACTTTGTTTAATTTCATTGAATGCGACACCAATACGGCTAGTAAATCCGCCACCTAAATAACCCACATGTTGTAAGCCCAAGCCCCAAGCTGTGACAGATTTATTGTAGTTACTGGTTAATAATGGATCGTAGTCTTCAAATTCACCTTCGCCCCAATTTGGGTTACGGATATCATAAATATACGGTAGCGAACCTTGATATGACAAATTACCATCGGTATCTTTCAAGGTGTAATCAGCGTCGTAAATTGAATATTGTTTAAAGCGAATATCGCGATCTTCAAAGTTAGCATTAACTAATAATTCGTTACTGATATTGCCAATGTCGAAGTCATAACGTAAGTCGGCAAAATACTGCCATGACTTTTCTTCTGCCGAGACTTTGCGGTATTCCTGACGACGAGCTGCATACGGATATAGGGTGCCATCTTCAACCAAAGGTGCGCGTGGGTCGGCGTTAATTACGCCACTACGTTGCCAGTAAACATAGTTGTAAGCCCCTGTTTGACGAGCAAAACTGGTTTCGTAATTACGGTATTGCAGTTGTTGGTTTAAAAATAAGTCATCGGTTAAGTACACATTATGGCTTAGTTTAAAGCGCAACTCTTCGCCTTCATTGTCTTTAGCCATTGGTGAGATAAGACCGTTATGACCAAACTCATACGGTGTTAGGCCATCATTTGCGCTTAACGAGTCGGTTAATTGTTGGCGCTGATCGTCTGTTAGTTGTAAACCATTATTGGTAGGGTCGTTGACTAAGTCTTGCCAGCTGACTTCACCAGCGGTTTTTCCATCGACTGAAGCTGCGTTATAAATGCGGATAGGATGGCCGATTGAATCGACGGGGATCGCATCGCTAATATATGCTGTTGATAGCATAATATTTTGGTTGTCATTCAACACATATTTAAGCGAGCCATATATTTCATCGCGGTCGGTACCAAGATCTCGATAACCTGTACTACGAGCTGTTTTCGCCACCAGACGATAGGCTAAATCGTCAGTTATACCACCAGTAGAATCAGCCATGAGAGAATAGCTATCCCATTGACCCACTTCGGCTTCAAACAACTGTTTACTGTCAAATTGAGGTTTTTTCTCAATAAGGTTAATCACTCCTCCCGCGCTACCCATACCATACAGACCAGTAGCAGGGCCTTTGAGCACTTCAACGGAACTCACGTTGGTTAGTGAACGAGTTGGATTAAAGGTGTTACCTAATCCAGCACCGCCATACATACCATCGTAAGTGTAGTTGGCGCCTAATCCGCGCACGACCAAATTATCGCCGATACCATAATTATTACCCGCTTGGGTTACGCCGCTGATATTACGAACTAAATCTTGCATGTTGGTGATGCCTTGTGCATCAATTAATGCTTCATCAACAATCACTACCGCCGCAGGCGTTTCCATCAGCGACATATCAGATTTGGTTGCTAAACCCGAGTTCATCACTACTTGGTTTTGTCGGCCATAAACCGTTATTCGTTCATAGTTGGCTGAGGGTGATGCATTGGCCGTGTCATCTGAAGATTGTGCTGCAACCTCTGATTGGGAAGTCGGCGTTTGTGCGTGAGCATAAACAGGAAACAGTACACTTTGACAAGCAAGGGCAAGTAGAGATAAACGTAGTGGCGTCATAATGGGTTAGACTCTTTATTAACATTATTACGAATGATAATGATTATCATAAGTATTGCAATGGTGTTTTTAGATAAATGTAACGTGAAACAGGTTTTGCTGATTTGGTTGCCGACCGATTGAACAATTTGTGCAAGGAGTGAACAGGGTGAACTTGCCAGTAAAGGGAATAAATCATGTTGAAACTTAGGTAATAAGTGGCTTAAGTAGATTTGTGTTGGTGATACGATAATTACACCGTGTCATCGCACTTATGATTAGTTGTAATGTGATAATATCCAGATTGTTTGTTCAGGCTGAAAAACTTTGCCTGTACATTCATATATGAAGCGTTTGCTATTCGCATCTTAGGTGGTTTTGGGTATATAATCTGCCTCCGAAACGGTGTTGTGATAAACGTATAAGCGTAAATGATTCACCAACACACCAAAGCACTTAAGGTAATAAAATGAATTTAAAGCAAGAACTGCAAACATTGAACGATAAATTAGACAAGTTTCGTCGTAAGTTAGCAGCGGCTGAAGCACGTGGCGATGCCACTATTGTCCTGCAGTTTAAGAAAGAAGTGGCGACAGTGACTAAGCGAATCGCCAGCATTAAAGGTCAGCAAACTCGCGAGTTCAGCAAAGAAGGTTTAGCGTTGAAAGCGTTAGGATTTAAGCGCACGCTGACTAAAGCCGAACAAGCCGATATGGGTAAGTTAAATAAATCGGTTAAAGGTTTAGTTGTTGTGCATCCTTTAACGGCATTAGGCCGTGAAATGGGCATAAAAGATGTGACAGGTTTTGCGCCTGCTAAGTTCTAATATTTTCTTTTACAGTTAGTAGTCGTAAGGTTAATTCATGTCGGTAAAGTATATCGCAACATCTAAGTTACCCACTCCTTGGGGTGTTTTTGCTATGCACGGTTTTGAAGAAATCGCGACAGGTAAAGAACACGTTGCGTTGACATTTGGTCAACTGGATCCCACTCAGCCCATGTTAGGTCGTATTCATTCTGAATGTTTGACCGGTGATGCATTATTTAGTTTACGTTGTGATTGTGGTTTTCAATTACAAGCAGCAATGCAGAGTATTGCTGAACAAGGGCAGGGGTTTCTGCTGTACTTGCGCCAGGAAGGCCGTGGGATTGGGCTGCTTAATAAAATTAGAGCTTATGAGCTGCAAGATGCCGGTGCCAATACCGTTGAAGCGAATGAGCGTTTAGGCTTTGAAGCTGACATGCGTAAATACGACATGATTTTGCCGATGTTAACGCAAATTGGCGTGACCAAAGTGAAATTAATGACCAATAACCCGCGTAAAGTGATGGCGATGCAAAATATGGGTATCGAAGTCGCAGAACGTATTCCGTTACAAGTGGGCAAAAATCGTTATAACGAATCATATTTAAAGACCAAATCAACCGAGTTGGGCCATATGATGTCTGAATACCATTTCCACGATGAATAATCTGGCACAATAATAGTCTAAATGATGATGAAACAAAGGCAGAACATACCGCTAATTGGATCATCATTGTTTGATTATTTGCGTTTTATGCACGTTTCCTTCCGTTTAATCTTGATGATATTGCTCGTTGTCAGCAGCAGTATTATTCATGCTGCTGAATTAACTCCTACAACACCACCTGAGCTGATCACTGAACCTGACGCATCTCATTATGCATTTGCCAATTATTTAGGCAGCGGTGTTTATCGAACGTCAGGCCAAAGCGCGGCTGTCGCCAATATTCCCATGGGGTTTGTGCTTGACTCAACAGATGAATATTTGTTGAAACTACGCTTTACTGCATCATTCGGTTTTTTTGATTACTCCTTTAATGACTTACCTCAAGGCAGTATTCCTAACAATGTCGGCACCATTACTCTAACCCCTGGACTTGAATATCATTGGCTGGTGGACGACAAGTTAACGCTAGAGAGCTATGTTGATTTAGGCTATGGACATAATTTTTCAACTTACAGTCATGTGGGGGTTTTTTCCACTGGCGTTTCTGCACTCTATAAACTTGATGCGCCTTTGTTCACCCCTATTTGGGTAAATCGGATTTATTATGCAGGTTACCAAAGTAATCAAAACGACAGCACAGAAGGCTATTCGGTTTTTAAAACCGGAATCGATTTTGGGGTTAATTATGATTGGCAGTGGCAAGATGTTCGTGTTGAGCCGAGATTGTTTATTGCAGGACATTGGTATTTCGACAAACTAAAATTTGTTACCCCAGTTGGCAAGGATGTTTTAACTTCATACACTTATGAAATTGGCACAACGTTAGCCTTTTCAAAGCCCATCAACTTTAGTGCGATAGGCTTAGACAGTGTCGAAATTGAACATTTTGGATTAAGTTATCAAGTTGGTGGCGGGCTTAAAGTTTGGCGATTAATTTTCGAATTTCCGTTATAAACCCTACCGATAATTTACATTAATAAACTAATTTGAACCTGATCCCCAAATATCCGCATTAACAGGGGCTGCAGATCCTGTGGTGGTTTTATCTGAGTTTGCTTGAGGTGATGCCGCTTTATTTGGGACTGTTTTAGTTAAGCTCGATTTAACTGAGACGGCTTTAGTTGCCATAACTTTCCCTTTAGCAGGCCGAGTTTTACTCGCAAAAGATCCGCGGCTATCTTCTTTCGGTGGCGGCAAAGGTAACTTGTTTGCTTTAAGATACAAGTATTCAACTTTATCGCGAGCCCAAGGGGTTTTGCGCAAAAACTTCAAGGTTGATTTTACACTCGGATTATCTTTGAAACACTGAATGTTTATCCTAGATGCGAGTTCTTCCCAGCCGTACTTTTCAACGAGTGAAGTCACGATAGTTTCTAGTTTGATGCCGTGAAGCGGATTGTTTGCTTGTGTCATGGACCGTGCGAGCTAATTAAGTTTGGCAATATTATACCCACATTGTCGCCAAAGTGATATCAACACAAAAACGGCAGCCGAAGCTGCCGTTTATTGATGATATTACCATCTATAGTTCGTTGGCTAGTTCAACTTGATCTTCTTCATCAGTTTCAATATCACCTTTGCCTTTGGTTTTAATAATAACCATTATCGCAATAATTGCGGTAGTGACTAAACCTGCAATGGTTGACACTGTCATCGGTAAACCTGCTCCTAATGTTGAAGAGTTCAGCATAAAGCTAATTACAACACAGGTCATGAACATAGCGGGTACAGTACAAATCCAATGGAATTTATTGTGGCGCAATAAGTAAGCTGAAGCGGTCCATAACATTAATACCGCCGTGGTTTGGTTTGCGACACCAAAGTAGCGCCAGATAATACCAAAGTCGACTTGAGTCAACACGGCACCGACGACAAATAATGGTAACGCGAGCATTAAACGCTTCGGTAATTCGATTTGTTTGATGTTAAAGAACTCTGCCAAAATTAACCGTGCTGAACGAAATGCGGTATCGCCAGAGGTGATAGGTAATACGATGACACCCAAGATAGCCAAGAAGCCACCAAATGTACCTAACAGCCCATTAGAGGCTTCGTATACGACGTTAGCTGGGTTGCCAGCCATTCCGACATTCAATCCTTCAACCCCACCAAAGAATGATAATGCAATTGCACACCAAATTAATGCAATTACACCTTCACCAATCATGGCACCAAAAAATACAAAGCGGCCGTTTGATTCATTCTCAACACAACGAGCCATTAGAGGTGATTGTGTTGCATGGAAACCCGATACTGCACCACATGCAATCGTGATGAACAAGGCTGGCCATAATGGCATGTCATTTGGGTTTAAGTTGCTAAAGAAGTCACCCATTTCAAAACCAGGTAACATGGTATGTTCGGTTGATAATGCTAACGCTATAATCAGTCCAAGTGACATAAAGACCAGTAATGCACCAAAGAATGGATATAAGCGACCAATAATTTTGTCGATAGGTACTATGGTGGCAATTAAATAATAAACAAAAATGATACCAACAAAGATGGTGACATCGAGTCCGGTAAGTTTGCTTAGTAATCCTGCAGGAGCAGATATGAACACCACGCCAACTAACAATAATAAGATAATGGCAAACAAGTTCATAAAGTGTTTGGCATTTTTACCTAAATATTTACCGGCCAAGTTAGGAACTGATTGACCGTTATTGCGTACCGATAACATCCCCGAAAAGTAATCGTGTACTGCACCGGCAAAAATACAACCAAATACAATCCATAGCATCGCCGCTGGGCCATAAAGGGCACCTAGGATCGGACCAAAAATTGGACCCACACCAGCAATATTTAACAATTGAATTAAATAGACTTTCCCTTTAGACATCGGCACGAAGTCGACACCGTCTGTTTGAGTGAAAGCGGGTGTTTGTCTTTGGGTGTTAATGCCGAATACTTTCTCGACAAAAGCCCCGTAAATAAAATAGCCGCCAATAAGCAGGCCTACACAGAGTAAAAACCACGTCATTTTGTTATCTCCCCATTTTTATAGTGACACCATTTTAAAACATCAAAATAGGGTATTGGGGGCAAACTGAGTGACAGGTTAAAAAGGCAGAGTAAGCGGTAAATAGGCACCCTGAGCGGTTTTGGTTGTGAGATAAATTTGGGGCATGTCACGCTTTATGTGGCGTAAACCTAGTTATTGAAATCCAAGTAACTGCTTTAACTCTTTAAGATAACGACGTGAAACAGGAACTTTTGCCCCACTATGGGTAGTGACTTCTGCGCCAGTGTCGGTGATTTCAATTTCAGAAATAGCACCAGGGGCCAGTAAGTATTGTTTATGACAACGAAATAACGTGGTTTTTTGCTCTAAAACCTTAAGGGTTAATTGAGTGTGACTAAAACCTTTATTTGAGCACACATGAATACCACCTACATCGCTGACAATAAATTCTACATCAGCGGCAGCAACAACTTTTAGCTTACTGCCACTGTAGCAGGGTAAATGGGCTAATTGTGTCGGCAATATTTGCGTCATTGGTTGTGGCGTCATGTTGGAGCGGACTTTGTCTAGAGTTTGGTTGAAGCGTTTTTCATCGATGGGTTTAAGTAAATAATCGAATGCATTGTTATCAAATGCTTTGATTGCATATTCATCAAACGCGGTAATGAACACCGCTCGTGGCATTTGTTCAGGATTAAGCATGGCGATTAATTCCATGCCATTTATCCGCGGCATTTGAATATCAACAAAAATCAGATTGGGTTTCAGTAGGTTGATTTGTTGTAAGGCCTCGATGGCATTACTGCACTGTCCAAGTACTTTTATATCAGAATGTTTGTCGAGTAAATCTGCCACTTCTTGACGGGCGAAGGGTTCATCATCAATGATTAAGCACGAGATCATTGGTCAATTTCCTTTAACGGTAAACGCACACTAACACGGGTGAACACGTCTGGTTCACACTCAACTTCAATGCCGTATTGGCTGCCAAATAAATTCTGAATTCGTTTGTGGACTAAGTTCATCCCTAAACCATCAGTGTTGTTAGAAGGTTGATATAAACCTGCATTATCTGTCACGTTGAGCAATAAGTCGTCACCGTCTAATGTGGCTTTAACATTAATAATGCCAGCATCAAGCATCCGCGATGTACCGTGCTTAACCGCGTTTTCAATTAACGGTTGTAAGGTAAATGCAGGCATTTTCTGGTGATGATAAATAATAGGAATATCAATATTGACTTGAAGTTTGTCAATAAAACGAGCTCGTTCAATAGCGAGATAAGCGTCTATATGCTCAAGTTCATCAGCCATTGTCACCAGCCCTGTTGTTCGGGTCAAATTGATGCGCAAAAATTGCGATAACTGCTGCAATAATTGTTTAGACATTTGCGGATCACGCTTAATAATTGCACTGATGGTATTGAGTGCATTAAATAAAAAATGGGGATTAACTTGAGCTTGTAGCAATTTTATCTCTGCTTGCATCAGTAAGTGTTGTTGTTGTTCAAAGCGACCATAAAGAATTTGGTTAGACAATAACCTCGCAATGCCTTCGCCTAAGGTGCGGTTGATGTTTAAAAACAATTTGTTTTTAGGTTCGTATAATTTAATGGTGCCAATGACTTCGTCGTTACTGCGCAACGGAATAACTAGGCTTGAGCCTAAACTACAGTTGGGCGATATAGAACAGGAATATGTGGTATCGACACCATCAGCAAACATAACACTATTTTGTGTGATGGCTTCAAGAGTGATTTTTGAGGAAATAGGCGTATTAGGAATATGGTGATCGGCCCCAATACCAATAAATGCAAGTAACTTGCTGGTGTCGGTAATGGCGACTGCGCCGACTTGCGTTTCTTCTATTACAATCTGGGCGACTTTTTGACTCGAC
>NZ_JACJFI010000169.1 GCF_014164505.1 Shewanella sp. SG41-4 | reverse complement strand
CACCAATTAAATGAACAGGTAATCCGCTGGCTTTCATTTCATCAACTAAACTGCGATTCGACGTTTGTCCAGCACACAACACCACGTTATCTACCGCAAGAATTTCAGATTGTTCACCGATTTTAATGTGCAGACCTTGTTCATCAAACTTTTCGTAGCTTACACCAGTTTTCATATGAACTTGATGTTGCTTCAATACGCTACGATGGATCCAACCAGTAGTTTTACCTAAACCTTTACCCATTTTGGTGGTTTTACGTTGTAATAAATACACTTCACGACCAGGTACATGTTCGGCTTCTTCAGTTAATCCACCGGCATTTTGATAGGTTTTATCAATGCCCCACTGTTTTAACCATTTATCGGGTTGCAATGTGCTCGATTCTAATTCGCATAAGAAATGCGCCATATCAAAACCAATACCGCCAGCACCAATCAATGCTACCGTTTTACCTATTTCAACTTGGCCGGTTAATACTTGTTGGTAATCGACCACTTTAGGATTATCAAAACCTGGTAATTCCAACGCTCGTGGTACCACACCAGCAGCAATGACCACTTCATCAAATTTTTCATTAGCCAGTACTGCCGCATCCAATTTAGTGTTTAAACGCAGTTCAACATTATGCAGCTTAATTTGGTTAATGAAATATCGAATCGTTTCATTAAACTCTTCTTTACCCGGAATTTTACGCGCTAAATTAAACTGACCGCCCACTTCTGACTTGGCTTCAAATAAAACCACTTCATGACCACGGGATGCTGCATATACAGAGAACGCCATTCCAGCAGGACCCGCTCCCATCACAGCGATGCGTTTTTTAGTGGTTGTTGGGGTAAAATTAATTTCGGTTTCATAACAAGCACGGGGATTAACCAAACAGGTTGCCCGTTTCATCGAAAAGGTGTGGTCCAAACAGGCTTGGTTACAACCAATACAGGTATTAATCAATTCAGGGGTATTAGCTGCCGCTTTATTCACAAACTCAGCGTCGGCAAGAAATGGCCGGGCCATCGACACCATATCAGCTTGACCTGATGCAATAATCGACTCGCCAATTTCTGGAGTATTAATCCGATTTGTAGCAATTAACGGAATCTTGACTTCTTTTTTTAGTTTTTCTGTTACCCAAGAAAATGCACCACGCGGCACACTGGTCGAAATCGTCGGTACACGTGCTTCATGCCAACCAATACCGGTATTAATAATACTTACGCCTGCTTGTTCAAGCGATTTGGCCAGCTGTACCACTTCGTCCCACGTTGAGCCATTGTCAACTAAGTCGAGCATCGATAAACGGAATACAATAATAAAGTCACTACCAACCTTCTGACGAATCGCGTTAACGATTTCAATCGGGAATTTAACCCGATTTTCATAACTGCCGCCCCATTCATCGGTGCGTGTATTGGTGCGCGAACTGATAAATTGGTTGATCAAATAGCCTTCAGAGCCCATGACTTCAACGCCATCATAACCAGCTTTTTTAGCCAATGCCGCGCTGGTAGCATAATCTTTAATCGTCGAGCGCACTTGACGAGCAGACATCGCCGAAGGGGTAAACGGTGTGATGGGCGATTTTATTTTGCTCGGGGCTAAGCTAAAAGGATGATAGCTATAACGGCCAGCATGCAGGATTTGCATGCAGATTTTTCCGCCCGCTTCATGCACAGCATCAGTAACAATTTTATGTTTGCCCACCTGCCAAGAAAAGCTTAATTGACAGGCGTGTGGCGCCAAACGGCCGCGTAAATTAGGTGCAATACCGCCGGTAACAATTAACCCCACGCCACCTTGAGCACGTTCTTTATAAAATGCTGCCAGTTTCTCAAATCCGCCTTTTTCTTCTTCTAAACCGGTGTGCATTGAGCCCATTAACACGCGATTTTTCAGCTGTGTAAAGCCGAGGTCTAAAGGTTCTAATAAGTGTGGAAACGACATTCAAACATCCTTTTTAAACAAGTGATTTAAACCAGCATACCCCGCCAGTAAAGTTTGCTCAATCATTTAAACGCTCGTTTGTTAAAAACCTTTACAATTGAATTTCACATTTATATTGATTTTCAGTTAGGATGACTACATTAGACAGATAAAGGAGTGGCAAATGTCCGCTAAACCCTCGTTTTTAAAAAGGATGTTTTTACTGTTATGGAATACAGTAAACGGTATCCGTAAGTTCATCATCAACGTTATATTTTTTGGTTTGTTGGCTGTCATCGCTGTGGTACTACTCAACAGCGAAGATGAAATTGTCGTCGAAGATCAATCAGCTCTAGTGCTGAACTTGTCTGGGAGCATAGTGGACCAAAAACATTATGTAGACCCAATAGAAATGGCATTTAGCCAAGGGCAAGCGAATGATCCAGAAGGTGAAATTCTATTAGCTGACGTACTTTATACCATTAATAATGCGACTCAAGATGCCCGCATTAACAGTATCGTACTGGACTTAGCAGAACTACGTGATGCTGGGATCAGTAAAATGACCGCCATTGGTGAAGCATTAACCCAGTTTAAAGCCGCCAATAAGTCCGTTATCGCAATGGCTAATGGTTATGATCAAAACCAATACTTTTTGGCCAGCTTTGCAGACAAAATATACCTTAATAACCAAGGTATGGTAGCGCTGGATGGCTTAAGCCGTTACCGTTTGTATTACAAAGCGGCACTCGAAAAACTAAAAATTACTACTCACGTATTTCGAGTGGGTACATTTAAATCAGCTGTAGAGCCTTTTATCCGCGACGATATGTCAGATGCCGACAAAGTCGCCAGCAAAGAATTGTTAAATGATATTTGGCAAAGCTACTCGACTATTGTTGCCAGCAACCGTCAAATCGGTCCTGATCAATTAGTGTTAAGTACAGATGAGTATCTCGCTCAGCTAGATAAAGCGGAAGGTGACAGCGCTCAAATGGCTGTCAACATGAAATGGGTTGACGAACTGGTTTCGGCAGATGCATTCCGTGTCGCGATGATTGAACGTGTTGGCAGTGATACTGAAGGTAAAAACTTTAAGCAGATTAGCTTTAATGATTACCGAAAGTTAACCGCACCTATGCCTAGCTTTGTTGAAAAAGACGCAGTTGCCGTTATCGTTGCTAAAGGCACGATTCTTAACGGTAAACAACCTGCTGGACAAATTGGCGGTGAAAGTACCTCTGCATTGCTCATGAAAGCACGCTTTGACGATAAAGTGAAAGCCGTCGTACTTCGTGTTGACAGCCCTGGTGGTAGTGCATTTGCATCAGAGCAAATTCGTCAAGAAGTGTTAGCGCTAAAAGCTGCAGGTAAGCCTGTGGTTGTTAGCATGGGTAGCCTTGCTGCATCTGGTGGGTATTGGATATCAGCCAGTGCCGACTATATTGTTGCTACGCCAACAACACTAACGGGTTCACTAGGTCGTTTCGGTATGTGCTCTACGTTTGAACCAGCACTAAATCATTTTGGTGTTACATCTGATGGTGTCGCAACATCTGATTGGGCAGGATTATCGCCTGCGCGCGAATTAAACCCACAAGTTGCCGCGGTGGTACAACGTCATATTGAACGTGGATACCATGAGTTTATTTCTCTGGTAGCAAAAGAGCGTCATATGACGCTAGAGCAAGTAGATAATATTGCTCAAGGCCGTGTATGGACAGGTAAACGCGCGCTCACCTTAGGCCTAGTTGATGAATTAGGTGATATGGATGTGGCATTAGCCAAAGCAGCTGATTTAGCGAAAATGGAAAAGTTCGATGTTAAAGTGATTGAGCAAGAGCTTAGCGCTGAACAACAACTGATGCAGCAAATTATGGGCGCTACTGTGGCTTATGTTCCAGACAGCGTTCGTCAAACCAGTTTAATTGAACGCTTTGCCAAGCAGTGGGCTGGTGCATTTGAAACATTGTCGATGTTTGATGACCCTAATCATGTCTATATGTATTGCGAAAACTGTAATTACTAATCACTCAAATGACCGCAATATGAATATTATTCAAAAAAAGCCTGCTTAGCAGGCTTTTTTATTGGGGATCTTCAAATAAACTCGTATAATTTGCACAATCTGCAATCGACATTCAATTAGAGCCTACATACATGACAAAACGTTCAATTTACGTTGCTTATACCGGCGGTACCATCGGGATGCAAAAGACCGCGAACGGTTTTGTGCCAGTATCAGGGTTCTTAACAGATTGTGTTCAGTCAATGCCGGAATTTTATCATGACGAAATGCCTGAGTTCTTTATTCATGAATACAGCCCATTAATTGACTCATCTAATATGGCACCAACAGATTGGCAAATGATTGCTAATGATATCCAAGCCAACTATGAAAAGTACGACGGTTTCGTCATTTTACATGGTACAGACACAATGGCTTATACTGCCTCTGCTTTGTCATTTATGCTGCAAGGTTTATCTAAACCAGTCATCGTAACTGGTTCACAAATTCCGTTGGCGCAATTACGTTCAGACGGGCAAACCAACTTGCTCAATTCGCTGTATATTGCGGCAAACTACCCAGTTGCTGAAGTCTGTTTGTTTTTTAATAACAAACTGTTTCGTGGTAATCGCTCAACCAAAGCCCATGCTGACGGATTCGATGCGTTTGCATCGCCTAACTTCCCGATGTTGCTAGAAGCCGGCATTAAAATTAACCTTAAAGCAGGTAAAATAACGCAGCCAACGGGTGCCCCTTTAGAGGTTGTCACTATCAGCCCGCAACCTGTCGGTGTCGTTACGCTTTACCCAGGGATCTCCACAGATATTTTTAATAATATTTTACAGCAACCGGTAAAAGCACTGATTTTATTGACCTTCGGCGTGGGGAATGCACCACAAGATAAGAAGCTACTGGATACACTTAAACAAGCCGATGAACGCGGTATTATATTGGTGAATTTAACCCAATGTTTCCAGGGTAAAGTCAATATGGGCGGTTATGCTACAGGTAATGCTTTAGCACAAGCTGGAGTAATAAGTGGTGCAGATATGACCATTGAAGCGGCATTAGCAAAATTGCATTATTTGTTGTCTATTGGTTTAACCCCTGCGCAAATTAAGCAACGTATGCAGGAAAACCTTGTTGGTGAACTGACGGCAGACTAGTTAACCTCAACTCGGGATAATAAACGCCTTTCAAGCAGTCCTTTGCCCTGCTAACTGCGTTGAATCGACTTGCAATAGGCTAGCTATTGACGTGTCAATTCGCCTTGTTAGCATAACAAATGACAAGCTTGAAAGTGAGGTGGGTTAACGTGCTGATTTTAAATAGTATAAGTTCATCCCTTATCCCGAGTTCAGGTTAGTTAACCTCATTGATACTTTTATGTTGTTATTGCTTTAACCAGATACAGCTAAATAAAAATGCGAGCTCATTAGCTCGCATTTTTTTGTCTTATAATATCCATTACAGATAACACATATTATTCAATCTCAGATGATTATAAATCAGCTTCTTTAAACTCGGCGATGGGCTCACCTTTAAACTGTTTTTTCAGTTCTGATTTAGACAACTCATTAATATTACCACCCGCTGCGATAGTAAAATGTTCAGTTTGATGTAACTTACGTGCTTGATACAACATCACCACTTGTAAGGTCGACTCACGCTGTGGTTCAGTTAATACTGTACCGTCATCCCATTTACCTAACTCAGTGGCAGACAACAAGCGTAGGTATACTTCTTCAGGCATTTCATCAATGACTTTATTGATATCGTTCATACTGATTTCCGTTTATGTAACACTATTCTAACTCTGGTAACAAGATAACCCGTAAAGCCAATAACAAAACTGGCAATCGCGATATAAGAAGTTAGCCCTTGTGCAGGCTCTCCTCCCCAAAACCACACCACAACCCCTGCTATAAACAATGTCAAAAAGATAAAGCTTTGGGTCATTAAGCTATTTGAACGCTCAATGTGACTGATAATCGTTAATGACTCAGTATTACCAGTCAAATCGGTTTTACAATGCTCACATTGCTTAGCCAGACTTGAAATTCGCTTTTGACATTTAGGACATGCAACTAAGGCCATAATTTATTCTACCTGCTTGATCATCTGAAGATAAAAATTACTGCTTACTGTCGCGATTATAAATTATCAACCACAGCTAACATCGCAACTAATGACGCTTCACCTAAATATACGCAACGCTCTGGAGACCAGCCCACAAATGGATCGGCTAAATTAGCATTGTCTTTAAATGGCATTTCTAACGTGTTCGATAAACAACTGAACGTATTGGCAACCCAGTTAGAACCCACGGTTAAATTCGCTTTACCTGGCTCATCTTTATCGTAACCAAACTCTGTTTGGAAATCAGCACTGGCAATGGTCAATGCATTGAGAAATTGCTGTTGTAATTGAGCCATTTTATCGTTGTAGCTTGGCACCCCTTCACAACCGGCAAGGAACACATAAGGGAGGCCTTCATCGCCGTGGACATCGTAAAATAAATCAACACCAGTTTGATGCATTTTATTAACGACATAATACACTTCAGGGCTTTTCTCTAAGCTCGGTGTTTGCCATTCGCGATTTAAGTTAGTCCCTACAGCATTAGTACGTAAATGGCCGCGTGCACTGCCATCAGGATTCATGTTTGGCACAATATAAAAATTGGCTTTGTCTAATAAGGCTTTAGATGTTGGACAATCACTATCAAGCAATTGATTTAATAAGCCTTCAACTAGCCATTCAGCCATCGTTTCACCCGGATGTTGACGCGCAGTAATCCAAATATTCTTTTTACTAGGATTAGCATCACCAATTTTAAGCAACGTCATGTCGCGGCCATCAAGGGTTAACCCAAGATGTTCAAGGCTAACTGCTGGGTGTAATTGCACTTCACTGATTAAATCTAAATGACGCTCATAACTGTAAGGTGCAAAATAAGCAATTTGAATAGCTTCACAATCTAACTCGGCTTGAATGGTTAATTTTCCATCGACATACTGAGTTGGTAATCTGAACCAAGTTTGGCGATCATAACTGGCAACGGCTTGATAATCTTCCCAACCTTTTGGGTAAGAAGCAGTACCGGCATTGAGGATGTTAAGGGTATATGTTTGGCCGACGGCCCCTTCTAAACGAAAGTTAAACCATTGATAGAACTCACCGCCAAAATCGGGACGAATTGCGAGCTGTATATCGTCATGTTTGTCTAGATTAATGACGTCAATATTGCCGCCGTCAAAGTTTGCTGTAATCCGCATTAGATTATCCTTTATGTGCTTGCGCTTATTTTGGGCGTAATAACGATTGGTATCAGCCTTATTTTATGCGCCATAGCTTAACAAATGCGGCAATTGGTGTGAACCATTAAAAGCTAAAGCTGTAACCTTGACCGCGAACGGTATTAATTAATTCGCGTGGTAAATTCCGTTTAACTAATTTACGGCGTGTATTACTGATATGCATGTCTAAATTACGGTCAAATCGTCCCAGTTCCTTGTGCAATACTCGTCGTTGTAATTCTTCTTTGGTGACAACTTTACCCTGTCTATCAAACAAATATTTAAATAGTCGATATTCAGTTTGCGTTAACACTAATGATTTTTCAGCAAAACTAATGGTATAACAAGTATCATCAAAACCAATATAGTCATTAACCGCATCATTAATCGGTGCTTGGGTACGTCGATGGAGTACATTAAGACGTAACTGCAATTCGCGGATATTAATCGGTCTACAGAGATAATCGTCGGCGCCGAGCTCTAACGCATTAATGCGCTCAATTTCGCTGTTACTTTCTGCTAACACAATAATGGGCGTGCTAGTTTGTCTTGCGATGAGCAACCAAAATGAATCCGTTTTGGGCACTGAAAAATCTAATAATATGGCTTCAAGCTGCAGAGTCTCCATTTGGATCAACCCATCAAAGGCATTATTAACTCGATGAACATGGTAGCCCTGCTCTTCTAACTGTCGACCTATGTCACTTTTATCTGAAAGGGTATGTTCAATGAATAGGATATTCTTCATGGGAAAATTCTTAATGATAACGATTACCATTAAGATTATCATATCTGTTTACGAGGAACCAGATTTAATCTACCCCTTCACCATTTTCATTAACAAAAAGGCCTGAAATTTCAGGCCTTGAGACATTTGTCACAATTATGAGTGAGACACAATTGGTCTATTTATCTGTCATCAATTGCTTAATGAATTTAACAGGTGCGCTGCCGTAACTTAAAAACTGTTCATGGAACTGTTTTAAATCAAAGCTTTCTCCTTGTTTAGCTTTAAGTTGTTCACGGAAATCATAGATCTCGCGATAACCAGCATAATAGCTAGTCAGTTGGACTTGACTTAAGGTCGCACGACGCCATTTCCCTTCCGCCTCGGCGCGTTGTTGGAACGCTTCGTTCTCGAGTAAATCAATCACCTCTTGCTCGCCCATACCGTTGACCTGAATGCTGTAATCTACAATAGTGTTACAAATAACCCGCAAATTCCATTTGTAATACATCAACCACATTTCAGGTTCAAAATTACCATAACCTTCTTCTAGCATCATACGTTCGGTATACACGGCCCAACCTTCAATCATGGCGCCGTTACCAAACAAGCTTTTGACTAAACTAGGAGATTGGTTAGAAAAGACCAATTGCGTGTAATGCCCTGGGATAGCCTCATGAATATTCAGTACTTGTAAAATCCAATGATTGTATTCACGTAAATAACTCTCTGCCGACTCATCACTCATGCTATCAAGGGGTGAAACGTTGTAGTAAGTATTACCACCTTTATCGTAAGGCCCCGGTGCGCTGATAGACGCGCCGGCAAAACCACGCATATATTCAGGGGTTTCACGCACAATTAACGGTTTGTTCGGGTCAAGAGTCACCAGTTGTTTATCATTGACAAACTTAATCAGTTCTGGGATTTGCTTACGCACTTCAGCAACAAAGTTTTCCCGATTAACATGCTTGGTTGATAACACATCAATTAATTGACGAATTGCTTGTCTCTCATCGTCTGGTTTTGGTGTATCGATGTACTTTGACCAAATGGTGTCGGTGATCTTAGCCATTTCTTGCTGAACATGATTTTTATCTGCGACGGCTTTGTCGTATAACTGTTTAGCCGTCATACCAGACTGAATATCAAAGGCGAACTTTTCTTCGTATAAGGTTTCACCAATACGGAAATCGCGGCCACCATTTTCGGTTAGCTTAGCTTCAAGCGCGGTTAACCACTCAAGGTGCTGTTTAATCGCAGCGGTTGCTGCATCAAAACGCTCAGTAAATAACGCTTTCTGTTCTGCGCTCAATTTCGAATTAGCGACTTGCTGGGCTAACTCGGCAGACAATACCGAAAATGCGCCTTGATTTTGCATAATCGCTAATTGGGTATGTTCAAGTGTCGGATCGCTAATATTGTTTCGCGCGGCCTCATAATAAGCGGGCACATTTTCAAGACGTG
>NZ_JACJFI010000168.1 GCF_014164505.1 Shewanella sp. SG41-4 | reverse complement strand
TTGATAATCTAGTTAGCGTTAGCTGTAATTATGGGGATTACGTTTCTCTGTTTACAGATTGAAGAATATAACCTAGCTTACCAATGTATGGGGCTAACGCTCTCTTCTGGTGTCTACGGCAACACCTTCTTTCTGCTAACCGGTTTTCATGGTATGCACGTCACTATCGGTACCCTGTTCTTGATTATTTTATTACTCAGGATTGTGAAGGGCCACTTTACGCCCGACAAGCATTTCGCTTTTCAAGCGGGGAGTTGGTATTGGCACTTCGTTGATGTGGTGTGGTTATGCTTATTCATTTTTGTATACGTACTATAAAACAACGTATTAACGACTAATAAGGTCTGGGGTTAGGTTGAATGTAACCAAGCCCCAAAGCCACCAGCAATATCATTATAACGACAACAGAAAACAATACGCGCCGGCCGAGAAAACGACTCATGGATTGTTGATGCTCGCCCTTAACCATAATAAATAAGGCCCTACCTAAGTTAAATAATATGAATACAAGCAACGAGACTAAAACTAACTTAACGATGAAAGGTGTTGTCACAGGCAATCCTTTTAAAAGTGTGGGTGTGTCTCGGGTGTTATTCGTAATCATTACTTTGGTCGTGTTTAGCTTGTTGGTCAAGTTAGGATTATGGCAGTTATCACGAGCAACCTTTAAACAAGAGTGGCAAAGCACGCTTATTCAGCGCCAACAGCAACAAGCACTCACTTATGATGAAATGTTGGCAATAGTTGAAACGTCAGAAGCCTCAACAAGCTCTCAACCGGAGACGAGATTACTCACGGGTTATCGTCTGAAGATCTCAGCTAAACCCGTCAATAACATGATGCTGTTATTAGACAATCAAGTGTTTCAGGGTCAAGTAGGATATTTAGCTTATCAAATTTTTGAAATAACCCCTGAGCAACCTTGGATAATGGTCGAGCTAGGCTTTGTGCCTGCAAACAAAGACCGTCGAATTTTACCCGAACTACCCCCCTTAAAAACAAATTACTACACACTGTTTGGCCGAGTTTATCAAAAACAACCCAACCCATTAAGTGACCGACTAGATCCAGAGCAACTAGCCGATACTCATGCTCCAATACGTTTTCAGAATATCAATATACCTGCACTAACAGACTTGCTTGGCCATACACTGACATCCGTAGTGCTGCAACCAGACAATGTTCCAAATTATCACCTGCCTCAACCTTGGATACCCATTCCATTGTCGGCGCAAAAACATCAAGGATATGCCTTGCAATGGTTCAGCATGGCAGCTGTATTTTTAGGATTAATGAGTTGGATTGCATTTCGACAATTTCGACGCTAAACATCGTTGTTCATAATTAACTTAACAATAATATCAAAATGATAAAGAGGAGATAGAATGAACTCCCTACCGAAAAAAAGTAATAAAGCGCTAATTGTCTTACTGCTGGTATTTATTTTACCGGTTGCCTTAGCCAAATTAGTGTTAAGCCTAGAACTGTATAACGGCGCGGCAACCAACAAAGGGGCATTAATCGCTTCTAACATTAACTACGCTAACTTAGCCATGGAGAATCCTAAACCTCATGGATGGCAAGTGCTATTTTTTCTACCCGAAACCTGCAATGAGCAATGCCAAGAACGGCTGTATATTTTACACCAAAGCTATATTGCCCTCGGCAAAGATAGGGATCGTGTTACCCCAATCATTGTAGTAAACAGCCACAGTGACACCAAAATCCTCAAGCAATTAAATATCTCCTTTGACCAAGCAAACGCCAATGATGCACTTGCTGCACTGCTGACCAATCAACAGCTGATTATTGTCGATCCTCTCGGAAGCTTAGTCATGCAATATGACAACGTAATAGGTCACGACGCCAATATTGCTCAGGGCAAAGCCATGATTGCCGATTTGCGCAAAATGCTTAAGTTGTCGAGGGTTGGCTAATGGCAATACAGCGATTAATCAAATTCACATTAGTGTTTACCTTGGCGGTTATTCTAATGGGCGCCTATACACGCCTGTCTGATGCTGGATTAGGTTGCCCTGACTGGCCGGGCTGTTATGGCCATTTAGCGGTGCCGAGTGCAAGCCATGATTTAGCCAACATTGAAAGTCGATTTCCTGATGCTCAAATTGAGCCAGAAAAAGCTTGGCTTGAAATGATCCATCGCTATATCGCAGGTACTTTGGGGTTAATGGTTTTAGCCATTCTAATTATGTGCCTTAAACAGCCGCAAGCACCCAAAAAACTGCCCGTATTTATTGCGGTACTCATTGTGTTTCAAGCCGCATTGGGAATGTGGACTGTCACCATGAAATTAATGCCTGTTGTCGTTATGGCGCATCTTATAGGCGGTTTTAGTTTATTCGCCTTGTTACTGCTGTTATATCTGCGGCTTAAACCATTAAGGATCCCCGGAGGGGATACCTATGCGCGTAAGCTCATTCCATTAGCATTAGCCAGTTTGGGTGTATTAGTCATTCAAATTATACTCGGTGGCTGGACCTCATCAAATTACGCAGCGCTTGCCTGCACTACCTTGCCCATCTGTGAAGGTAATTGGGTCGATAACTTACGTTTTGCCGATGCTTTTTCACCATTTCAAGGCGATCATCCCAGTTTTGAATTTGGTGTTTTAGATTATGCCACTCGCATGACTATTCATGTTAGTCACCGAATTTGGGCAGTGGTAACCGCCATAACCCTAATCGTACTCGCACTAAAATTACGCTATGCACAATCACATATTATGCGAAACAGTGGTTACTTATTGCTGTTACTCGTTATCGCTCAAGTCGGGTTGGGGATTACTAATGTGGTGATGAATTTACCTTTAGGCATCGCGGTATCACACAATGGAGGCGCAGCCTTATTGCTGCTTACCTTAGTCTTTATTAATTACGCTCTGTGGCGTAAAGCATAAGTGAGGATCAACCATGACAAAACCTCTTACTATTAGTCAGGTTCAACCAAAGTTAATCCTACAATGGCGCGCCTATTTTGAAATGACCAAACCCAAAGTCGTAGCACTTATGTTGCTTACGGTATTGGTCGGTATGTGTTTATCTGTGCCTGGCATTGTACCGTTACAACCTTTGGTTGCGGGAATGGCTGGTATTGCGATGATGGCAGGCTCTGCGGCGGCGTTTAATCACTTAATTGATCGTAAAATAGATGGTTTGATGGCTCGAACTTATAATCGTCCGCTGCCTAAAGGTAAAATCTCCACCACTAAAGCGGTAACATTTGCGGTGTCGCTTGGATCACTCGGCTTTGTGGTGTTATATACCTTAGTTAATCCCCTCACAGCTTGGTTAACCTTTGCCAGTTTGATTGGTTATGCCTTGGTGTATACCGCCTATCTTAAACGGGCGACCTCACAAAATATTGTCATTGGTGGATTAGCCGGCGCTATGCCGCCATTATTAGGCTGGACCGCAATAACCAATGAACTGCATGGCTACGCCTTGTTACTGGTTATTATTATATTTACCTGGACTCCACCGCATTTTTGGGCATTAGCCATTCATCGTCGTAAAGAATATGCCAAGGTCGATATTCCAATGTTACCGGTTACTCATGGGGTCGAGTTTACCAAAACCTGTATTTTGCTTTACACCATTTTATTAGCAATCGCCTGTCTACTACCCGTTTTAGTCGGCATGTGTGGTCCAATATATTTGGTTGGTTCAACATTACTCAGTTGTGGTTTTATTTATAAAGCGTGGCAGTTAAAGTTTCATGACTATCCAGAACTGTCCATGCAAGTCTTTAAATTCTCAATTTATCATTTAATGGTGTTGTTTATTGTATTATTAGTTGACCATTACTTTTGGGTAAACGCTTAAATTAGAAAGGAAAAGATATTGAAAATAATGATAGCGGTAGGGCTAATGCTGTTAGCCTTGGTGGGGGGTGTCGTTTATCAACAGACGCAAACAGAACCTATGCCACTGGCGACCAGTTATGTATTTGAGCAGCAGCGCCCATTAGCACCATTTACATTAGCAGACCAATACGGCAATGCATTTACCAACCAAACGGTGCAAGGTAAATGGAGTTTGTTCTTTATTGGTTACACCGCTTGCCCAGATGTATGCCCTACCACTCTAAATAAACTTGCAGCGGCTTATCCACAACTGCAAAAAATAGCCAGCAATGTACAAGTGGTGTTTGTGTCAGCAGATCCTAAACGCGATACTCAAGCTAAACGATTAGATTACATAAACTTTTTTAATAAAGACTTTAAAGCCGTCAGTGCAGAACACGCAGACTTGTTTCCGTTTAGTCGTGACTTAGGCTTTGTGTATGCCATGGTGGGAGACGACAGCGATTACCAAGTAGACCATAGCGCATCGTATGTCTTGGTTTCACCAAGAGGGGAAAAAGTAGCAGTATTTAAACCTAAACCACAACCTGGTCAGCTCGCACAAATCCTTAATGCTGAGCTAATTGCTGACTTTAGCCAAATCGTTCAATCTTGGCACTAGCCATTGACGCAATATCGTTACTCTTCGAGCCATTGGCCATTATCTTGCGGGCGGATCCACGCTTGTGAGAACCAATAATAGCCCGTTTTTGTTTTACTGGGTGCGGTGCAGTTATAGCGCGAACGTCCTGGAGCCAAATCCGATGATGCTTGAATAGATAAGCGGTTTTCGCTTAACCAAATAGGTTTTTTAGGCCCTTGGCCTTGAATAAAACACATCATTTGATGTGGATAAATATCTTGAGTATCAATAGTCAACTCCAATTTTGGTCGCCACTTACCTGACGCCAACAATGGATCGCTTATGTTCTGCTTAATCACCGGCATCGGTAAACTGGAAAACTTAACCATTAAACTCGCTAAATCAGCATAAGCATTGGCAACCGGAAAGCGCGGCAATGCAGTTAGTGAAGCATATTCCCCTGCGGCACCAGATTGCTGACCAAAGCCAACAAAGCCCTGTTTCGCCAAAATTGCTTCTAATTTGTTAGTGTATTCACCATACGGGTAGGCAAACATTTTTACACTTTGGCCAGTACGTTTTAATATTTCAGCTTCTGTCGATAAGATATTATCTTCGACACGGGCTTGCCATTGGGCTTGGGTTTCTTTGCCTTGACGACGAATTAAATGTTCGTGTCCCCAACTGTGGTTAGCAATCGTCACGCCTTGATCGGATAACGCGATAATGTCTTTCCAACTCATCATCCCTTTGAAACCAGCGTCGATGGGGGCAACTGAAATAAATACAGTGTATGGGAATTGATGTGAGGCCAAAATGGGCGCGGCATTGTTGATAATGCTGTCATAACCGTCATCGAAAGTAATCACAATACGTCTATCGGCTATTGGCGTGTTATGCTTTATTGAATCAACAGCTTCAGCTAATGAAATCACGGTAAAATCATTATCTGCCAAGTACTGCATCTGTTCAGCAAATTGACTTGGTGTCACACTCGTGCTTTTCGGGGTATTTTCCGACACGTGGTGATATTGTAAAATGACTACCGCATTGGCATCAAAATTCAATACATTTAAGCTAAGTACCGCCAACAATAAAGCTATTTTTTTAACCATGATTATCCATACCTATGTCAGTTAGCGCATTACTATTAAACCGCCAAAAAAATCGTCAACTATTGGCTTTAGCGACGCCAATGATACTGTCGAATATCACTATTCCACTATTAGGATTAGTTGATACTGCGGTGATTGGTCATCTTGGACAAGCTTACTATCTTGGTGGCGTAGCACTAGGCAGTACCATTATCACCTTAATGATTTGGTTACTCGGCTTTTTACGCATGTCCACCACCGGGCTAGTTGCACAAGCCTACGGTGCTAATGATACCTCAACTCAACAACAATTACTGATACAAGGTTGCAGCCTCGCATTAACCTTGGGAGTAGCTTGTGTAATATTACACTCTCCCATACTCGATTTAGCATTAAGCCTCAGTGATGCCAGCGAACAAGTTATGTTTTACTGCCGCCAATACGTCGAAATTCGAATTTGGTCACTGCCTTTTGCCCTCGTCAACTTAGTATTATTAGGCTGGTTACTCGGACGACAAGCGCCGAAAGCGGCCATGTGGCAATTAATTATCGCTAATAGCGTCAATATTATTCTCGATATTGTGTTTGTCATCGTCTTTAAATGGAATGTGCAAGGTGCGGCGTTGGCATCTGTTATTGCTGATATCAGTGCTTTTTCAGTGGCATTGATCATGGTTAAACGCCAATTGATGCACACTGGTAGGCTTAATATAAGCCAGGTTATCGCGCATTTATCATGGCGCGGATACGCTCGTTTACTTACCTTAAACCGTGATATTTTTATTCGCAGTTTATGCTTACAAGCCGCCTTTAGTTTTATGACCTTTTATGGTGCAGGCTTGGGTGACAATACTATTGCCGCCAACGCAGTGCTGCTTAATTTGCTGATGCTAATATCTTATGCGTTAGATGGCATAGCCTATTATGCTGAAGCTGAAGTGGGCCGCGCATTTGGTCAAAAAAATCCAACCTTACTGCATGACAGTGTCGTATTGGCTTTTTGCTGGTCGGCAATAGTTGCAGTACTATTTAGCCTGCTTTTTTGGACGGCAGGACCGTGGATAATTCAGCTATTAACCAATATTGAAGCGGTGCAAAATACCGCAAACAATTACTTAATCTGGCTTATTATCATGCCAATATTGGCATTTGGGTGTTACCTGTTTGATGGCGTGTATATTGGTGCCGCATGCGGGAATGTTATGCGTAACAGTATGATAATAGCTACCTTTGGTATTTACTTTCCGAGTTGGTACTTATTGCAAACTTGGGGCAATCACAGCCTTTGGGCAGCGATGTCGATATTTATGCTATGCCGAAGCGTGACTCTTGGGTGGCACTATTACTACAAACTCAGATATCAACTGGTGACCGTATAATACATTGAAGACTTTACTATAAAAATGTAACATCCAAACAACATTTTTATATCACGTAAAACGGACCTTTAATGAAACGGATTTTATGGCTTGTTATTGTTAGTTCATGTCTATTTTCGCTTAGCTCATTTTCCAAGCCTCTACCTGTTGAAGCCTTTGCCAGCATTCCAGATGTTAGTTTTATCACCTTATCTCCTGATGGCAAAAAAATAGCTTCGCTTATGCGTGTTAGTAATAACGAACTCGAAGGCCAAGTTATCAATATTCGAGATACTGAAACGAGTAAAGATATTTTCCCAGTCCAAACTGACAATCAAAAATTTGTTATTTTATCGTTAAAATGGGCAAGTAATGACATGCTCCTGATAGAATCAAAATACCCCGCTATTCGCAATGGTACTCCAACCACCGAAACTCGATTGATGAAATACACAATCAGCGACAATAAATTATCGAGTGTATTATCAAACTACTCTCTCACTCGTTTTCAATGGTTACCGCAATTACAAGCATCGGTAATTGATTATTTACCTGATGATCCAGACCATATTCTGCTACAAATTGTCGGTTTAGGATCCAAGTCGCAATATGAAAGTGTCATTAACGTCAGCTTAAAAACCGGGGCAATTAAACCAATACAGCATGCTCGTAAATACTTTGAAGATTGGGTCATTGACAGACAGCATAATGTACGGATTGGCATTTATCGTGATGACACCTCCTACCGAATTTACGAACAAAAAGCCGCTAATGAAGAGCCTCGTCAATTATGGCAATTTGAAGCTTTTACCGAAGATGAAATATGGCCAATTGGGTTCGACCACGACCCCAACATTCTATATGTCAGTGCCTACCATCAAGGTTTAAAATCCATCTTTAAAGTCAACCTAACCGACCCGGCTTTAGCAAAAGAATTGGTTTATCATGATGAAAACTACGATACTGAAGGTTGGTTAGTATATTCCCAACTTAAACAAAAAGTGATTGGATTAAGTACTAATATCGAAGGAGAATACCTGTTTTGGGACCAAGACTACGTTGCTCTTTACAACGGTCTGAACGAGGCGTTACCCCAGTCGCATAATGACATTCGCCAGTTCAGTGACGATGAGCGTAACTACATTGCTTATGCAACTGGCCCTGTTGAATCTGGGGCGTATTACTTTGGTAGCAGAGATAAAAAACAACTCTATCCTATCGCTTACCGTTACAGCCAATTACCACCAGAAGTGTTATCTCAACCGCAAACAGTACATTATAATGCGCGCGACGGTTTAGCCATCGAAGCCTTTCTCACTACCCCAAAAGACACTGTAGCCAAAAATTTACCGACCATTATTTTCCCCCATGGCGGACCTATTAGCTACGACTCAACCACGTTTGATTATTGGGCACAGTTTTTAGCTAATCGCGGTTATGCAGTGCTACAAATGAACTTTCGTGGTTCGTCTGGTTACGGCTTCAACTTCATGAATTCAGGTCTTAAAAACTGGGGCCTAGAAATGCAAACCGACATTGAGGATGGTACTCACTGGCTTATCGAACAAGGCATTAGCGACCCTAAACGGGTGTGTATTGTCGGTGCGAGTTACGGCGGTTATGCCGCATTAATGGGCGTGGCTATCACCCCCGACCTGTATCAATGTGCCATTAGTGTCGCGGGCGTGACTGACCTTGAATATTTAGTTAAATCATCACGTCGGTATGACAACAGTAAAATTGTTAAAAAACAAATTGGTGACGATTACGACGATTTGTTTCAGCGGTCACCGATTAGCAAAGCGGCCAACATTAACGTGCCAGTATTATTGATCCACGGCACTAAAGATCGGGTGGTGCGAGTACAGCATAGTGAAGAGATGTATGATGCCCTTAAGGATTTACATAAACCCGTAAAGTATATCGAACTGGAAAATGGCGATCATTACTTAAGTAATAATGAACATCGTCTTACAACATTCATTGAAATAGAGCACTTCTTATCGACTAATCTTGGGGTAAAATAACCTCAAATAGCCCAAGTCGTCACACATGAGAATACTATGACTCAAGAATTGATTATCACCGACATTGAAGTTGGCAACGGTAAAGCTGCAGTTAAAGGCGCGCTAATTACCACTCGTTATAGCGGTCGATTAGCCGATGGAAGCCAGTTTGATGCTTCTGATGCATTTCAGTGTGTCATTGGTACCGGCAGAGTCATTAAAGGCTGGGATCAGGGTATTATCGGCATGAATGTAGGTGGCAAGCGACAGCTCTCTGTTCCGGCTCATTTAGCCTATGGAGAACGCCAGATTGGTGAGCGTATTCCAGCAAACTCTGATTTGTTTTTTGATATTGAATTACTCGAAGTACTGACTCGAGACGACTAAAACCACGAGTTGCCAAAACCTAATCGACACCAACAAAAAACGCGACCCATAATAAGGTCGCGTTTTTGTTTTTAAGCTTTGTTTATTAGCAGTAATTCATCACGCAATTAGGCGTAAGAATGTTCGCCGTGCTGATGTTCTGTTACATCACGAACGCCAGTTAATTCCGTTGGGAACATATCTAACAATTGCTTCTCAATACCATCTTTTAAAGTGATATCAACTTGTGAGCAACCG
>NZ_JACJFI010000167.1 GCF_014164505.1 Shewanella sp. SG41-4 | reverse complement strand
AGTCCCTGCCGCGACCACAGGGGAACATTCAGTTAAGCCATAGCCTTCGATCACTGGCATTCCAGTGAGTTCTTGCCAACGATCAGCAATATGTTTTTGCGTCGACATTCCACCTGCAATAGTAAAACGTGCGTGACTAAAATCTAATTTTTGAAAACCAGCATGATTGTTTAGACCATTAAAAAGTGTATTCAAACCAAAAACCATTGTGAATGGATATTTACTTAAATCTGCTACGAAACCATCTATATCTCTTGGGTTGGTAATAAGTAAATTCGTTGCACCGAGAAAGAGCATAAACATCATACTCACTGAGTTGGCAAAAATATGATAAAGCGGAAGTGGAGTTACTGCATATTCCTTATCATATAAGGTTCTTGGGCTAAAATGCGCATGAACCTGTAGAACGTTAGAAATAATATTACTATGAGTCAGCATTGCCCCTTTAGCCGGTCCCGTCGTTCCACCTGTATATTGAAGGTATGCTAAATCATCTACTGTTATTTGGGGATCTATAAAGGGAAGTTTCTTGCCTTCGGTTAACGCTCTACGCAGTGAAATAGCGTCGGGAATATGATATTTAGGCAATATTTTTTTGACATGTTTGATAAGAAAGTTAACCAATGTACGCTTATGAATAGCTAACTCATCGCCGATTTTGGTTAAAATAACATGCTTAATGTTAGTCTCATGCAGTATTTGCTGAAGGTTATTACCAAAATTTGTTACGGCAACAATAGCACTAGCACCTGAGTCTCGTAATTGATGTTTTAACTCTCGAGGGGTATAAAGCGGATTAACATTTACAATAATGAGTCCTGCTTTTAATGCACCTAAAATAGTGATGGGATATTGCAATAAATTAGGCATCATCAAGGCGATTCGTTCGCCTTTTTTCATTTTTAGTTCAGATTGTAGATAAGCAGCAAAAGCGTTACTTTTACTTTCGAGATCTTGGTAGGATAAACTATGTCCCATATTAATATATGCGGCTTTTTTAGCATGTGCACTAAAAGACTCTTTAAACAAATCATTGATATTGTTATACATACTTGAATCTATTGTTGTGGGCACATCCACAGGATATTGTGTTAACCACGGTTTATCATTTGTCATTATAGTCATCATTAATGTTGTTGTTTAAACATCACTATTGTAAATTAATTTACCTAATTAGTATAAAAATAATAGCCTTAATTCAATGAATTAACTACTATTCTAGAGGGTTAGCAGTAGCGAATTTCTCGGAGTGTGACTCGTCTCTGCTTTTATCATTTTTTCGTTTCACTCTCTCTTTCTTCAGCAGTGAAAAAAGCAGTCAGCTACTGCATTATCATGGCAGTTTCTACTGTGGCACATGCTTGCTTCAGGGTGTTGCTAAAGAAAGCTTCGTCAGTCAGAAAAAGATAATGGCAGAAGATTATGGGGTCAGAGCGAATAAGGTCAATACCTCCTAACTTTCTATCATTTTAGGTCTAAAACCAGTTAAAAAAGGCAAGTAATAAAGCTCAAGTCGAAAAATGATTATTCTTGTAAATCAGCGAGTAGAGATGTGGGTGTGAGCTTCCCACAATGGACTTTCTCGGCCATCCATGTGCTAAAGGCATTCAGGCATCCTGCCTATCAGATGTGAACTTAGCTTTCGCGGTACAGGTCGTTTCTTGGCGCCCTGCCATCACGACATTCGTGAATCCATTCACATAAGATGTAACATCGGAAGCGTTAGCATTTTCATTCTTTACTGCAAGATGGACCGGGGCCAATTCCAAGTGAAGTTCAAAGCTGGATCAATCCTCATGGCGATGTTTTCGCAGCTGTTGTTTTGTAAATAGCGAAAATGTTGCGGGGCGGCAGGGCTAATTCTTTTATAAAGAATAAAGAGAGAGCAGGCATTAATTCCTCTTGGTCTGGTGTTGGTGAAGCATCACAACGTTAGTGGTCGCTGGGTATATTCCAAGCTCACTTTGGGGCATAAATGAATCTCAGTGATAAAACGCATAATGTCTACGGCGACTAAAGCCGGATAAAGTACGGTATCGCCACTAATATTATTCCCATAATCAGCAAAGTGGTCACGCTGGCAACAAAATAAGGAAACACGATTAATGCCATTCCTACGCACAAGGGAACAATCGCCCTTTGGCGCTTACCATAAACAAAATACCCCATGCCTATAGCGCCAAATAGCACACTCCACATGATCATTGATGCGCTGCCCATCCATTTACCTCTTAATCTAATAATCTTGCTATTTAAACATCATAATAAGGTTATAGCATGATTAATGTTTTGCTATTACGTCTCTATGATGAATAAAGAGCATCATTGGTAAAATCATTGTGGCTGTAGCGTTAATCAAGCCAAACACCTAAACATCTAGCACAGTACATAACCTATATGCATAGCATTAGTACATAACATTGGTCAGCTTGTAATAAGTCTAACGATGGACAAGCTGCTTGTTAATAAAGCGAGCGGCTTAGGCTCCTACGCATCACTAACAAACGTCAGTGATAATGAAATGATTGTATTGTGGCATTGTGGCGGCCCAAAAACTGCCGTTAAAGATTGAATAAAACTAACGGACTTGATCAATATCACTTATCCTGTCCGCTCACGAATCTACCGTTAATAGCACAATATGAAGCTCATTATTCTCCGTTTGATATCTGCACCAATTAGGCCGTTCGGATCAAAAATGCCCATTTAAAAATGATAACCTATCAGTAAAACGCCAAAAATAACTACAGCTGTAATCATTATGACAAAATCTATTCATTTTTTACAACAAATCACCAACCAACATCAAATGCAATTTAACCCATACCAAACAACAACTTAATTTTTATCGGTTATCCCCTAACTCATTTTGCGGCTGTAGTGATGTGATCTATATCAAGTTATAACTTGATAATTACAGCACTAATCATTAGTATCGTTGTTAATTGAGCGTTCAATTAACAACTCTTAATACAGATAACGGACTCCTTTATGCCAAGACCTACAATGAAAAACGTCAGACAACAACAGCTAATAGATGCCACGTTAATGTCAATCGAACGTCATGGGTTACAAAACACTACTATTAATACCATTAGTGGATTAGCGGGAATGTCATCAGGGATCATCAGTCACTATTTTGGTGGCAAACAAGGGTTAATTGAAGCCACGCAAAAATTTCTGTTAGAGGAATTGAAGCAAGCATTACTGACGAAAACGTCAGGCAAAACATTAACCCCAATGGAACGGCTTTCAATGATTGTGGAAGCAAATTTTACTGAATTACAACGTTCAACCGCCGCGACAAAAACATGGTTAAGCTTCTGGTCCCAAGCGATGCACGATCCAGGATTAGCAAGATTGCAAAACATTAATAGTCAGCGGTTATACAGCAACCTGCTTTATTCGTTTAAACAATTATTACCCAATGCAGCCGCTGTTAATGCAGCCAAGCAAACTGCGGCAGTAATTGATGGTTTTTGGTTACGCAGTGCGCTGAGTAACACCCCAATAGAAGATTTTAAGCAAGCCCAAATTTTATCTAAAGCCTTTATCAAGGCTGTGATCGTGCACAACGGAGTAGAATAATGTCATCGTTAGTTATTTATCAAAATTATGTTCATGGAAAATACCAATCAAACGGTACTGGCGAAACATTTGAAGTTATCAATCCTGCGACAGGAAATGTCAGTTATTTAGTTGAAGTGGCAACCGAGTCTGTCCAAAAAGCTGCTATAGAAAGTGCCAAAGCAGGTTTTGCTGTTTGGTCGGCGATGACGCCTATAGAACGTAGCCGTATTTTATTAAAAGCCGTTGCCCTACTACGTGAGCACAATGATGAACTTGCTGCAGGCGAAGTATTGGATACAGGTAAACCATGGCAAGAAGCTTCGGTTGTCGATATCGTCACTGGCGCCGACTCAATTGAGTTCTTTGCCGGTCTCGCCCCAAGTATTGAAGGTAATCAACAACCTGTTGGTGCAGACTTTTATTATACTCGCCGTGAGCCATTAGGTATTTGTGCTGGTATAGGCGCATGGAACTATCCGTTACAAATTGCTTGTTGGAAAGCAGCCCCGGCACTTGCATGCGGCAACGTAATGATTTTCAAACCTTCAGAAGAAACACCTCGCGGTGCAATGCGTTTAGCTGAAATATTCACTCAAGCGGGCGTGCCAGATGGCGTGTTTAACGTAGTTCAAGGTGACGGTCGAGTTGGCGCATGGCTCACCACCAATGAAGATATTGCTAAAGTGTCATTTACGGGTGAAGTCGGTACCGGTAAAAAAGTCATGGCTGCGGCGGCAGGTTCACTAAAAGAAGTGACCATGGAGCTTGGCGGAAAATCGCCATTGATTATCTTTAACGATGCCGATGTTGAAAATGCAGTATCAGCAGCGATGTTAGCTAATTTCTATACTCAAGGTGAAGTGTGTACCAACGGTACTCGCGTGTTTGTGCAGAAAGATATTTATCCGCGCTTTATCCAACGCTTAAAAGAGCGTACTGAGCAAAATATCGTTTGTGGAGACCCAATGCACCCTGACACCAATTTTGGTGCATTGATTTCACGCGACCATCAACAAAAAGTGCTCGACTACATTGAAATCGGTAAAAAAGAAGGTGCCACCTTATTAACAGGCGGAACAGCATTAACACCTGACAATGCACCTAATGGTTTCTTTGTGGCACCGACTGTGTTTACAGATTGCACTGATGAGATGACGATTTCAAAAGAAGAAATATTTGGCCCTGTGATGTCAGTGTTTACCTTTACTGATGAAGATGAAGTCGTTAAACGTGCAAATAGCACTCATCTAGGCTTAGCGGCGGGCGTATTTACGCAAGACATTACTCGCGCACATCGTGTTATTCACCAAATGCAAGCCGGTATTTGCTGGATAAATGCTTATGGTGCCTCCCCTGCAGAAATGCCGGTTGGTGGCTATAAGATGTCTGGTATTGGTCGTGAGAATGGCTCTGAAACATTAAAAGCATACACCCAAATAAAAGCTGTTTACGTTGGTATGCAGTCACTTGAAAGCCCATTTTAGGAGTGACCCAATTAATGTCTACGCAAATGTCTCACGAATACGATTATATTATTGTTGGTGCCGGTAGCGCAGGTTGTGTATTAGCCAACCGCTTAACGGAAAACCCAGACAATAAAGTCCTGATACTTGAAACCGGTGGTAGCGACAAGAGCATTTTTATCCAAATGCCAACCGCCCTTTCAATTCCCATGAATACTAAAAAGTATGCATGGCAGTTTGAAACCGAAGCCGAACCACATTTGGACAATCGCCGTATGCATTGCCCGCGTGGCAAAGTGTTAGGCGGTTCATCATCAATCAATGGCATGGTCTACGTACGTGGTCATGCACGTGATTTTGACGAGTGGCAGCAAGAAGGTGCAAAAGACTGGGATTACGCTCACTGTCTGCCTTACTTTAAAAAAGCTGAAACATGGTCTTTTGGCGGTAATGTTTATCGCGGTGATAAAGGCCCATTAGCGGTTAATAACGGTAATGAAATGAAAAACCCGTTATATCAAGCTTTTGTTGATGCAGGTGTCGATGCCGGCTACCTAGCCACTGATGATTACAATGCCAGTCAGCAAGAAGGCTTTGGCCCAATGCACATGACCGTTAAAAACGGCGTACGTTGGTCTACGGCAAATGCGTACCTTCGCCCAGCAATGAAACGCCCTAATTTAACCGTGGTCACTCATGCGCTTGTGCATAAAGTGATTATGCAAGGTAAAACGGCTGTCGGCGTTCGTTACGAACGTAAAGGCGAGTTAATTGATGTTAACTGCAATAAAGAAGTGATTTTATCTGCAGGTTCAATTGGTTCACCGCATATTTTACAACTGTCGGGTATTGGTGATTCAAGCACATTAGCTAACGCTGGAATTGAGCAAGTACATCAATTACCTGGTGTTGGTCAGAATCTGCAAGACCACTTAGAGTTTTACTTCCAATTTAAGTGCTTAAAGCCGATATCACTTAATGGCAAAATTGATCCGTTAAACAAATTGTTTATTGGTGCTCGCTGGATTTTAAATAAGTCAGGTTTGGGTGCAACTAACCATTTTGAATCGTGTGGTTTTATCCGCTCAAAAGCGGGCTTAGAGTGGCCTGATTTACAGTACCACTTCTTACCTGCTGCCATGCGTTACGACGGAAAAGAAGCGTTTGCGGGCCATGGTTTCCAAGTTCATATTGGCCACAATAAACCTAAAAGCCGTGGAGCGGTAACGGTTGTATCGAATGATGCCAAGGTTGCTCCACAAATTCAGTTCAATTATTTATCGCATCAAGATGATATTGAAGGCTTTAGAGCGTGTGTTCGTTTAACCCGTGAAATTATTAATCAACCGGGTTTAGATGAATATCGTGGTGAAGAAATTCAACCAGGCTTAGCAATACAGACCGATGAAGAAATAGACCGTTTTGTTAGAAGCTCAGTAGAAAGCGCTTATCACCCTTCTTGCTCATGCAAAATGGGCGAAGATGAGATGGCTGTTGTCGACTCTGAAACAAAAGTTCACGGTATAAATGGCTTACGAGTCGTTGACTCGTCAATTTTTCCGACCATTCCAAATGGCAATTTGAACTCACCGACGATTATGGTCGCCGAGCGCGCTGCCGATATCATTTTAGGCAACAAACCACTTGCGCCAAGTTTGGCAAAAGTAACCATTGCACAGCAATGGCAAACATCACAACGATTACAAGCGCCTAAACGACAAATTGATTAACACCCATTAGTCGATGTGTATTTATTTATACACATCGACAACAGGTTGATGGCCAACCTACGTTTTCGTGAATGGCCAATTTAGCCATGTTCAATCTATCAGGGTTTAACTATCGTCAACACGATACTTAAGGCTTGAGGGCGTTTTGCCTTTAAAAATTGTTCTATGGCATAAAAAACATACAACAAGGAGCCAACATTATGTTCGCACACACTATTCACCCAGGAGTTAAATAATGACAACCTGGTTATCAATAGGCATTTTATTCACTTTTGCCGCTATCGCATTTGTTATTTATCGTTGGGGTAACATGCAATGCATTGGTGTCACACCGGTGCGTAAATTTACCTTTATTGCCATTTTGTTCACTTCAGGACTCGATGTTGGCTTAATCATGTTCCCATTAACAGAATTTGCAGGTTATGCCGACTTGGCAACCAGTCCGGAATATGGGTTTAGTAATCCGTTAGCCATAGAGTTTGGTTTTTGGGCCTGCTTAATTTGGGCGTTTTACTTTTTAACGTGTTTCTATTTCTGTGTGATTGAGCCAAGAGTAAAGTACTTTGAAATTCCATTGATCAAGTTTATTAATAACGTGGTCATTATTGGTACCTGTGCCTTTACTGCTTATTTATTGTTAACTAACTTACCGTGGTATTTACCACAATTAGGTGATGGCGAAACCGTTGTCAGCAGTTTCTACTTAATCGTATTTATGGTTATTGCCGCCGCAGTGTATTCAAGTACTAGCATTCGCTATGTTCGCTATCTTAGTTTAGGCAGTACTTGGTTGTTCTTAGGGTTAATCGCCATTATGTGGGCTGGTGCATTTTTATCAGACGATTCTAGTGTGGGTGAATTCTTTACGACATTTGCATTAATCGGAGACTACTTTGGTAACATCCATAACTTTGTACTACCGATAAACGACTATCATGAATTTTACCTGTTTTGGTGGTTTGCGTGGAGTATTATGATTGGTCAATTTACCGCACGTTTTGTTGGCGGAATGAAAACGTACCAAGTGTTAATCGCTATGATGGTATTCCCTTCAATTCCAATCGCAATTTGGTTCACAGTACTGTATTACTATAGTGCTAACGGTATCGATACATCAGGGTTCTATAATCTTGCTATGGTCATTGTTGGGGTAACATTTGTTATTAACTCACTCGACTCACTAGTGCGTTTATACACCGACAACTTAAACTTAACGGTTGAACGTTTTGGTAAAGTACCTTACATCGTTGGTAATGTTGTGGTCCTAAGTGGATTAACCTTACTATTCAAACTAGACTTTTTAGAAATCCAATGGGTCGGTGCACTGGCTATTGGTTTGATACTGAGTTGCTTCGTTTACATTTTAAAATCGCATTACCGTAAAGTGAGAGCAATTGAACTCTCTCCAAAAGAAAATGAAATCGATTTCACTAAAATCGAATTAGCAGACTAAACAATAATAATGATCCAAGGAAAAATGATGAACACAACAATGAAAAAGTTAGCTCTATTAAGCTTATTTGCTTTACCAACTTCTGTAATGGCAGGCGAGTTAAGCACAACCGTTAATGCAACGTCTGACTATACCTTTAATGGTGTGAGCCAAACGGATAACTCTCCTGCATTACAGGCTAGCCTTGACTACGCAGCAGATGACGGTTGGTACGTTGGTGCTTGGGCATCTAATGTTGATTTTGGAAGCGGTGATGATACTTGGTTAGAACTTGATTTTTACGCAGGTAAATATTTTGAACTAACAGACAGAGTGTCTGTAGATGCTGGTATTGCATATTACACTTACCATGGTGATGATGCCTCTGATGAGTATTACTACCCAGAGCTTTACACCAAATTTGGTTATACTTCATCGCTTGGCCAGAGTGAATTAAACTTTTGGTACTCGTGGGATTATTTTGGTGTTGATGCTGACCATTATATCATGATGGTTGCACATACCTTTACCGTTGCTGAAGGTCATGACATCCGTGTGAGTTTTGACCGTTCAACGTCACAAGACGAAGACAAATGGGCATGGGACGGTGATAAATCTTACAACCATTTCCGAGCTGAATACTTAACCAGCTGGGAAGGATTTGATTTTAATGTCGCTGCAGAAGACACAAGCATGGACAACGATGCTAGCGATGCTCGTTTAGTCGTATCGGTATCTCGCACTTTCAGCCTATAAACTGATATTGCTCATAAAGTAGCTAAGCAGAATAATGTCGATGATATTATTCTGCTTTTTTGATATTGGGCAATGAGTCATAAGCTAAATTCTGTTATTGTGCGTGGTGAATTATGAGGGGATTATGGAAAAATACGAACAACTACTAATTTCATTGCGCCGGGTGATCAGAGCTATTGATATACACTCACGCCAATTAAATAAACTATCGGGTCTAACTGGACCACAATTAATGGTCATACAGAAAATTGATCAACTTGACGCTCCACTGGCCAAACAAATAGCTCAAGAAATTAATTTGAGTGCAGCGACAGTGACCACCATTATTGATCGATTGGAAAATCGTGGCATGGTGATTAGAAAGCGCAGTGAAACCGACAAACGTAAAGTTCACCTGTCATTAAGTGACGCTGGTAAAACATTATTAAATAGCGCACCTAAACCACTGCAAGAACATTTTATTATGCGTTACCAAAACCTTGAAGAATGGGAACAAAGTCAATTATTGTCGGCTGTTGAACGAATAGCCACCATGATGGATGCCAATGAAATTGATGCAGCCCCAGTTTTATATGTAGGGCAAATTCAAGTA
>NZ_JACJFI010000166.1 GCF_014164505.1 Shewanella sp. SG41-4 | reverse complement strand
AGCCAAAACAAAGTTATTGTCATTTTCGATAAAGTTTCGGCCGAGATCAGCAAAGGATAGAGTAGGGATTATGCTTGATTTTCTAGCATCAAAATTTCTCGGTAATACTTCGTCTATCAATACTTCAGCATCAATTAAATGTTTGACGAAATTCTTGGCCTCTGAAAATATCTGCGATTTTGTATTAAGAGTTAGGTCCGATTGTTCACTGAGATAGTTTTTGAAATCAGAGAGAGACTTAGCATCAATATTCATCGACATTGATGCAGTATGCCTCAAGTATTTTAGAAGTCTATGTGCAGTGCCTCTGGGCTTCCTTCGATTACGCAAATGCAAATTTAACTCGGTAATGATTTTGTCGCTGTCATTTAAATCCATTAAGTCAATAACACTTATTGTGCCTGCAACACCAAGAAAAATCTCAAACTTTCCAGAAGGTGAAATAGGACGAATTGAGCTTGGCTTTGTGCTATTTATTTTATGTCGCTGGAACCTTTTAGCAGTCATTTTTCTTCTCCATTTAAATATTCAAAACTATAAACATCTAGAGAATCAATACTTTTATGCCTTGTAAGGTGTTTGGTAAGCTCATCATTCTTTAATGCTTTACGCTTATTAGTGGTGTACCGATGTCTAAGCCCATGGACCCAAACAGACTCATCTTCAGTAAGCTGGTTGGAGTTAACAGCTGATAACCAAGCAGAGCGAACCTGATTTGAAAAAGTCCTTGGATTTATTGCTCTACCCGTTGTGGACGAAAGAAAAATCTCTTTTGGTTCGACAAAATTTATCCTACTTTTTCTTGCTATTTCTAAAAATGGTTTAAGAGTTTTGACTCTCTCATGTTCAATAAAATCCCAGGTACGGATAACAAGCAATGGACTTATTGGCAATAGAGCAGACTTACTACCCTTCGTTACACTTAAATTAATGAAGACATTTTCTTCATTAATATGTGCGTTGACCGCAGTTTTTCTTAAGGGTAATTGATGCGTTGTTAGTGCACATACTTCATGAGCTCGCAATCCCGATGCAACGCACCAATCGATCATTAACTCATATCGGTATCGTACTTGCTTACTAACTAGAGTAGTTGATTCTTTGACTACTTCTATCCAGCGCTCTTTAGGGGCAGATCGTTTGGGTGATTTCTGTCGGGAAAGTCTTGTTACAAGGGGATGTGATGCTTCTTTTCCACTTTCATTTTTTTTAACCCTGATACTAGATACGTCGGTTGTACCTATCAAATTTCTTGCAAACCCTTGATTCTCACACCAGAGCAAATATGCAATAACAGTTCTTAGAACTTGGGAAACATAGTTTGTGGAATTGTCTGCTTCTGAACAGTATCGACGTATAAGTTCATTTGAATACCCTTCAAACCATGCATCATCTATTTCATCCCATTGAATTTGATCTGTTTCAAGTAGACCTTCATTGTCAGTTTCTAATTGAGATAAGAAGTCACAAAGATGCGAAGCATATGTTGCTATAGTGTTAATTGAAAGATTCTGTCGAATACTTAAAAAATACTGTAAAGAAAGTCTATGGATAAACTTGCTAGAAGTGAAAATTACTGGAAAGCCCTTCTTATTTTTAAAGCCAACAGAAGCAAAGCTTACCTTATTCGTATAGCGGACATATGCCATTATTTAATCCCATAAAAACAAGATTTGATGCTAGTAGAAATATAGTTTTTTGTATAGTAAAACTATATAGTTCTGTAGTGGTGATCATAAATCACTTTATTCACACCACGACTAGCCATCGAAATCTCCTGAGATTTTTATCTGTTTACTTTAACTTAATACTAAGCTTAATGATCTATACGATCTAATTCACAGAGCCTAACACAGCTCGCGCTTCGCTTAAATTGAATTTATCATCGACCTTTAAATAAGCCACTTTCTCTTCGAGCACCACAATGGCCTCTACAACACCGATTAACTGTGACAATTTACTGGCCATATCTTGTGCATCGCTTCTATCTTTTACTGTAGCTTCAAGAGTATAGCTTTTCAATAACACAGGCTTTTGCATGCCGAGAGTTAAAAATAACCACACACACATTAGCCCTAGCGCAACAAAAAACACCCCAGATGCACCAACGAGCTGATAAGCTCCGCCGCCTAACATGCCGCCACAAAATGCCCCTAAAAATTGACTAGTTGAATACACGCCCATAGCCGAACCTTTGTCACCGACAGGACAAAACTTAGCAATTAAACTTGGCAGTGATGCTTCAAGGTAGTTAAAACCAGTGAAAAATAACACTACAGCACCACTTAACACCCAAAGGTTATCGGCATAAAGCCCCATCGCAGCTAGTGACACCATCATGATCATTAACGACAATTGAAACATGGTTTTGGTGTTGTTGCGTTTCACCCCAATGATAATTAACGGCACCATTAAGAAAAATGCGCCAACAAAAGCGGGGAAGTACAACATCCAATGTTTTTCTTTTACTAAACCGGCATCAACCAAATCTAGCGGCAATGCCACAAACACCGCAGTGAGCACTAAATGCAGAATAAAAATGCCAGCATCTAGGCGAAATAATTGCGGGTCTAACAACATACGTTTTAATTTTGTCGGAGTGGCAACCGTGTCACCTTTAGGCGCTTGGCTAATAGGATTGGGAACAAAAAACTGTACAATTAACATGCCCAATACGGCTAGAACTGCTGTTAATAAAAACAGCCCCGTTAAGCCCATGTATTGCGCGACAATAGGCCCGACCAATAATGACAATGCAAATGAAAAGCCAATACACATACCGATAATCGCCATGACTTTTGTGCGTTGCTCGTCTCGGGTTAAATCGGCTGCAAGCGCTAATACGGCTGCAGCTATTGCGCCCATACCTTGTACTGCTCGACCAAATACCACACCGTAAATATGATCAGATGATGCAGCAATTACACTACCGATGGCAAACAATACCAAGCCACCAAGAATAATCGGTTTGCGTCCGTATTTGTCGGACAAAATGCCCATTGGAATCTGTAAAAAAGCTTGGGTTAATCCGTATGCACCAATGGCAATACCCACCCATAGCGGTGAAAAGCCTTCCAGGTGCTGACCGTACAGCGCGAAGACAGGCATAATCATAAACAATCCCATCATTCGTAAACCAAACACACTGGCTAACGAAAATGCGACCTTTTTCTCCATACCCGACAGTCCATTACTGGCCATGCTGTTGCCCTTCGATAAGTAATTCAACAATATTATAAGTTGCGCATATTATCACAGCGCCAGAAATTAGCTCAAAAGGAAATCACAGTTTTTGATATAAGATGTTTTATCTGCGCATGTTAAACTTTAGCTGAGTGTTGTGCGTATCATCAAACCAACATAGTCAAAATTGATATGAAGTCCCCCAACAAACTATGCGATACTGATCGCTGTTTTGTTTTACATAAGTCATAGAGTGATATAGATGGATAAAATTGAAATACGCGGTGCCCGAACCCACAATCTTAAGAACATCAATCTAACCATTCCCCGTGACAAACTTATCGTGATAACTGGGTTATCCGGTTCAGGAAAATCATCATTAGCCTTCGATACTTTGTATGCAGAAGGCCAACGTCGTTATGTCGAATCATTGTCGGCATATGCGCGTCAATTCTTGAGTTTAATGGAAAAACCCGATGTTGATCATATTGAAGGCTTAAGCCCTGCCATTTCAATTGAACAAAAATCTACCTCGCACAATCCACGATCTACGGTCGGTACCATTACCGAAATCTATGACTATTTACGCTTGTTGTTTGCCCGTGTGGGCGAGCCTCGCTGCCCAACGCATAATCAGCCGTTGTCGGCGCAAACGGTCAGCCAAATGGTAGATAAAGTATTAGCGATGCCGGCAAACAGCCGTCAAATGCTGCTTGCTCCAGTGGTTAACGACCGTAAAGGTGAACACGTTAAGTTGCTTGAAAGCTTATCAGCACAAGGCTATATCCGCGCCCGTATTGATGGCGAGGTATGTGACTTAACTGACCCACCAACATTAGATTTACACATCAAACATACCATTGAAGTGGTTGTCGATCGCTTCAAAGTACGCGAAGACATGAAACAGCGTTTGGCTGAGTCGTTTGAAACCGCTTTAGAATTGTCGGGTGGCATTGCAAAAATTGCCAGTATGGACGATAGCAAAGCCGAAGAACTGATATTTTCAGCTAATTTCGCCTGTCCACATTGTGGCTATTCGATGGCCGAACTTGAGCCGCGTATTTTCTCGTTTAACAATCCGGCCGGAGCTTGTCAAACTTGTGATGGTTTGGGTGTGCAGCAGTTTTTTGACCCTGAACGAGTAATTGCTAATGATGAACTATCGTTAGCCGGTGGCGCGATTAGAGGCTGGGATAGACGTAATTTTTACTATTTCCAAATGCTCAGTTCATTAGCTGAACATTATAAGTTTGACGTTGAGAAGCCTTATGCCGAACTAAGCGACAAAGTTAAAAAGATTGTCTTATATGGTTCTGGGAAACAAAACATTGCCTTTAAGTACATTAATGACCGCGGCGATGTTGTGATCCGTAACCATCCGTTTGAAGGCATTTTAAATAATATGGATCGCCGTTATCGTGAAACCGAAAGTAACTCGGTGCGCGATGAGCTGTCTAAATTTATTAATATGCAGCCGTGTAACAGCTGTGGTGGTTCGCGCTTACGTGAAGAAGCCCGTAACGTATTTATTGGTGAGTTAAACCTACCGCAACTGACCATTTGGTCGATTGGCGAAGCTAAAGAATACTTCGACACCGTAGTGTTTGAAGGGCAACGAGCGCAAATTGCCGAAAAAATATTAAAAGAGATCAGTCAACGTCTTGGTTTCTTAGTCAATGTCGGGCTTAACTATTTAAGCTTGTCGCGCTCAGCCGAAACCTTATCAGGTGGCGAGGCGCAACGTATTCGCTTAGCCAGCCAAATTGGTGCGGGGTTAGTGGGCGTAATGTACGTGCTTGATGAGCCTTCAATTGGTTTGCATCAACGCGATAACGAACGTTTATTACAAACCCTGATCCACCTGCGTGATTTAGGCAATACCGTGATTGTGGTTGAACACGATGAAGATGCGATTCGTTTAGCGGATCACATTATCGATATTGGCCCAGGAGCCGGTGTACATGGCGGTGAAGTCATTTGTGACGGTACCCTAGAAGATATTCTTAACTGTGAAGAGTCGGTAACGGGTCAATATATTTCTGGTAAGAAGCAAATACACATTAGTGACGAGCGCACCCCAATCGATCCGAAAAAGGTGATTCAGTTATTTGGTGCTTCGGGTAATAACCTAAGAGATGTTGATTTAACCATTCCTGTTGGATTGTTTACCTGTGTTACTGGGGTATCTGGTTCGGGTAAATCGACACTGATTAACGACACTTTCTTTAAAATAGCCCATCGAATGCTCAATGGCGCTACCGTTGATGAACCTGCGCCCTACAGAAGTATTGAAGGCATGGATCATTGCGATAAAGTGGTCGATATTGATCAAAGCCCTATTGGCCGTACACCACGCTCGAACCCTGCCACTTACACGGGTATTTTCACCCCAATACGTGAACTGTTTGCAGGTACACAAGAATCGCGTACCCGTGGTTATCAAGTGGGTCGCTTCTCGTTTAACGTTAAAGGCGGTCGTTGTGAAGCATGCCAAGGTGATGGCTTAATTAAAGTGGAAATGCACTTTTTACCTGATGTTTATGTGCCTTGTGATTCATGTAAAGGTAAGCGTTATAACCGCGAAACCTTAGAAGTAAAATACAAAGGCAAAAATATTCATGAAGTGCTGCAAATGACGGTTGAAGATGCTCGCGGCTATTTTGATGCGATTCCATCTATTTCACGTAAATTGCAAACCTTAATGGATGTCGGCTTGTCGTACATTCGCTTAGGACAAAGCGCGACCACCTTATCTGGCGGTGAAGCTCAGCGCGTTAAATTGGCCAAAGAGTTGTCTAAACGCGACACAGGTAAAACCTTATACATTTTAGATGAACCCACTACAGGGCTTCACTTTGCCGATATTCAACTGTTGTTAGAAGTATTACATCGCTTAAAATCTCATGGCAACACTGTGGTGGTGATTGAGCATAATTTAGATGTGATTAAAACCGCTGACTGGATTATCGATTTAGGCCCTGAAGGTGGTGGTGGCGGCGGCATGATTTTAGCCGCAGGCAGCCCAGAAGATGTCGCAGAACATCCTGAATCTCATACTGCGAGATTCTTAAAGCCGATGTTGGCGCTTCATAGCAAACGTGTAAAGGCTAAAAAAGCCAAAAAACAAGCTTAGATCAAATACCAAACCTTAGGTGAATAAGAGGAGATAGCACACTATGTTTACTACTCAAATTCACCTTAAGGTGTTGGTTATGGTTTTATTAGGCTGTTTACTCAGTGCCTGCAGCCAAACACCTCAGCAATGCTCGTCAGATATTATGACCACTTGGTCTAGCGCCCATCGCCAAATCACTGAAGACATCACCACACTGAGTTCTACTGAATTTCAAGGCCGCAAGACTGACTCTGAAGGCGCACGCCTTACTCAAGCGTATTTAATCAAACGATTTACAGAGATGGGCTTACAGTCCTGGCAGCCAACATTTGCCGTACCGTTTAGTTTTCAGCATCAATTTTCTACCGTCTCTGGGGTTAATATCATTGCCACTATTGCGGCTAAAACTCACTCAAATCGGTGGCGAGTGATTACGGCTCATTATGATCACTTAGGTCAAACGGCCAGTAAAATGTATCCAGGTGCAGATGATAATGCCTCAGGCATTGCCGGAATGATGGCAATAGCAGCCCAATGGCAACTTAGTCCGCCGTTAGATGATGTTAATTTGATGATTGTCGCAACCGACGCAGAAGAACCAGGCTTATATGGCAGTTATGCATTAGTGACCTTATTGCAGCAATACCCAAAGATGGACATTGAACTAAGCGTAAACCTGGACATGATAGGTCATCCAGATCGGCGCAGAGCAATCTACATGGAAGGGCAAAAAAATCTGCCAGATTTTGAGTCTATTAAACCATTGTTGATGCAACAGACCCAATTATGTATTAAAACTCATCACACAAATTTATTAAGTGGGCGAATGAAAAAAAGTGATTGGCTCAGAGCCTCAGACCACTATCCATTTCATAAAGCAGGTTACTCTTGGGTGTATTTTGGCGTGCCACCCCATGCGCAATATCATACGTCCGACGACACAATAGCCACTTTAGACATCGGTTTTATTGTGGCGGTTGCTGAAACAGTATATCAAATGCTCAGTATCGATAAGCTGACCAAGGCCCCATAAATAGCCTATTTCACGCCAACAAATGTTCATTTTTCAACCAATTAACAAATCTTAAAAATCAAGAATCAGGCCAATCTTAAACTATAATAGGCAAATTAATGTTTATTTTCAGTTTTTACGTGGTCAACTAGCATTGTTGCTGCTATAATACGCCCCCTTATCGGCGCGGGAAATCGACACGGGGTTGATTTTCTGTCTGTGAAACTTTAGCACGAGCTTCCGAACTTCGTGCGCATCCACAAGGCTACAACTCAATGTCATCTGAAAGAACTTTCCGCGAACTCGGCCTGTCTGAGTCTTTGTTGCGTTCGCTTGACGAGTTAGGTTATGAAAACCCAACTCCTATTCAAGCCGCTAGTATCGACCCGCTTATGGCTGGTAAAGATATTATCGGTCAAGCACAAACCGGTACCGGTAAAACAGGCGCATTTGCCCTGCCTTTACTAAACAAAATCGACATGAAAATCAATGCTCCACAGATTTTAGTGTTAGCACCAACCCGCGAATTAGCGGTTCAAGTTGCCGAAGCGTTTGGTAGTTATGCCAAACACATGAAAGGCTTCCACGTACTACCGATTTACGGTGGTCAAAGCATGCAACAACAGTTAAACGCCCTTAAGCGTGGACCACAAGTGATTGTTGGTACTCCTGGTCGTGTAATGGATCACATGCGTCGTGGCACATTAAAGCTAGATAATCTAAAAGCCTTAGTATTAGACGAAGCCGATGAAATGCTAAAAATGGGCTTCATCGATGATATCGAATGGGTATTAGAGCACAAGCCTGCTGACAGCCAACTTGCATTATTCTCTGCCACTATGCCTGAGCAAATTAAGCGCGTAGCAGCTAAGCACTTATCTAATCCAGTGAACATCAGCATAGCGTCTAGCCAGACAACTGTTGAGTCTATCGACCAACGTTATGTGCAAGTATCACAACACAACAAACTAGAAGCGTTAGTACGTGTTTTAGAAGTTGAAAATACTGAAGGTATTATCATCTTCGTTCGTACCCGTAACAGCTGTGTTGAATTAGCAGAAAAATTAGAAGCCCGTGGTTATGCTTCATCTCCATTACATGGCGACATGAATCAACAAGCTCGTGAGCGTGCTGTTGAGCAGCTTAAGCGCGGCAAGTTAGACATTTTAATCGCGACTGACGTTGCGGCACGTGGTCTTGACGTTGAACGTATTGGACACGTAGTAAACTACGATATTCCTTATGATTCAGAAGCCTATGTTCACCGTATCGGTCGTACTGGTCGTGCTGGTCGTACTGGTATGGCAATTCTATTTGTAACCAATCGTGAAATGCGCATGTTACGCACTATCGAACGCGCTACAAACAGCCGTATTTCGCCAATGAAAGTGCCTAGCCCTGAATCAGTTGCAGAGCGTCGTTTATCTCGTTTAGGCGAGCAAATCCAAGAAACCATTAACGGCGACTTAGATTTCATGAAAAACGCTGTAGCTGAATTATGTCAACAGCTTGAAGTTGATACCGATTTACTAGCTGCTGCGTTGTTACAACAAGTACAACAAGAGCGTCCACTACAGTTACCAACTATTACCGAACGTCAACGTGATTCACGTGACGAGCGTAGTGATCGTGGTAGCGACCGTGGTGACCGCAATAGCAGCGACCGTCCACGTCGTGAACGCAGTGACCGTGGCGAGCGTAGTAGCCGTCCAGCACCAAATAGCTTTGGTGATGCTGAAGGCTTAAAAGATAACCCAGACGTTAAAATGAATCGTTATGTTATTGATGTAGGTCGTGAAAATGGTGTTGGTGTAGGTAACATCGTTGGCGCTATTGCTAACGAAGCAAACATCGATAGCCGTTTCATTGGTCAAATCCAATTGTTTGATCAAGTCACAACGGTTGATTTACCAGACGGAATGCCTAAAGACATCCTTTCACACCTAAGAAAAGTTCGTGTGTGTGGTCGTCCTTTAAACATTCGTGAAGCGGGTGATGAAGTGTTTGCTGACACGACTCGCGGCGCAGGCGCTCCACGTCGCCCACGTAGTGATCGTGCTCGTAGTGACCGTCCACGTACCGACCGCCCAGCGGGTGATCGTCCGGCTAGTGACCGCCCTGCAAGTGCAGAACGTCGTCCACGTAAGCCACGTGACAACGGTTAATCATTCAGTTGAATGACACAAAAAATGGAGCCTAAGGGCTCCATTTTTGTTTTCCGCGTTTATTCTCTATTCTCTATTCTCTATTCT
>NZ_JACJFI010000165.1 GCF_014164505.1 Shewanella sp. SG41-4 | reverse complement strand
GGTTCCATGGTTAGGTAAAACTGGCATGAACATGTTCGCTACTTATGATATTAACCGTAAAGACTGGAATGGTTACCAATTCTCAGCTAACTGGTTCAAGCCGTTTGTATTCTTTGATGACAAGAGCTTCTTATCTTTCCAAGGTTATGTTGATTACCAATTTGACATGGACGAAGAATATTCAGGCAAAAACAGTGATGGAAACTATAACAACACTGAACATGGTGGCGCTGGTTTCTTAGGTCTTTACTACCACACAGACCGTTTTGCTTTAGGTTATGGTGCTAAGTACTTCTACCATTCATATGGCTTAAATGATAATGCATTTAAGAATGAATTTTGGAGTGGTTTAAATACTACTGGTTGGTCTCACTTCCTAACCGCAACTTACAAAATCTAGTTTTTTAGAATATGAGTTGTTGGAGCCGCATTAGCGGCTCCAAATTTTACAATAAAAACAACATCGAACTTTCATTTAAAATCATTGTCTAAATAGAGTGTTTTTATATAAAAGTTTGTACTCTACAAAGTTTTATTTTTACGCGCTAAAATGGATTTTTCGCGGAATAGTTGAAACAAATATCTTTGTTTTACCTTTTCCGGTCTTCAAGGATTCAAGTCGTGGTACTCGTTATCAGATTGAATACTTAGGTTAGTAAATAGCACCAAGATTTACTGGCAATACTGAAGGCCCGGCCATAATTATAATCATATGCCAGCTACATAGTGTTGCCTGAAAAAAATTTATCAACTTTGATTTATCGTTTCGGAGAGCAATTATGACTGATTTAAAAAAAGCGGCACAACGTGGTATCGAATTAATGGATTTAACCACTTTAAATGATGATGACACCGATCAAAAGGTCATCGATTTATGCCATAAAGCCAAGTCTCCAGCAGGTAATACTGCCGCAATTTGTATTTATCCTCGTTTTATTCCTATTGCACGTAAAACACTTAATGAACTTGATTGTGAAGACATTAAAATTGCAACAGTGACTAACTTCCCACACGGTAATGATGATATTGCCATCGCAGTATTAGAAACTCGTGCAGCAGTTGCTTATGGTGCTGATGAAGACGATGTTGTGTTTCCATACCGTGAACTAATGGAAGGTAACGAAACAATCGGTTTTGAACTGGTTAAAGCCTGTAAGAAAGAGTGCGGAGATGATGCTATTTTAAAAGTCATCATCGAATCTGGTGTGTTGAAAGATCCAGCTTTGATCCGTAAAGCATCAGAGTTAGCTATTGATGCAGGTGCTGATTTTATTAAAACATCAACAGGTAAAGTACCTGTAAATGCCACACTTGAAGCTGCTGAAATTATGTTAACTGTGATCAGTGAGAAAAATCGCAACGTGGGCTTTAAGCCTGCTGGCGGTGTTCGTGATGCAGCGCAAACAGCAGAATTTTTAGACTTGGCTGCACGTATTCTAGGTGATGATTGGGTTACCCCTCAGACTTTCCGTTTTGGTGCTTCTAGCTTGTTAAACAGCTTGTTGCATACATTAGAATTAGTAGATGCTCCTAAGCCTACTGCAGGTTACTAATCGCATAGATAGTCAAAAATCTCAGTATGACCTTGACTCTTCGTCGTACTGAGGCGCTATCACTTGATAGCATCCTATTATTTAAAGGCGACCCTAAAGGTGATGGGTTGCCTAAAGGGAGACGTAACATGTTTCTAGCTCAAGAAATTATTCGTAAAAAACGTAACGGTGATGTACTAAGCACTGCAGAAATTCAATTTTTTGTTGATGGCATCACTCATAACACCGTTTCAGAAGGTCAAATTGCTGCGTTCGGCATGGCGGTGTATTTTAAAGATATGAATATGGACGAACGGATTGCATTAACAATTGCAATGCGCGATTCCGGAACTGTATTAAATTGGGATTCTCTTGGTCTCAATGGCCCGATTATCGATAAGCATAGCACTGGCGGTGTTGGCGATGTAATCAGCCTAATGCTTGGCCCTATGGCTGCTGCTTGTGGCGGTTATGTACCGATGATTTCTGGTCGTGGCTTAGGTCATACCGGTGGTACGTTAGATAAATTTGATGCCATTCCTGGTTATCAAACTGAGCCTTCAAGTGAATTATTCCGCAAAGTGGTTAAAGACGCTGGTGTTGCCATTATTGGTCAAACCGGTGACTTAGTCCCTGCTGATAAACGTTTCTATTCTATTCGTGATAATACCGCTACCGTTGAATCAATTTCGTTAATCACAGCATCGATTTTATCTAAAAAGTTAGCTGCTGGTCTTGATGCTCTTGCGATGGATGTCAAAGTGGGTAGTGGTGCATTTATGCCAACTTACGAAGCATCTGAAGAGTTGGCTCGCAGTATTACAGCCGTTGCTAATGGCGCTGGTACCAAAACAACTGCATTGTTAACTGACATGAATCAAGTATTAGCTTCGTGTGCAGGTAATGCTGTCGAAGTGCGTGAAGCGATAAACTTTTTAACCGGTCAATATCGTAATCCTCGTTTGTATGCAGTCACCATGGGATTATGTGCAGAAATGCTAATTTTGGGTGGTATTGCACAGAATGAAGCTGAAGCTCGTAATAAGCTAAACGCTGTATTAGATAATGGTAAAGCAGCAGAGGCATTTGCTAAAATGGTGTCTGGTTTAGGTGGCCCAACAGATTTTGTTGAGGCATATGATAAGTATTTACCTAATGCGAAAATTGTTCGACCTGTTTATGCCAACACATCTGGCTTTGCTTACAAAATGGATACACGAGAACTTGGTTTAGCCGTAGTGACCTTAGGTGGTGGACGTCGCAAACCTGGTGATGCACTGGATTACAGTGTTGGATTAACTCAAGTATGTGCACTGGGTCAGGAAGTTAACAAAGATGTACCGTTAGCGATGATCCATGCTCAATCTGAAGATGCTTTTGCCGAAGCTGCCGCTGCTATTCAACAAGCCATTATTATTGGTGATAGCGCGCCTGAGAAAACGCCTGAAATATATCGTTATATTCGCGCTTCAGATTTATAAAGGAAACAAATAATGAAACGTACTTTTATTTTAATGCTCGACTCTTTTGGTGTTGGTGCTGCTACCGATGCCGACAAGTTTGGTGATGTTGGCTCTGATACTTTTGGTCACATCGCGCAAGCTTGTGCTGAAGGCAAAGCGGATATTGGCCGTCAAGGTCCATTGAAGTTACCTAATCTTGCTCGCTTTGGCCTAGGCCATGCTGGTTTTGAAAGTACTGGTAAATTTGCAGCTGGATTTGCTGATAATGTCGAACTCATAGGTGCTTATGGCCATGCTGATGAATTAAGCTCAGGCAAAGACACTCCAAGTGGTCATTGGGAAATGGCGGGTGTTCCCGTCCTTTATGAGTGGGGTTATTTTAGTGATTTAACCAATTCATTTCCTAAAGAACTTACAGATAAAATCCTTGAACGCGCTGGTTTAGATGGGTTTTTAGGCAACTGCCATGCTTCAGGTACTCAAATTCTTGAAGAGTTAGGCGAAGAGCACATGAAAACAGGCAAGCCTATTTTCTATACCTCTGCGGACTCTGTTTTCCAAATAGCTTGTCATGAAGAAAGTTTTGGTTTAGAAAATCTATACAACTTGTGCAAAATAGCGCGTGAAGAGTTAGAGCCATATAACATTGGTCGTGTTATTGCTCGTCCATTTGTAGGCACTGGCGCAGCTGATTTTGCCCGTACTGGAAACCGTCATGACTACGCTGTATTACCACCGGCGCCTACGGTATTAGATAAGCTAAAAGATGCTGGCGGTGAAGTCGTTAGTATCGGTAAAATTTCTGATATTTATGCGCACAGCGGTATTACTCAACAATTTAAAGCGACTGGTCTTGAAGAATTATTTGATGAAACCTTAGCGCAAATTAAACGTGCTGGTGATAACACTATTGTGTTTACTAATTTTGTTGATTTTGACTCTCATTATGGCCACCGTCGTGACACTGCCGGTTATGCTAAAGCACTTGAGTACTTTGATTCTCGCTTACCCGAGCTATTGGCGATTTTACAGCCTGAAGATTTAGTTGTTTTCACAGCTGATCATGGTTGTGATCCTACTTGGGTTGGCACCGAACACACTCGCGAGCGTGTACCGGTACTCGCCTATGGTGCAGGTTTATCAGCAGGGTCGCTAGGCCGTCGTAAGTCTTTTGCTGATATTGGTCAGTCTATTGCGAGTTATTTTGCGTTAGAACCGATGAATTATGGTGAATCTTTTATTAATTAGTCACATTTTCAAACGACGGTTCTATATAAAGTTTAATGGCTTTGCTAAACTGTAAATAAGATTAAGCAATACAAAATAAAATAGAAACATAGGGGTTATAACATGGCTACACCACATATTAATGCAGTTGAAGGTGCTTTTGCTGAAACGGTACTTTTCCCAGGCGATCCATTACGTGCAAAATACATTGCTGAGACATTTTTAGAAAATGTTGAGCAAGTGACTGATGTACGTAACATGCTAGGTTTTACTGGTACATACAAAGGTAAGCGTATTTCTGTTATGGGTTCAGGTATGGGTATCCCATCTTGTTCAATCTATGCACACGAACTTATCAAAGACTACGGTGTTAAGAATTTAATCCGTGTTGGTACTTGTGGCGCAATCAGCACTGACGTAAAAGTACGTGATGTGATTATCGGTATGGGTGCATGTACTGACTCTAGAGTTAACCGTTTACGTTTTAAAGATAACGATTTTGCTGCAATCGCAGACTACAGCTTACTAAGTGCTGTTGTTGATTCGGCTAAAGCACACGGCACTAAAATCCGTGTTGGTAACGTTTTCTCTGCCGACTTATTTTATACTCCAGATCCTCAAATGTTTGATGTTATGGAAAAAATGGGTGTTTTAGGCGTCGAGATGGAAGCTGCTGGTTTATACGGTGTAGCACATGAATTAGGCGCTAAAGCGTTATGTGTTGTAACAGTATCTGACCACATCCGCACAGGTGAGAAAACCACCTCTGATGAACGTCAAACAACATTCAGCGACATGATTATCATGACTTTAGATGCAGCGTTAACACTGTAATTTAAACGTTAGTCATAAAAAAGGGCACTCATTGAGTGCCCTTTTTTTATGTCTGTCATTTACGTCAGCATTCTATGCAGGAGGATTTTGTTGTGTATCTTCTGGCTCGTCTGCTTGGGCCTTGTTGGCCGCGCTCAATGTCGTTTTTTTAGGTTTTGTACGCAGTTTCGCTTGTGCTTTTCGGCGATCAAAATCGGCACGCTTAAATGAAAGGGCACGTGATAACAGTAAACCAATAAAGCCAGCTACAATTAACATTATCTGCTGTAATTGCATGTTCTGTTCATGCAAGATTTTTATTTCGTCGAAAAATATATCAAGATTCAAACGTACTTCAACGTAACCTAAATTGTTGTCGTCTTGAATAACATTTTCAATTAAAGGGGGATACGGTTTTAGTAAGCCTTTTAAAATATCAGAGTCGGCTTCTAAGTTTTCATAAGAGACACTTTGGGCAAAGGCTAGCCTTACACCTTGTGAATTATAGATATTCACCGACATCACTTTAGGGTCGGCAGCAAGTGCTGATGCTAACCATTGCAGTTGCTCATCATTTTGTAAAAACATTGCCGGAGCAGCACCATTCGCAGCTTGTTGTGCTAGTAGTCTTGCCATCACTTTGGTTTGTGAGTTTAGTAATTTTTGACCGTTACGTAAACTTGATTGCCACAAGTACATTAAGCCAAAGATCAGTGTTATTGCGACAATAATTTGCACAATCCTGCTGATTTTTTGCCTTTTCTTAAGACCTTTAACAAAAATCACTTTAATCCTCAGTGTTTTTTCTATTTAATTGGAGGTTGTTTTGGGGAGTTCTTTTATCGAGCAACCATTTTGTGCTAACCCAATTACAGAGAATTATCAAAAAGCTATATTAATCGAAAAATTTGTCAGTAGATAGTCGTAACATACTAAGAGGCCGTATTGATGCTTGAACAAAGTGATAATGCTTTACTAAATTTTTTATATTCAGATACTTGTGAGACATATCAACATTTAGGCTGTGTGTTATATCGTTATCAAGAGTCTGATTATTTACTTAACTTACAATCTCACTTACCGTATCGTTGTCGAGTTATTTTTAGTGCGCAATGCTCCTCTGAGATTGAATCTTGGTTAGCCTCAATATCAATTGACACTCATATCGCAAAACTTGACAGGCAGAATGATTTATTAGGTTTTGAACTGTCTGCTCAAACTGCGAATGATGGATTAATTGCGTCATTTCCTCAGAATATTCCTGCTGAAATTATACTTATTCAACAACCACTGGCACGTTTAAATCAACCGGGCTTGTTAGTGATGGATATGGACTCTACTGCCATTCAAATTGAATGTATCGACGAGCTAGCCGCTATGGCAGGAGTTGGTGAGGAAGTTGCCGCCGTTACGGCAAGTGCTATGCGTGGTGAATTAGATTTTGAACAGTCTTTAAGACAACGAGTCAGTAAACTAACTGGTGCTGATGCCTCTATTATTCAGCAGCTGTGCGACAACTTGCCATTAATGTCTGGTCTTGAAGTAATGTTAGCCGAGCTAAAAACGCATCAATGGAAACTGGTTGTCGCTTCAGGTGGATTTACACCATTTGTGGGCCATTTAAAAACGTTACTTGATCTAGATGCTGCCTTTGCTAATGAGCTGGTGATTATTGATGGTAAGTTGAGTGGTGAAGTAACAGGTGAAGTGGTGGATGCTCAATATAAAGCGAATGTGATTAGTCTATGCGCAGATCAGTGGGCTATTCCATTAGGTCAGCGAGTGGCTATTGGTGACGGTGCCAATGACATTCCAATGCTCCAAGCTGCAGACTTAGGTGTGGCATTTCATGCCAAGCCTAAATTAATCGCTGCTGCTGACGCATCAATACAAAATGTCGATTTACGCGCATTAGTATTTTGCCTACAACTATAAATTTTTGATGTTTACATTAATGAACAGCATTAAATATAGAATTATTACTCTATTCTAGTTGTGTTTCACGGTAGTAATGTTAGTTTTATTTTTATAATCACTAACATAACTGCCTATTTTGACTATAGATATCCTCCAAGACTCACTTTTTATACCATACAGAGATGGTCAATTACACCTTCGGCATATTCGTCCTCCGTCGCCAATAGCGCTTGGTATTCCTATTTTGATGTTGCATGGTGCAATGTCTAATGGAAGAGTGTTTTATAGCAGTTCAGGTCGTGGTTTAGGCTGTTTTTTAGCTAAAGCTGGTTTTGATGTGTATGTGATGGATACCGCTGGAAGAGGCTTAAGTGAGCCTAAAATTCATCGTGATTTTACGTTGGGGCAAGGAGAAGTTATCCGTGAACAATTGCCTTTAGTGCAACAGTTTGTTCTACAACGCCATCCTTTGGTTAATAAAGTGCATTGGTGTGCTCACTCATGGGGCGGGGTATTAATGGCCAGCAGTTTGGCTCGTTATACTGATTTACAGTCTAGTGTGGCATCGTTACTAACCTTCGGTTCCAAGCGTACTATTAAAGTGAAATCATTCAAAAAATGGCTTATGGTTGATTTTTTCTGGAATCGTTTTGCGCCTTTTTATATTGGCAGACAAGGCTACTTTGATGCCAGTCGACTGCGCGTTGGTATGGACAATGAGAGCAGTGCTTCATTATTACAAACCATTGATTGGGTACGAGGAGATTGGGTTGATCATGATGATAATTTTCATTATGCAGAAGCTGCAACTAAAGCCGTATGGCCACCAGCCTGGTTTATCGCGGGCAAAAATGACCATGTATTAGGCAATCCATCTGATGTACGCGATATGATCGATGAATGTGGTTTTAGCCAGATTAAGTACACTTTGCTCGCCAAAGAAAAGGGCAATTTATTGGATTATAATCATGCAGGTATGTTGACTGATCGACAAGCCGAACAAGATCACTTTGTACAAATTAAACAATGGTATTTATCAATGTGATTTTTGTTAACTTTATCGAGTTAACAAGTGTTTATTGCCTCGATTTTTGGTTTGCAAGCAACGTGCATTGACTCACAATCGACAGCTATTAACACTTCAATGTGGTTTGTTAACAAAAGCATCGTAAAACTGATATTGCAGGTTTGAAATAAATTGATTATATCGACTTACGTCATTTCTGATTACGAGTAACGGTTACTAAAAAAGTCATTAAACTGCTGTCATTAAGCTCGGAAAACGGATTTCAACCTCTGCCGTAATATCTAATAGCTCACCTGAACCGATAACTTTCCATAATTGTTCTTCTAATTGCTTTGCTCGGTGATTAGCATGAATGTGGATATACTCTAGCTCGCGTCGAATATAGCTCATATCGGGCTTATCAGTTGCTCCTACATACACTCTTAATGCCATGAAGCGACCCACTTTTTTACTTTGAGTAATAAATTGAATTTGTTTCTCTTTGTTACCCAGATCTGATTTAAGTTTACATTGGATCTGTACAGCCCCCCTAGGATGACGGGTGAGTTGCATAAATACTTCAAAAAAGGCCATACCATGAGTGGATTTCATTAACTTGATAGGGTCTATTATTTGTTGTTTTAATACATTGTTTTCCAGTAGCGGTTTTAAGTTGTATTGCAGTACTTTATCGCTGTCTTGAGCAAATAAATGGCTTATTTCATCTGTGGTTGTGCCAATACCTATGTAAGCCATTTGAGCTGCTTTTACTGTTTTTTCAATAAAATATGGCACACCTGGCAATTGGCGCATAACAAGGTTTTTCATACCATCAGCCAGTTCTTTTTTCTGGCCTTCATTATCCGATAATTGTTCGAGTTTTTGTTTATTGTGAGCAATCAATTTACTTAAAAATTCTACGCCTTCATGCGGGGAGTGACCAATGATGGCACTTAAATGTAAAGTAACACCACCCATCCTGCTGCGAATAAGCTGATAAGGTAAATTCGATAAGTTAGTTTTACCAGCAGCGGCTTGCAGGCGTGGAAATGATAAGGTGACCGCACCAGGTTCATTGAAATTAGCCGATTTTTCTAAAGTCAGTTGTAAACCTCGGCTCGAAATATCATGGGTAATGCCTGTGGCCTGTTTATCGCCTTGTTGAATTGTGACTAAGGTTTTAAAGACGAATCGAGCCTCATGGCGTCGCTCACTGAATGGCATTGATACTTTTTTGATGCTGTGTTGTTTTACTTTTGCTTGAGCAAAAATCTTTAGGCCATTCACATCAGATTGATCAAACCAAGATTGATAGTCTTTACGAGCTTCTTCATTGGTTAAATCAATAAGTTGTAAAGTATGACTAAATTGAGCTAATTGCTGCTCAGTGAGGGCAGCATAACGGGCATCATCCCCAGGTAAGGTGGATGTTTTGTAGTTTTTAGTATGATCAATTGGCTGCATTACAATTTTAAATACACGCCAGCTGGCTTTTGTGGAAGCAAAACCTAAAAATAGATTAATATTTTTGGTTGCTTTAAGTTCCGCTAAAGTAGCGGAATAAAAATGTGATTTACCATTGGCATTGTGCGTAAATGTGAATAAATAACAATGGTCATTATTTTCGGTGTTTTTGATCAGTTGGGTTAAACGCCTGGTGTTAATAAAACTCGGTAATTGGCTAATTTCAT
>NZ_JACJFI010000164.1 GCF_014164505.1 Shewanella sp. SG41-4 | reverse complement strand
CTGCCTGTTTTAGCCTTGCTCTTATTTACGTTGGGCAACGCATGTTGCTGCTCAGCTTCGTTAAACGTGCCTTTGGCTACCTTTTCACTTTGTGATGAAAAACGTTTTGATTTACTTAAGTTGAGCCGGTAGCCTTCGCCTTCAGCAACAATAGTGGGGACCGTCGTATCACTTTTGTCAGGCCTAGCTTGCGGATTGGCGACAATAAACTGATTTTTTTCAGGTAGTTTCAAATCTTCTCTTACCGTTACAGAAGACCATTTTGCTATTTGTTGAGGTTGTAATGATCTTACTTGGTAAGGGGTGTCGTACCATTTGGCTTGTTTATCGACCTGTGATTCTTTTGCTACCGTAAGTAAGCGCATATTGGTTGCCGACATCATAGACAGCAGTTGTAGTGTTTCATCTTCAAGCATTTCATCCATGCGATAGTCGCCATAAATAATGTCTTTAATATCGTAATGGTGCATGTTGATGCTTAGATGGCTCGCTAAATCTAAGGTTTTGATCTGTTCTTGGAATCGGAACGCAGTGTCAAGTAAATTGGCTCGCTCTTGGTAACGCCATGCTTGTACACCTTGCTGCTTAATCAGTTCGATGTATTCAAATACACAAGTTACCACTTCATCAAGCTCTGCAAATCCCTTATCGGTCAATTGTATGCTGATTGAATAATCTTTGAAGTTGTAACCATTCACCCCACCGCCTGCAGATAAGTTATTAGCTAACCCCTGTACTTTTAAATAGGACAGTAAACTCCCCGTGCTTTCATTACCAAGTAAATGGCTGATAAAGGTGAGTGGTTTGCGCTTATAAAAGTGATCTATCTCGGGCAGTGAAAAACAAATACTGACTCGTTTTTGATCTTTTAACGGTACAATTTGTATATGCTTTTTTTGTTGATCCTTGGGTATCATTGCTTCCGCAGGATAGTGTTTACTGACATTCCTATTGATAATTTTGGAGAAGTATTTTTTAACGATGGTGTCTAGCTCTGCAATAGGGCGTGGGGCGACAACACACAATGTCATGATATTAGCGCTGTAATGTTGTTGATAAAAAGCCAGCAGCTCATCCCGAATGTCTGCTTGTTTACCTGCTAAGGTGGCTTGGTTACCGACAGAGAATTTTGAAAATGGATGTTTTGGATTAACGGTTTCTTTTTGAACTTGGTAAACACGGCGAATATCATCTTTTAATTTTAAGCTAAATTCAGATTCTATTGCCTGCCTTTCACGATCAACTAACTCTAAGTCAAATTTTGGGGCAATGAAAAATTGGCTAAATCGGTCTAATGAACCTTCTAGAGCTTCTGCATTAATACTATAGAAAAAGTTAGTTTGCTCTGTGCCTGTCCAAGCATTATTACTGCCGCCATGTTGATTAATATAAGCATGGTATTCACCTGAATCTGGATATTTTTCGGTGCCTAAAAACAACATGTGCTCAAGGAAATGCGCCATACCAGGCCGTTCAACAGGATCGTCAAAATGACCAACACTAACAGCCATAGATGCAGCTGCTTGATTTGATTGCATGTCTTCAACCAATAACACTCGAAGTTGATTGTTTAGCACTCGGTATTGGTATTGGCGGTGATCATTTTGGCTTTTATAAACTGCTGGAAATTCAGACAAGAGGAGACTCCAGAAAAGATAACTTGTTATATATTGATCTTGTTATTACTTTTTAGCAAATTACCTTGGACTATTTTATTCTATTATCGACTAAAGTTTATCTAAATATGCTCAATTCTAGGTTTGTTGTTGCGCTGATTAACGCTACAATTGATTCAGAATGATAATAAAAACATCACGAGAGAAGTATGCAGCTATTTTTGATGCGCCATGGTGAAGCGAGTTTTGATGCAGTGTCTGATAGAGAACGAAAGTTAACTGATACAGGTCGTATTCAAACTGGCTATATGGCTAATTGGTTGGCAAAACAGGTCAGTCATTTTGATTTGGTTATTGTTAGCCCTTATTTACGTGCGCAACAAACGTGGCAAGAAGTCAGTAAACACTTATCGGAACCCCGTAAGCGTTTAGTGCTTGATGATGTGACTCCCTCCGGTGATGCTAAAAAGGCGGTAGATATTGTGTTGGCTTATGCCGAACAATACAAAGCAGATAATATATTGGTTATTGCACATATGCCTATTTTAGGTTTTATGGTTAGCGAGCTTGTGGCGGGGGTTGAGCCTCCTTTGTTTGCTACCTCTGCAGTAGCTCACATAGACAAACATACGTACAACGCTAGTTTTGTCGCAATGACAGCACCGCATCAAGTTGTTGTGTAATCGCAATAGAGTTATGAATCACCACAATTAATAAAAAAGGTAAGTGATTACTTACCTTTTTTATTGTTAGCATTCACTTCCACAAATTAGCGTCGGTGAGGTTGCTCACCAATATCAATTAATACTAATAACGCTGCATCGCCGCCCCATTCTTTTGGCGCTTGGTGAAATGCTTTTACGTTTGGATGTTGCGCTAACCACATTGGTGTTTGTTGCTTTAAAATCCCCATCCCATAGCCGTGCATGACACAGCAACATATCGTATTTTGTTTAACGCACGCTTGGATAAGTGCGGCTAATTCAAGTTTTGCTTCTGCTTGACGCATGCCGTGCAAATCTAGCAACAGGTCCGGAGAATAATCACCACGCCTTAAGCGTTTTAATTCATGCTTATCTGTGCTGGTATTAATCCAACGCATAGGACCATCGACCGGCAAAAGCGGCTGATATGTATCCGAAAAATAGCTTTCAGCATGGATCTGCTGTTCTTTTATTTCGAACTGTTGTTTGGCTTTGACTGGCTGTTTAAAGTGGTGAGTATCTTGCCTTAACGGTTTGATCCCCTCTATTAATGCACTAAACAGCGATAAGTCTGGATAATTATCGTCTTTCATGGGGCTATTGTATTGAATTCTAGGTCATCTTAATAGACATCAGTTACAATAGCGCAGAACAATTTTTAAGGAGCATGTTTTGGATAAGATCTTTGTAGATGAAGCTGTCACTGAGTTACGTACTATAGCTGATATGTTACGTTGGGCTGTCAGTCGTTTTAATGATGCCAATATTTATTATGGCCACGGAACGGATAATGCTTGGGACGAAGCCATTGCATTGGTTTTTGATGCTCTACATTTACCAGAAGATATCGGTCAGCAGGTTATTTTAAGTAATTTAACCAGCAGCGAAAAACATAAAATCGTTGAATTGATTATTCGCCGTGTACGTGAACGTTTACCAGTACCATATTTGACCAATAAGGCCAAATTTGCAGGGCTTGAATTTTATGTAGATGAACGCGTACTTGTACCGCGCTCACCCATTGCCGAAATGATCAATAATCAGTTTAGCCCATGGTTATATAACAAACCGGTTCATCGTATTATGGATTTATGTACTGGCAGTGCTTGTATTGCCATTGCCTGTGCCTATGCGTTTGAAGATGCTGAAGTTGACGCATTAGATATTAGTGAAGACGCACTTGACGTCGCGCAGATTAATATAGAGTCTTTGGGCGTGTTGGATCGTGTTTTTCCGATGCAATCCGATTTATTCTCGGCGATCCCAAAAGGCCAGCATTACGACTTAATTGTATCTAATCCTCCATATGTAGATGCGCAAGATATTGGTGATATGCCTCAAGAGTATCATCACGAACCAGCTATCGGATTAGCGTCTGGTAATGATGGTTTAGATTTAACCAAGCGTATCTTGGCTAATGCGGCAGACTATCTTACTGACACTGGTTTACTGGTCGTTGAAGTTGGTAATTCAATGGTGCATTTGATTGAGCAATATCCTGATATGCCGTTTACTTGGGTTGATTTTGAATTTGGCGGTGATGGCGTGTTTGTATTAACCCGTGATCAGCTAGTTGAAAATGAATCACTTTTCGCCATCTATAAAGATAGTGAATAATAGCGACAAGAATCGCACTCAATGAAGTGAATAATTAACAGAGGTAGTTAACGCGCATGTCAGGAAATAGTATTGGTCAAAACTTTGTTGTTACAACATTTGGTGAAAGCCATGGTGTTGCTCTAGGTTGTATCATTGATGGTTGTCCTCCAGGACTGGAGTTAACTGTTGAAGATATGCAACATGATTTAGATCGACGTCGTCCTGGCACGTCACGCTACACAACGGCACGCCGTGAAGCTGATGAAGTGAAAATTTTGTCAGGAGTGTTTGAAGGTAAAACCACTGGCACCTCTATTGGTTTGTTGATTGAGAATACCGATCAACGTAGCCAAGACTATTCAGATATTAAAGACACTTTTCGTCCTGGTCATGCAGATTATACCTATCAACAAAAGTATGGCATGCGTGATTACCGTGGCGGTGGGCGTTCGTCTGCACGCGAAACGGCAATGCGAGTTGCCGCTGGTGCGGTAGCAAAAAAATACCTCAAGCAAGTTCATGGCATTGAAATTCATGGCTATCTTGCTCAGTTAGGACCTATTAGCGCTGACACTATTGATTTGACTCAAATTGAGCAAAATGCATTTTTCTTTCCTGATGCCAGTAAACTAGAAGCGTTAGATGAGTACATGCGTGGCTTACGTAAATCTGGTGACTCAATTGGCGCCAAAATTACCGTAGCAGCTACTGGTGTTCCGGTGGGATTAGGTGAACCAGTATTTGATCGTCTTGATGCCGACATAGCGCATGCGTTAATGGGCATCAATGCAGTTAAAGGCGTTGAAATTGGTGATGGCTTTGGTGTTGTTACTCAAAAAGGTTCAGAAGGTCGTGATTTAATGTCACCTCAAGGTTTTGCATCTAATCATGCTGGTGGTGTATTGGGTGGTATTTCATCTGGTCAACCTGTTGTGGCCCATATTGCGCTAAAACCTACTTCGAGCATTAGCGTACCAGGTCAAAGTATGACAGTGCAGGGCGAAACAATCGATATGATCACCAAAGGTCGTCATGATCCTTGCGTGGGTATTCGCGCTGTGCCTATTGCAGAAGCGATGTTAGCAATTGTATTGATGGATCACTTATTAAGACATCGTGCGCAAAACCAAGATGTTACTAGTCAAACACCCGTTATCGGAATGCGATAATGTCCTCATTGAAACGCGCTGAACCAGATTTACGCTGGCTCAGCGCCTGTTATTTCTTTTTCTTTTCTATTCTTGGCATCATGGTTCCCTATTTGGGGGTTTTCTTTGATAGCCGAGGTTTCAATGCCCAAGAGATAGGTTTTTTGTTGGCTATTTTAATGGCTACTCGCATTGTCGCGCCTAATGTATGGGCGGCTGTAGCCGATCGCACCGGTATGCGTTCAGAATTGATAAAGCTCGGCTCCTTTGCTGCTGCGATTACCTACATCAGTTTTTTCTTTGACGGCAGCTTCATGTATCTTGCGGTTAGTTTGGCCATATACACTTTCTTTTGGAATTCCATTCTTGCTCAGTTAGAAGTGATTACGTTAGAAACTCTGGGTGATAAAGCAGATCGTTATGGTGCCATTCGGAGTTGGGGCAGTGTTGGCTATATTATTTTGGTGATAAGTGGTGGATTAGCGATTGATCACTGGGGCCCTGAAGTGTTGCCTTATATGGGGATGATTTTATTTTTAGGCCTATTTGCATGTTCATTACCGTTACCCGCTAATCGCAGTGTTGTAGTCAATAAAGCTGAGCGTCCTAAACTGACATTTGATAAATCATTAGTGTGGTTTATGTTATCTGCAATGTTACTGCAGATGAGTGTCGGACCATTTTATGGTTTTTTTGTATTGTATCTAAAGCAGGTTGGTTACTCTGAGACCATCGCTGGAATGTTAGTTGCTTTGGGTGTTCTAGCCGAAATTATTATTTTCTTTTATTCATCACGTCTTATTCGTCAATACGGTATTCGAGTATTGCTGGTGGTGAGCATTCTGTTAACTGCTGTTCGTTGGTTACTATTGGCTTTTGGTGTTGAACACGTTTCCTTATTGGTTATCAGCCAACTATTGCATGCTTTCACTTTTGGTTTAGTCCATGCAGCTTCAATCCATTTTATTCATCGTCATTTTTCCATCAGCCATCGAAGTACTGGTCAAGCTTTATATGCCAGTGTCAGTTTTGGTGTGGGCGGCGCATTAGGCACATGGATAAGTGGCATGATTTGGGGTGATGGTAGTAGCACTATGTGGGTGTGGGTATTTGCTGCCGCTTGTGCATTTTTATCTATGATAGCGGTATTACTTATTCCCAATATTAATGGCCAACCAGTGACTAATACACAATTGGATAACTAGGTCATTGATAAATTTTATTTTAGTAACAGATGATATGTAATCAGCAAGGAGTTAGTGTGAAACGTTTTCGCTTAGGTGTAATCATTAATCCATTAGCTGGCCTTGGCGGCAGTGTTGGTTTAAAAGGTTCTGATGGCGTTGCCGTAGAAGCTATTGCAAAAGGGGCTATTCCTAAAGCACAACTGCGAATGCAACAAGCTCTGGATGTCATTTTACCTTTCGTTAAGCAAATCGATATTATTACAGCATCTGGCGACATGGGCGGGAGTTTATGTCGCAAAATGGGTTTTAACACTCAAGATGTATATACCGCGTTAGAAACCACTTCAACAGAAAAAACGTCTGCATTAGACACCCAAAATGCGGTTAAATGCTTACTCGAACATCAATTAGATTTACTACTGTTCGCTGGTGGTGATGGCACTGCACGCGATATTTATGCAGTAGTTGATGACTCATTTCCGGTGTTAGGCGTTCCAGCAGGCGTTAAAATTCACTCGGGTGTTTATGGCATAACCCCGCACGCTTCAGGGCTAGTTGTCAGTATGTTACTCAAAGGTGAATTAGTGAGCTTAATGTCTGCTGACGTCATGGATATTGACGAGATTGCGTTTAGGCAGGGGATTGTAAAAGCGAAACGATTTGGTGAAATGACAGTTCCTGCTGCGCCACGATATATACAAGCCGTGAAGATGGGCGGTAAAGAAGTTGATGAATTAGTGTTAGCCGATATTGCCGCTGATGTGATTGAATCAATGGACGATGAACTTTACATCATGGGTTCGGGCAGCACCGTAGCGGCAGTAATGGAAGACCTTGGTTTAGAAAATACTTTGCTTGGTGTCGATGTTATTCAGCATAAAAGCGTGATTGCTAAGGATGTTACCGCACAGCAATTACTCACCTTTATCGCCGATAAAAAAAGGTACCCTAGGGTCAAACTGGTTATTACTTTAATCGGTGGGCAAGGGCATATATTGGGTCGTGGCAATCAGCAGTTGTCACCGGAACTTATCCGGCAACTACAAAAAGACAATATTTTAATCCTAGCCACAAAAACTAAGCTAAAAGCACTTGATGGTAGGCCATTAATTGTGGATAGTGGCGACCCTGAATTAGATAAAGCGCTTACGGGCTATTACAAAATAGTCACGGGTTACCATGATTACGTGATGTATCAAGTAGCCAACCCAGATTTAGTGGAGAACTAGAACATGTTAGAACAGTACGATGCAGCATTAGAGTCTTGGATTGAAGACAGCGTTAGCCATAGCGATGACGATGAGTTATTTGCTTGTGGTTATTTACAAGGCCACGTAGCCGTTGTATTAGCAGAATTAGAAGTCGAACCTGAACAAGATTTACCCGCGCTTGATCAAAAATTGGTTAAATGTCTTGCGTTGGCAAATGAAGAGTTAGATGAGCATGACTTTTCATTAGTGGAAGCAGCATGGCAGCAATTACGTCAACGTATTGTCGCTCAAGCGGCATAACTTGGAATAGATAAAGCTTTTATGGTAAATCCCCCTTTGCAACAAGTCACTATTGGTTTAGTTAACCCTAAAACGCCGGTCAATGTTGGCGGAATCATGCGAGCTGCTGGTTGCTACGGTGTCGACAATGTTTGCTATACCGGAAAGCGTTATGAATTGGCGGCTAAGTCGGGTGATGCCCAATACGATGTCGACACTAAAGATGCTGCTAAGCGTATTCCTTTAGTCGGAGTAGAGTCACTGCTTGATAGTGTGCCTGATGGCGCAACCATAGTCTGTGTTGATCTTGTTGTTGGGGCGACGCCGTTGCCTTTATTCACTCATCCAGATAATGCCTTTTATATATTCGGTCCAGAAGATGGCACTATTCCACAGCAATTAATTGATGCTGCTGATGATGTCGTGTATGTACCGACTGTAGGGTGTATGAATTTAGCTGCATCAGTGAATGTTTTGCTTTATGACCGTTTGGCTAAAACGACTCAAATTAAAGCTGATGATGAATTGATTAAGCAAAGCCGAGACAATAATAATCGCACCAAAGTGAAACACTGGTTGAAGTCACTTTGATGAAATAACCGTATGAACTAATGATAAATGCCGAATGAGAAATCATTTGGCATTTTTGTTTACGCGGAGTAGCGCAAAATCGCCAATAGCAATACTCGCCAATAGAAAAGCCTGTGCTGTATAATTGTATGGTCAATTTATCGCTGTTGTATCATCTAGCCCCAGAGTAAAAAACATTTCAAAAAAAGCTCGATATACTGCTTGTTGTTTAATATTAGATTTCAAATCAGGGATATAAATAGTGGATTAAAGCTTGATGAAGCGAGTTGTGTGGTAGACATTAGAGGTAGGGAAGGCAATCACCATTCATGATGATGTTTTCCATAACGGTTAAGTCACCATTATTTAGCTTGATGACTTGGTTATTAATGCCTCTGAACCCGGCTTTGTTAGACATACACATTAAAAATCAATATTAGGAATGCATAGATGTCGATATTAAATAAACTGGCACAGTGGCTACCGTTTGGAAAAGTACCCGAAATGAGCGCTCAAGAAGTATATAAACGATTACAGAAGAATGATATTCAGATTATTGATGTGCGCTCAAAAATAGAATGGAACAAGTCGCATATTGAAGGCTCGATAAATCTGCCTATCACGTCGCTTTCTATTGATGCGATAAAGCAGCTTGAATTATCACCAGAGATAACAACTGTCGTGATATGTCTATCTGCCCATCGCAGTATCCCTGGGGTTAGAAAACTTAAACATTTTGGATTTAATGATGTATATCAACTTGAAGGTGGGATGTTGAGTTGGTGGAAATTATCGCTTCCAACATCGAAATAATACACTGGACGAGAGACGTAACTGATAGCGTTAATGTTTGTAGGGCTGGGGATATTAATGTCGTCTGGGCTCATAACAGCTTTTATTTTTTGAGTTCTGGGAATGGCTAACCATCTCATACTCTCTGGACGTGCTATTCAAATTAATTTTGATGTTAGATTGAGTCTGAAAGGTAGGGGGTAACGATAAAAATATAGTTCTAGGTGCAGATAATTAAAGCAGGGAAATTACAAGGAAAGGTATAACAATAAAAATAGTTGCGGGAGTAGGACTTGATAAAAAACTACGACCTTCGACTCTTTGTGTATAAAAAGCTGAGTCTGATGAGTAAAAAACTGATTTTACGATGAGATTTTAAGGATTTACAAAGGAGATTAATTGAAATGAGAAATTTACTAATAGAAAATGGTTGCGGGAGTAGGACTTGAACCTACGACCTTCGGGTTATGAGCCCGACGAGCTACCAACTGCTCCATCCCGCGTCCGATAAAACGCTATCAATTATTTTTATTCTATTGATTAAAGAAATGGTTGCGGGAGTAGGACTTGATAAAAACTACGACCTTCGAGTCTTTATTTATAAAAAGCTGAGCCCGAC
>NZ_JACJFI010000163.1 GCF_014164505.1 Shewanella sp. SG41-4 | reverse complement strand
CTGGACGATTGCAACAAACCTTCATTTGGGAAATAGCGCCATAATTGTGTCGTTTGCATATTATCGATGGCAATAGACAGTGTTTGCTCTTTAAGGCTATGTTCAGGCTGATTTTTTAATGGTGAAACACTAATATTTTGCCACGATAAAGCCCATTGCTGACAATTGAGTACCTGCGAATGACACTGCCACTGGCCGTCTTGTTGGCTTAACCAAATACCATCTAATTGTAATTGTTTCAACGGCAGCTGCGGATCAAATAAAGGCACAGTATCATCCGGAACATTGACGGTTTTATCATTGATAAAAGACAACACCACAATCATAAACACACTGGCACCAATAATAATATAGTTCCAATTTTTGCGTGACAGGGCCATAAATCACCTTAATGTGAATAAAAAGACTATCTTAAACTGGCAATGTTATGCACTAGTTTGAAGCGGTAAATCATGGCATAAGTGTACCACTGACGATAGCAAAAACAATTAGCCGCCAGTGGCATTCATAAAGCGAAGTATTTGTGGAGCAGTGTCGAGATTAAAGTGGTGAGAGTGCGGCTTGTATTGCATTCCATCTGTAATGGCTTGTTTAAGACGTTCAATGTCGGCGGGGAATTGTCGCACAATTGATTTTAAATCAATGGCATTTTCATTTCCTAAGCATAATAATAATTGCCCTTCAACGGTTACTCTTACCCGATTACATTCATGACAAAAGTCATTGCTGTGTGGCGATATAAATCCGATCCGAATCGTGCTGTCGGCCATTTTTACATATCGAGAAGGGCCGCCAGTGCGCTTAGAGGAAGCGATTAAGGGATAGCGTGTTTCTATAATGTTTCGGACTTCGTCACTTGAGCAATGACGACTACGATGGCGATCATCCATGAGTCCAAGTGGCATCTCTTCAATGAAAGCGATATCGAGTTGACGTTGGCGACAGAACTCAACTAAATCTAATACTTCATGATCGTTTTGTCCGCGCAAAATGACCGCATTGATTTTGATGTTACGAAAGCCAGCCGCTATTGCGGCATCAATGCCAGCGATGACACGTTCTAGTTTTCCGTTACGGGTTAGCTGCGCAAATACATCGGGATTTAAGGTATCGAGGCTGATATTCAATCGGCTAAGGCCATTATCAAACAGCGGCTTAGCGAGTTTAGATAATCGAGATCCATTAGTGGTCATAGAGAGTTCTTCCAGTTGAGGCAATTTTCTCAATAATTTGACCAATTTGTCACAATCAGATCGCACTAGTGGCTCGCCACCGGTGAGGCGTATTTTTTTTACCCCAAGCTCAGTAAAAGCTTGGGCTATCCACGATAATTCTTCCAAACTCAGCACATGTGATTTAGGTAAAAAAGTCGGATCTTCGCTCATGCAATACACACAGCGAAAATCGCAACGATCGGTTACCGATAAGCGTAAATAATCTACTTTCCGCTGAAAGTTGTCGATAAGTTGGCTCATATCAACACTTACAGTAAATCAGCAAAGGGTTGAATAAACACAGACTCGCCAGCAGGTATGGTGGCAGTATCATCACCAATGACAATTAAACAATTAGCGCTGACCATTGAACTGAGCATGCCAGACCCTTGCGCACCTGTGGTACTTACCTTGATTCGGCCATCTGAGCCAATAGTATAAATACCGCGTAAAAATTCAGTACGCCCCGTTTTACTGCGTAATGCATGCTGGGCAATGGCTGGAATAAATTGTGGCTGCCAGTGAAGTTCGCCAGCCAATTTACGAATAGCAGGTTGCACAAACTGTAAAAATGCCACCATAACTGCGACAGGATTACCCGGTAAGCCAAAAAATAGGCTTTGGTCAATATTCCCTACTGCGAGAGGGCGACCTGGTCGCATGTTAATTCGCCAAAATTGAGTGTTGCCCACATTGGCGAGTGCCGTTTTAATGTAATCGGCATTACCCACAGATACGCCGCCAGAGCTGATGACGATATCTGCTTGCTCTGCCGCACTGCGTAACGTCGCGGTGAGTATGTGTTCATCATCTTCAATAATGCCTAAATCGATAACCTGACAACCGAGCTTTTTAGCCATCGATAATACGGTATAGCGGTTTGAGTCATAAATGCAGTTTGGTTTGAGTGTTTGACCAGGTTGGCTAACTTCATCACCAGTTGAAAATACCGCAACGGTTGGGCGCTTAAACAAAGGTAGTCGATCAAATCCAAGTGATGCTAGTAGGCCTAGTTCAGCAGCACCTAAGCGTTTTCCTGCCGCTAAAGCGACGTCACCGCTAGCAATATCTTCACCCGCCAGACGTACATGCTGACCTTTAACGATGTGCTCATGCTCAAGAAGGGTTAACAGGTTATCTTGTTCGTTTGCTAGCTCTCGTGGCTGAATGGTGTCAGCGCCTTTTGGCACTGTTGCTCCGGTCATAATGCGCACGGCTTCGCCGTCTTGCAGCATATTGGGGTAATGATGTCCTGCTAATACTTCAGCCACAACTTTAAGAGGCTTATTAGATAAGTTACTAAACGCAAAGGCATAACCGTCCATTGCTGAGTTAGTTTGTTGAGGTACGTTTATTTCAGAAATAATATCATGTGCCAGTACGCGATTATCAATATCGAAAAGACTGACTAATTCAGTGTCCACAATAGGGGTCACTTGGCTTAACACCGCCGCAATGCCTTGGGATACACTAATAGCGTTTGGACTGTTTTCGGTATCGTCCATTTGAGCTGCTTTGCTCGCATCAATCGGCAAGCTGACCTCTTCTGCCTGCCAATTTTGTTGATAGTGTTGTACAAAATCAGCAATTTGCGCCACGTTGTTTAAATCTAAGCGCGTTAATGAATCAGGTACTGTAGTTTCATCACAACAGGCAATCGCAACGATATTGTCATCATGTATATGAATCAAAGGTTTATTGTGTGCTGCGCGGTGTAATTCAATTTTAGGTAATGCCAGCTTCTTAAAGCCTTCTACCAGTACGATATCGACTTTGTCTGCTTCAATTTGACGCAGTAAATGTTGTAATTGTGGGTCGTCATCGACAGGGTCTTCAGTCATTAATGCCCAGCGTACATGAGACGCCACCAATACTTGCCTTGCCCCAGCTTTGCGCATTTCGAAACTGTCTTTACCCGGAACATCAACATCAAAATTATGATGTGCATGCTTAATAACGGCTAAACGTAAACCGCGTTCAATTAAGGCAGGAATAAGCTGTTTAAGTAGAGTGGTTTTACCCGTGCCACTGTATGCACAAAACCCTAAAACGGGAATAGGCAATGGGTTAGAAAATAATGCTGTCATGAAGTACCTCTACTGAATTACTTGGCAATTTGCGCTGCTAACTGCTGTTTTTGTTCTGGTGTATTAATGTTAACGAATGCATTGGGTTGGTCGGCAAAACTTTCTACTGCCACTTTATGTTGGCGGTACCAAAAATCAATTTTGCGCTCTCCTGCATCTAAAAAAGCCTGCATCGATGCTGCTAGATGTGGTTTTAGCAATAACACTACGGGTTGCTCATACTCACCATCACTGGCAACAGCAAGGTCGGCCTGTTGTTGCTCTAATGCAGCTAATAATCTTGCGGTTAAGTCGGTTGGCAACATAGGACAGTCACAAGGGACCACCAGTAAATAATCAGCTTGAGTCTGTTTTAAGGCTGTAACCATTCCAGCTAAAGGGCCTAAATAGCCGCTGTCTTGATCGCTGAAAACGGTGTAACCCCATTGCTCATATTGAGCCTGGTTTCGATTGGCGTTAATCAGGATCTGATCCACTTGAGTCGACAGCTTATCAATAGTATGACAAATCATCGCTTGGCCATTGAGATCGACTAAGCCTTTGTCATTGCCGCCCATCCGTCTTGCCATGCCGCCAGCTAAAATCACCGCATCAATTTGTGGTGCCATAATGTAATTCCGTTGTGTGGGTATCATGTAAATCATCTGTTTGAGGTACATGAATACTGGTATGAATTGTGCGCTGCTTTATATGCCAATGTTGTTGACACAACGCGGTCAGGCCACAAGTTTGATGGCTGCTAATTAGCAGTCCTGTGCCGTCTTGTTTTAGTTGATTAATCATCGCGAGAACCAAGCGCTGTGAGTGTTTGTCCATATTCGAAATCGGTTCATCAAGCATTAATAATTTAGGTTGTGCAATCCAAGCTCTGGCAATGGCAAGACGCTGTCGCTCACCACCCGACAGGTCGCTGGCATTATGATTCAGTAAATCGGTGAGTTGAGCCATATGAATGGCTTGTTTAATCCGTTTCTTACGTTGTTCTGGCGATAAAGCCCGCTGATCTAAGGCGTAGGTTAAGTTGTACTTTACTGAGCCTTCAAAAAGATATGGATGTTGATGCAAATAAACCGCTTTACCTAAAAGAGATGACGGTCGCCACCACGTTTGAGGCGCAAACCCCTGGCTGGTGATCTTACCTTGATTTGGTTTAATTAATCCCGCGAGGAGTTTCATTAAGGTCGATTTACCCGAACCATTGTCACCTTGCAGGTAAATGACATCACCTTGACTAAAATGCAAATTGTCTGCGCTAAAGAGTATCTGCTGATTAAAAGATATCAGTAGATTTGTAGCATGAATACTGGCTAAAGAAGTGTCAGAGCCATGTGATAATGTCATCTTAATGACTCCTTGGGAGGGCTTTGCCTCGCAATGAACCTAAGATGAAGTTTAACACTACCGCTAATATTAATAAGACTAATCCTAGCGCGATAGCTTGTGCAAAATCGCCTTTACTCGTTTCAAGTGCTATTGCCGTGGGGATATTACGGGTGACATTCATAATATTGCCACCAACCATCATAGAGCAACCCACTTCAGTTAAAATGCGACTAAACGCTGCGATAATGGCGAGCAGTAAGGGGCCTCGTAGTTCACGACATAAGGTCCAAACCGCGCGTAGCCATGAGGCTCCTAATGTACGAGATGTTTCCCACGCTCTACGATCTACACTGGCAAAAGCGGCCTGTGACAATGCGATTAATACTGGAGCACAAATTAACATCTGGCCTAAAATCATTCCTTTTTGGGTGAATAGCCACTTTAAATCGCCTAAGACACCATTGCGAGTTAACAATAAATACACTAATAAACCAATCACTACAGTGGGAATAGATTGCAATGTTTGCACTAAGTTAGTGACAATCCAGCGGCCTCTAAAATGACTAAATGCGAGGATAAAACCTAACATCATCGACGGAATGATGGTGATCAATAGCGCGGCAAAAGACACCGAAAAAGAGATGTTAATAATTGCCCATACATGTGGGTCAAAAGATAGCAGCAAGCTAAATGCTTGCTGCAATAGGGCTAACCAGCCGTCACTCATTTTTTATAGGTTGCCTTAAACAATTGCTCTCCTTGCACTTTATAATTATTGAGCATAGTTTGTGTTGCTGGGCTGATAAACCAATCGCTTAATGCTCTTGCCCCTTTATGATTCAAGTCTGGGTATTTTGTAGGGTTGATCAAAATAATTTGGTAAGGGTTAGCTAATTCCGCGCCACCTTCAAAACTAATATTAAGGTCTAGCTTAGCTTTATAAGCAATAAACGTACCGCGATCCGCTAAGGTATAAGCCTGAAACTCATTGGCCATTAATAAGGTTTTACCCATGCCTTGGCCAACTGAGGTATAGCCAGCAAATTCAGGTTTAACGCCTGCATCTTTCCAAATGGCTAACTCTTTCATATTAGTACCAGAGTTATCACCACGAGAAATAAATTTACTTGGTTTATGAGCTATTTTGCTAAATGCTTCAGTGGCATCTTTGCTCGACTTGAGCCCAGCAGGATCATTTTTAGGCCCTAATACAATGAAATCATTTTCCATAATACCGCGAGGCTCAATGCCGTCACCGTCAGCCACAAACTTAGCTTCGGCCGCTGGAGCATGAGTCATAACAACGTCAACATCTCCCTGACTTGCAAGCTTCAATGCTTTACCTGTACCCGTAGCAATCACTTGTACACTATAGCCTGATTCCGCTTCAAATTTTGGTAACAGCGCCCCAAGTAATCCTGAGTTTTCAGTACTGGTTGTGGTCGCTAACTTGATCACTTCATTTGCGAGTGCAGTTTGGCTGAACATTGCTCCGCTGAGTACAGATGCCGCCAACAGAATACTAACGCTTGCTTTGAGTTTTAACATTACCGCTCCTTGATATATTAACAATCATGATGTTTATACTGAATACTTGTACAAAACATTAAGCCGTTTTGCTTAATTACCAATGCAATAAGCAAGTTAGATGCCAAGCAGTGTTAATGCAAATACAGTTCACGCATAAAATCGAAACTGTGAACTTGCTCCCAAGCTTTAATCATTTATGTTAGACAAATTGTCCCACGATCACTTTTCTGTGGTTCATAGTGACCAAGTGATGTGATTTCGATGATACAGTGTTAAAAAACGCGTCAAAATGTCCAAATAAGAGTCCATTTATGAGTCCAGATGAACATATCTCCCCAGTAAGCAAGACTACTATGTCGGTTCTTATCGTTGATGATGAGCCCGGTATGCGTAGTTTTTTGATGAAAGCCTTGGCAAAAAAGTTTGCCTTGGTAGAAACCGCCTCCACAATAGCCCAAGCAGAAGAGTTGCGCAGTCATGGCCACTTCGATTTATTGATTGTCGATATTAGATTGCCCGACCGCTCTGGTATCGAATGGCATGAAGCGTTAGATGATCCCGACCGTCAATCAGATATCATTTTTATGACCGGTTATGCAGACATGGACGTGGCAATCAAAGCATTACGTGCTGGTGCCTCTGATTTCATCATGAAACCGTTTCATTTAGAACAAATGATAACTGCCGTTGACCGCTGTATCGAGAAACGATTACTAAAGCGTGAAAACTTTATGTTAAAGCGTGAGTTGTCGCATGGGCAGTCATCCACCATTATCGGTAACAGTGAAGCCATCCGCGATGTAAAAGAAGTCATCGAACGCATCGCACCGACAAACGCAGTAGTGTTAATTGAAGGCGAATCTGGCACAGGCAAAGAGCTGGTGGCCAGACAATTACATCAACAAAGTGGCCGAAGTGGTGCATTTGTTCCCGTAAACTGTGGTGCCATTGCCCCAGAATTATTAGCCAGTGAACTATTTGGCCATACAGCGGGCGCATTTACCGGGGCTAAAGGTAATCGTGAAGGGTTATTTAGTTATGCCTCTGGTGGCACGATATTTCTAGACGAAATTGGCGAAATGCCGATGAACATGCAAACTGCATTACTGAGAGTGCTTGAGCAACGTGCTATCCGTCCTGTCGGAAGTGAAAAAGAAATCGACATAAATGTGCGCGTTATTGCAGCCACTAATCGTTTATTAATTGATGAGGTTGAAGCGGGTCGTTTTAGTCGTGACTTATTTTATCGCTTGAATGTATTGAATATTGTTATCCCATCTTTGCGCTCTCGGCCAGAAGATGTTGTTGAGCTTACTCATTATTTTACCTTGCAGTTATCACAAGAGCTGGGTATTAAAAATGTTATTTGGAGCCATGAAGACTTACAAGTGCTTCAACAGCATGATTGGCCTGGTAACATTCGAGAGCTACGTAATATGATTGAACGTTGCATTTTATTAGGTAAACCGCCTGCTGAATATTGGAAAAAACCGGTGTCAGTTACCATTAATGATGCGATGGGCTACCCGCTAAATTGGCCATTAAAAGAAGTTGAAAAACAACATGTCACCAAAGTGGTCGATAGCCATAGTGGTAATAAATCTGCTGCAGCGCGAGATTTAGGTGTGTCTCGAAAAACCTTAGACAGAAAATTTAAAGATTGGCTAACCAACGATAAACAAGGTCTTGAGGAAGAATAAAAGTGGTGCACTCTACTGGTATTTTTACGCGAGTTTTCGGTCTTAGTTGGCAGCAAATGCAGGCCAAAGTACGTTATCGAATTTTGTTTTTGACATCATTACCTATTTTATTAACCTTAGTTAGCTTGGTATTTATTACCATTTATTGGAATGTGATATACACAGGCAACCAATTGTTTATGAAGGTAAAGGCTGACTTGATTGTGGCTAATAGTACCTTAGTGCAAGTGCAGGAACGCCAACAAGATAAGCTCGACTCGATAAGTAAATCATGGGATTTTCAACATGCATTTAGGTTACTTAAACACAGCGAGCAACAACCTAATCCGAGTGCGATTAGTGCGTTAAATATTCTATTGGTAGAGCAGCAAAAAGAATTAGGATTAGACTTTTTACGTTTAATTAGTGTTGCCGATGCCGCTGGAGATCCTGATTTACGTTTGATGTTACACCAAACTAAACAGAAAGTTTTTTCGGGTTTAATGGTCGTGCCTGCCAAACGTCTCGAAAGAATCAACTCAAGTTTAGCAAAACAAGCTCAAATAACGCTAATTCCGACATTGCATGCAAAAAATCCTAAGCAAAGCATGGAAACCCGTGGTTTATTAAGTCGAACGCTACTGCCAATAGCCGACCGGTCGGGAAATGTGTTTTGGTATTTAGATGGCGGAATGTTGTTTAACCACAATACCGACATAGTCGATACTATTCGTGACTTAGTATACGGTAAAGGTACACTGCCTGAACGTTCAATCGGTACAGTAACCCTTTTTTTAGATAATATTCGCATTAGCACCAACGTGCCGATGGAGTTGTTTCCAAAAGACAATAACAAACCCAATAGAGCATTGGGTACCTTAGTGTCAGATGAAGTTTATCAGCAAGTACTCATTGAAGGCGAAACGTGGATAAATCGTGCTTTTGTCCTTAATGATTGGTATATCTCCGGTTACCTACCTTTACTTGATGTGCGAGGTAAAAGGATTGGGATGGTGTATGTGGGTTTTTCTGAGTCGCCTTTTTTACATAATTATTTACTCAATATAATCGAACTCGGCACCATTTTAGTTTTCGTGTTATTGATTTCAGGATTTTTGGTTTATCGCGGCGCAAATAGCTTACTTCAACCTATTGAATATATTCACCAGGTTGTTACCGCAGTTCAGTCAGGTCGAAATATCAGAATTGGTAAATTAGACATGAATGGCGATAACGAGTTAGCGCATTTGGCCGAGCAATTTGACCGAATGTTAGATCAGTTGCAGCGGCGTAATGCTCAAATTCAAGCGGCAGCAGAGCAGCTAGAAATTAAAGTAGAACAACGTACCCGCAGCTTGCAAGATAAAACAGAAGAGCTCGAACGCAATGTTGCGTTATTGCATGCCACCAGACAGCAACTCGTGACTAACGAAAAACTCACCGCACTAGGCGAGTTGATCGCAGGTATAGCCCACGAAATAAATAACCCTACTGCTGTTATCTTGGGGAACATGGAGCTATTAAAATACGAGCTTGGTGACAATGCTGCAATAGTCGAAGAAGAAATTGAATTGGTTATTCAACAGGTCGGTCGGATAACGACTATCATCCGTAGTCTGCTGCAATATAGCCGTCCTGGTGAGTTTAATGCGCCGATAACATTACAACCTGTGACGCCAATTGTTGAAGAAATGCTGTTATTAGCTCGCCACTCTATTGAGCAACAAGAAGTGAAGTTGATCAAGGAGTTCACAGCTACAGGTTCTGTTGAAGTTAACCGACCTCAATTATTACAAGTACTGATTAACTTAATGGTTAATGCTGCCCATGCTATAGAGAATAAAGGCCGGATTTGGCTACGAACATACGATTGGCTTGAAGATGGCAAAGCTATTGGGG
>NZ_JACJFI010000162.1 GCF_014164505.1 Shewanella sp. SG41-4 | reverse complement strand
TATTAAGCGATATATTAAGCGATAGGTTAAGTTCGATAAGTTAAGCACGATAGGTTAACTATAGGACTAAGCTTTGCAGGCTTAATAGAGTTACACCACGACTTGATTAAACAGGTTTTGCACAATAAAAAGACCGATGAAACACGAGATAGCCGACATAATTGGGGTGATAACCCAACCCATAAAAATTCTAAGTAATACAGCAAATTGCACCGGTAGACGTTTTAATATGGCAATGCCAATGACCGCACCAATAAGGGCTTGCGAACTTGATACAGGAACAAGTGGGATTGAAGGTAATCCGATATTGGTAAACGCATCTGAAAGTGATTGCGAAGAAAATATAAACAGTACAGTTGAGTGAGCCATGACAACAACCCAAGCGCTGATTGGGGTCATGGTGATTAAATTATCCCCCACAGTGAGCATGACTTTTTTAGAGTAGGTGAATACACCAACACTAATCGCAATCGCCCCAATAAAAAATAATTGCATTGAAGCGCTAAATTCAACCCCTGCAATATGCAGTGGATCTAGCGGCGTACTCGGAACAAACACCCCCATCACATTCGCAATATTATTTGCGCCTAGACTGTATGAGCCAAACGCCCCAGCAAAGATTAATCCAATGCGAGTCCAGTTATCTAGTTGAAACAGCCCTGGCCTCAGTGTGTGCAGCAAAAATGTGACACACTTATATAAGATGATTGCCACCACCGCAGCAAGAATAGGGCACATAATCCAAGTGGTTAAAATTTTTGTGAGTACGTTTGAGTCTGTTACCATGTCGCTAAATAAATTCCAACCAATAATAGCACCCACAATGGCTTGACTCGTTGACACGGGTAATCCGGATTTTGTCATAAAATAAACCGTTGTAGCAGCAGAGAGCGCAACAGTAAATGCACCACCCATGGCCGATACCTTGCCTAATGCGCCCAACGTATGTGATGCACCTGCGCCACTAATGACTGAGCCTAAAATAAGCATAATGGAACAAATAATCGCCGCAGTTGAAAATTTGAGCATTTTGGCGCCAACCGCAGTGCCAAAAACATTGGCAGCATCATTAGCGCCTAATGACCAACCAAGAAACAAGCCACTTGAAAGAAACACCCAAATTGCAATATCCATGCATCCGTTCCTTATTGCGCCCGCTTCAGAGTGAAGATTGCAATGCGATCACAGATGTCTTCAGATAGATTGGCAACTTCGTCAATACGGTCAATAAAGTAGCGCAACTGAACCTTATTGATGAGATCTAAGTCTGTGTCAAATAGGTTTATTTTTGTTTTGGTGCAAAGCCGGTCAGCTTCGCTTTCAAAAGCGATAACCTTAGTGTGGTATTCCTGTACCCGTTGTAAATCGGTAAAAAAACTGCGAGCACATAACACGGTGTGATCGATGGTTTCACCTACCGCCTTCAATAACCTTAACAGATCCTCTTCAATTTCTGGCGGAATAATCGGTTGCTCAATTTTTAGGTGTAACCCTATGATGTCTTGCTTATTGATAAGCCGATCGGCAAGGTTTATTAATGAAGCCACATCAGAGCGTAAGTCTGGGATCAGGGTTTTAAGATAGAGAATCTGCTCGATTTCTCTTTTCAATAAATCAGCTTGATGCTCAATTGACTGCAGTTCATCTAACGTATGCTCAAATTCAGGGCTCCTAGGGCCATATGCGAAGTAACTTTTCCACATTTGCACTGATTTATGATGTGACAATGTGACTTGGTCAAAAAATAAATAGACCTTAGTTTCAGTCGAGCGACTTTGCGAGAGAAGAGTGGTGATTCGAGAAAAACCAAACATTGGCATCTCCTTAACCGTATGGGAAGGAAGCCGAAACGTAGGTCAAATAAACGGTTTGGTTATTTGACCTACTGAGGAACGCTATTGATTAAATGCTTCTGTAATGGTGAAAGTAGAGTTAGTTTTAGACCCTTGGTGACCAGAATCAAACCCAACAGCTTTAACCTGCTGATCAACATATTGATATGCTTCATCCAGTCGCGCTTTATCGCCGGCGCTACCTTTAAATGAAAACTCAGCGAAAGTAATCCGAGGTTTACGGTAGTAGGGGGTCCAAATTTGGAACTCCATTTCAACATCGTTAAAACGCTTATCTTTAACAAATCCTTCCCAAGCATGAGTCCGCATTACCTCGGTTTGAATTAAATCTTGCTTATGTTGGTTGTAAATATCACTGACGATATTCCACATCGCTTGATTGCGTTTTATGATGTCAAATACCGTAGCGATATTAACGTGCTGTATGTCGATGTCATTGGGAGAATAGGGCAGATCGTAACTGACACTATAAGCTGCTTTACCCTCGGTATAATCAACTTCAGCCTTTTTGTAACCACTCAGTTCGCCGAACGCTTCAGGATTATCGTCGCGTAATTTTATGGTAATTTTGCTTTTACGTGGTGTAGTCACATTTTCTCGAACACGAATATTAATGTGTTTAGCATTAAAATCACGATTGGGTGTATCAATAAATGTGACCAGTTTTATGCTTAGCTCATCTTCGAGAGCGATAAAACCAAATGCTTTTGTAAAATCAGGCGTCAGCTGATCTGCAGCATAAGGTAATGTGCTAGCCAGTCCGGTATTGACGTGGTATTCCAAAGACGTAAATTGGTTCGGTGAAAGTGCATAAGCACCGCTATGAAGGCATAAACTAACTAAGCCGATAACAAGTAAATGAGTTTTCATTTTCACTATCTCCTAAAAAGCAAACTGCACACGAGCTTGGATGATATTCCCATCTTGGTCGTATCGCGTGACGCCATCAATGTCGACATAAGCTTCTTTATAATCTGCTTTGGTATGGACATAGTTAAGTTGAGTTTTTAGGTTATTTTCTAAATACCAATTCACTCCTAAGATGTAATCTGTTTTTTTGCCGCCGATAATATCTGAGTCAGTATCATCAAAGTTTGCATGGTCATACCTAACTGCAAGCTCCCAAGCTCCATAACCTCCAGCAGAAATGGCACTTGCAGGGCTGATCGCTTTAAAGGTGCCTTTTTTGTTACTGTATTGCCAGCTTTCACCAGTTAAGGTGTACACGGCTTGAGCATAATAGCTATCGACAGTAATTGTTGAGTCATCGACTTGGTCAGCTTTTGCCATCATGTATTCTGCTTGCAAGAGCAGATTGTTACGTTGATAAGCCGCTTCAATACCATAATGTTGAGTTGAGTCTGCATCAAATTTACCAGTGTCGATAATTCGACCTGCTGGCTTGCTGCTTGGGCGAGCACGGTAACGTGTTTCTAATACGGCATCATTGTTCGAGGTGTAAAGCGCACTTGCGCCTAAATGTAACAGATGGACATTATTATTGATGGGGGCTGCGGTGAATCTTGCATTGAAAATATCTTGTTGGAAATTTTGGTCGTCATCGTCGAATCCGGCGTTCATCCCATAGCCAACTTTGAGGTTATAATTGTTGGCAATATAACCCCACTCAATACCGATACCACGCTCTGGAGAGAATGTATCCGTTGATGCTCGCTCTAAAAACGCCAAGTTTTTTGAGCTTCCTGTTGCTTCTAATCCATAGCCAAATTTTTGAAAACCAATGGTTAACTCATTATTGTCCCAACCTCTATAGCTAACATTGGCATCTTTTATTTCAACGTCCGATATTCCGTCAAAATCAAATTCGAGGGCATATTTCCATACATTTGAAAAATAACCTTCAATACCAAACCGGATACGACGTAAGCTAGCATCGTTAAATTTATCTTCATAAGTGAATTTGTTACCCGTGTATAGTTCATCAGCACTGACATAATCAGCTTGAAAACGACCGGTAAATTCAAGGGTTGAACTGCCATCTTTAGATATCAATTCTGGGGTTGGACTGCTTTTTGAAAACTTAATTCGATCGACTTTATTTGCTGCATCTTTTGCTTCAATTAGCTCTCTTTCAAGGGCATCTAATCGCCGCTCTAGTTCGATAATTTTGTCGGAGTCAGCTGCAATTACACTTGAGGGAAAACACAAAAGCGCAACTGAAATTGCCAGCGCAAGGCTTGAGATAGAGAATACTGTTTTGGTAGTCATAATAGTCATCCTTTGAATATTTATTATTATTTAACGAAGTGTTAAATCCACTCAATCTAGTTGTTTAAGAATATGACTATTATTGTGATTAAAATATGATCGCCATCAACTAATCTTGACTAAATCTTACAATTTGTTTATTTTTTGTTTGTTTGTCGTTTCTGGTTGGTGAACAAGAATTTTTGTAGAAAAAAATAGAAATGCAACTTAATGGTATTATCAATAAAAGATAAGCAGGCAGGAACAATGTGTCTCAATTTAATTAATTGATTTAATTGTTTTTAATGTCAATTTTAGATTGTCGAGTAGATTATCGAGCAGATTGTACTTAAATGTGGTTATGGTCATATTGTAATCGAATAATTGACACGTTATGTATATCGATAAATTGATTTTTAGTGCATTTTTAAAACAATATTGACAAGGGTTTGATGGGTTAAGTAATGCTTTTGTTTTACTTTGTGTCTGTTTATATAAGAACTTAATTTTTTTAAAGATGGATTTTAAATAAATGAATGTTGCATTAAAACGGCGAGGTAATATGATTTATCCCATTCATTTTTATGATGAGATAAATTAAAGATGTCATTAACAATCTGTTTTATAAGCTATTGAATCAATGGGGTATTTTGTTATTGATGTGACGAGCTAATGCCGTCGTTTGATGTTGTTATCATGATGAGCAAATAGATTGAGGGAAATGAAGCATGCTTTACCTGCGCAGGCTTCAATTTATCGGTTCAAATTATCCGTTCAATTACCAAGAGGTAAAAGGCTGCTTCATTAGCATTGAGTTGTAATAGCGTCTGTCACCCGTTACTTCTTTACCTAACCAGCTGGGCTTGTGTACTTTTTGTGCTTCATCAGTAAGCTCTACCTCTGCAACCACCAAACCTTGATTTTGCTGGTAAAACTCATCAACTTCGAAAGTGTGATTCTCAAACTCGACTAAGTAGCGTGTTTTATCAATAACACCAGGCTCACAAATTTTGAGTAGATCCTGTGCTTCAGCGACTGAGATTTCACTTTCCCATTCATAGCGGGAAGCCCCAGACTCATTACCAATGCCTTTAATGGTTAAAAAACCTTTATCACCTTTCACTCTAACTCGGACAGTCCGTTCAGGCACACTCGATAAATAGCCTTGAATGATGCGGACTGAACCAACAGCCTGCGATTTAAATAAATCGCTTTTGACTAAATATTTACGTTCGATTTCTTGAGCCATGATGCAAATCCTTTATATTGGCAAACCAACTTGAGTAACCGTCGGACTCATTAATGTTAGTTAGCTAGGGGTAAGTTTTTCATCCCAATAACGCGTTTGATCGCTTGCAAGTAATTGATATTCTCAACTCCGGTTAGCTTTAAATCGCTAATGGTTTTTTGTATATCTTCTATTTGAGTTGATTCGCTGTTGATACTGACAATTCGCGCGCCATTAACGAGCACGTTTGCCAACTCACAAATTGTATCATTAACCATATAGGCGTAGCGCTGTTTATGGATGTTGACTGCCTGTAAGTCTGGGTGGTTTTCGATAACAATAAGGAAGTCTTCTAAACAATAACTGTCTTGGGTTAATGAGGGTAAATCAACCATAAACGCGGGGAATATTTCTTCAATCAGCAGTGTTTTACTCAATGGAAATACCGCTTTAAGTTTTGGGTCCCATTGCTCTAAGCCATTGACCGTTTGCACATAGGATTTTATATCCATTTTACCGTCGCGGATTTTGGTATTGTTCAAATCATTGGTGCTGGAGATGATATAAATTTCGTCACTTTCTCGGCACCAAAGCTTTTCTGGAACAGGTAACGATAAACGCGCCATACGATAGGATGCTTCGGTAAAGTTTTGCCCGAAGGTCCGAAATTCAAAGCGAGGTTTAGATGTTTCACCGATGGTTAATTCAGACATGAGTCAGTCCTTTTATGTTGCCGTAATATTCGGATGAAGCTCAATCGTCACGATACTCTCCAGAGACAATAAAAAAACAGATCTAGATCAATGTTGTTACCAATAAGTTCCAATCTAATCTTACATAGTTAATTTGCTATGATAATATTTTTTGCAGTTATCGATTGATTTAATAGTAAATATTTTTACATGAGGTTACGTTGTTTATTTTGTGTAAATATTTAATTGAAACTAGTTTGTGATTTCGTTGATCTAGATCGAATTTCATTGATACTTTTACGAGTAATGTTTATTCAGCAGTCGCATAGCATCGTAAGGTAAACAACATGACCAAGGAAACTCCTTCAGCGACAGACCCACTGGATATGAATCAATATCGAATGGAAAAGCTGCCAATTAGAAATAAAAGCACCGTTGAACAATGGTTAGCGCGCATAGGAGCTTGGGTTGCACTTGCTGTATTTGTATTTTTACTCATCGCGGACCCCATGCCGTTCTTAGTGAATATTGATAGCTCTACGCTAAGCAAAACAGCGGTAGAACATTTTGATCAAGCTGGAGAAGTATTGTTTAGCTGGCATGGTCAGGCAATGTTTGCGATTTTTTGTGCCGCCATTATTCTCTGGATAACAGAAGCGATACCGAATTATTTAACGTCATTGATGGTGATTATTGCATTAGTGCTAACGGGAGTATTACCCGAAAAGGTCGCATATGCGCAATTAGGTCATCCGATAATGTGGCTTAATATTTTATCGTTTATTTTGGCTTCTATGTTGGCCACTACAGGTGTGGCTAAGCGCTTTGCGTTATGGTTTATCTGTCGTTTTGGGACAAGTGCAACCCCCATCTTTTACAGTTTTATGCTAATTAACCTGGTTTTGTCGGCCTTTATTTCTGCCACCACAGCAAAAGCCGCCATTCTAATGCCAATTTTTATGGTCATAGCCGCGGTGTATGGTGCTCGAGGTGGTGACAATAAAAATAATTTTGGGCGCAACTTAGTGCTGCAAAACCTACTGCAAATTAACTTATGTGCCGGCGCTTTTGTAACAGGCTCTGGTGCAAACTTATTGGCCGCGAGTTTAATCGCCGGTGCTATTGGTGGCAGTTTCTATTTTGCCGACTGGATGATTATTTCGATGCCCGTGGTAATTTGCATGGTTATTATTGGTTGGTTTGTTGCGACAAAGATATTTTTCCCATTGTCGCCTGAGGAGCGCTTACCGCAAATTGAGGGGGGAATGGATCGTTTACAGCAAGAGCTGAATAAGATGGGCCGAATATCATTTGTCGAAATTAAATCTATTGTGATTTTTGTGACTATTTTGATATTTTGGGCAACCGATAGGTATCACGGTGTCAGTGCTACCGCGGTTGCATTTATTGGCGCCATTGTGGCATTACTGCCTCGGGTTGGTGTGGTGAACTGGAACCAGGTAGATGTGCCATGGCACTTATTACTTTTTTCTGCGGGTGCATACACTTTGGGAGCAGGATTTAAACAAACTGATTTACCTAATTTGGCAGTCAATTTTGGTCTAGAATATTTTGGTTTAGATGAAAATACACCCTTCAGCGTTTTCTATATAGTGTTAACGGGTGCAATGTTGTTTAGTTCGGTGATATTTCAATCAAAAACGATGCGAACGATGCTATTTATCCCTATAGCGATTGGGGTAGCCCAACGTTTTGATTTTCCTATTATGAGCTTGGCGTTACCTGTAGCACTCCAAATAGAGCATGTTTATGTTTTACCTTTTAATAGTAAGCCGGCTTTACTGCTTTATTCCACCGACCATTATAGTTTAAGTGACACGTTTAAATTTGGCTTTACCATGTTGGTTATTGCTTGGGGTGTGTGCATCGTCTTGGGTGAAACGTGGTTTAGATGGTTAGGTTATACTCCCAATGGGGTGTTTTGGTAGCCTTCAAATCGAAAGACAATAGTATTGAGTACTAAAAATGAGCGCAAACAAAAATGAAATTCGAAGTAAATTGGCGCTACTGCAATTAGCCACGGAGCTTGGCAGCATAAGCAAAGCGTGCGGCATCATGGGCTATAGCCGTGACAGTTATTATCGTTTCAAAAAACAATATGAAACGGCTGGTGAACGTGGTTTAAAGAACTTATCTCGAAGAAAACCGGCATTAAAAAATAGAGTTTCACAAGTTGTAGAAGACCAAGTTATTGAGATAGCACTTGATTACCCTAATTATGGTCAAGCAAAAGTCGCAGAGTTGTTGACAGCCCGAGGCTGCGCTATTTCTGCCAGTGGTGTACGCACTATTTGGGTTAGGCATAATTTAGAAACCAAGAAAAATCGATTATTGGCATTACATAGCAAGCTAAAACAAGACAATAATTTAACTCTATCGGATCAAGATCGCATTGAAAAATTGTATCAACTCGAATCGAATGATCCCACCTTTGAGTGTCTTTATCCGGGTGATATCTGTGTACAAGACACCTTTGATTTGGGCGTTATAAACCCATTAGGACAGTTATATCAACATACCTTTGTTGATGGTTATAGTCAGTTTGCGATAGCGGTGGTAATGCCTAATCGTGATTCTGCATCAGCCGCTGAGTTTCTTGAACAAACAGTTTTACCTTGGTATGCCACTACCCACGGGCTTAATATCAATACAATTTTAACCGACAGAGGCAGTGAGTTTTTCGGCAAAAAAAGCCAACAGTTTAGTGATGTTTTATCTGCCCATAATATTAATCACATTCAAATGAGAGCGTACAATGGCCCTGTTGTAAATGGCCTTGCAGCTCGTTTTCAAGATCTGAGTTACCATGAGTTTTATGAGCCATTCTTGAAAGAAAACAAAGCAAGTTCGTTGTTAGAGCTCAATCAACAATTGGCGAATTGGTTGTATGACTATAACCATAATCATGCCATATCTGGGCGTTACACATTAGGCAAAACCGCTGCTGAGGTACTGAAACTCACTAAGCACTTATCAGACGCATCAAGCCAATGTAATTAACATTGCAGATGGCAGTTTACAAACCTAAAGTAGAACGGTCGTCTAGGGTTGTTTGCTATAATCATAAAAGTGGTACGCGGTTAGTTGTGGGGGATTATCGGTATTACCGCCTTCAAAATGTGTTGATGGGTTTTGCTCAATGCTACGCTAGTAAATAACAGGCATAAAAAAACCGTAAACGCTTATTAAGTGCTTACGGTTTGATAAGTATTAAATACTTATCTCATAGTAAATGCATACTACCACACGTGGAATCTGGAAGATTTCTGTAAAGCCTTTAACAACAAGGCGTGTGTGTGTTTTCCAGAAAAATGATATTTATCGGTCACTTTTCCTAAAAATGTAAATATCAACATATCATTTTCCAGATTTATTATCAAATTTGTTGGTTAAAGTGTGAACATCTCCGATGTCTCATGTAAATTTTTGACCATAGTTAGCTTTTGAGGTAATTACAGTCAGTGCGTTCAAATTCACTTTTATATTCGTCTTCACAAATTCTTTCTACTTCATTCCAAACTTTGACTTTAGACATTTCTAGTTGGTGTAAGCAGCTATTTATCATCTCAATATATTCATTCGTTACATTTTGAGCGATTTGAAGAAGTAATTTTCGTAATTCAATACTTTTGACGTTTAAGTAGCACTCTTGAGCTAAAGATATGGGCAAAAGCTCTAGTATTACTTTTGCCTGGGCTTTATGACACTGAGCAGCTTCTAAAGTCTTAATTAGAAGCTT
>NZ_JACJFI010000161.1 GCF_014164505.1 Shewanella sp. SG41-4 | reverse complement strand
ATTGAGGCGGCTAATTACCTGGCTAATCAATGGCACAAACTCATTCGTTATGTGGATGATGGACGACTCAGCATCGATAACAATAGAGCTGAACGTGCAGTAAAACCGTTTGTGATAGGCCGAAAAAATTGGTTATTTAGCCAAACGGCTAACGGTGCACATGCCAGTGCCGCCCTTTACAGTATTGTGGAAACCGCCAAAATAAATGGTCTAATCCCATTTGATTACATCATGGTTTGCCTTGATGAACTGTGTAAACCAGAACCCAATATCGATAGCTTGTTACCCTGGAATTTTAAACAGTAAGTGTGGTTCGCTAGACGGTTACGTTACAGTCATAGTTATAGTGCTTTGAGTTTATTCGCAAAGTGTTTAAAGTGTTCTTTTGATTTTAATAAAAGGGAAGTAATGAGACATTTAGTATTAGGCATGCGCTTGTTGTTCTTACTAATATCACTCACCGTAACAGCTGCCGTATCGGCGCAAGATGACACCGCATTATTGGCGGCGAAAATCTTCGATACGAGTTATATTTTTCAAGGCGATGTCTTGATCAAAACCAGGGACGGCAACACAATTTCAGCCATAGTGGTCAGGAAGAAGTTAGTCACATCGCCATTACCTAGTATTTTGCAATTTACCATCTATGCCCGTAATGATGATAGAGACCTTATTAACCTCAAAGAAACCGTAGACCATGGTTATGTTGGCGTTATCGCCTATACCAGAGGTAAATATCGTAGCAAAAGTGCAATTATACCTTACGAATACGATGCCCAAGACGCCTATGCGGTTATAGACTGGATTAGTCAACAAGCTTGGAGCGATGGTGGAGTAGGTATGATGGGGGGCAGCTATGCTGGTTTTACCCAATGGGCAGCGGTAAAGACCTTACATCCAGCACTTAAAACTATAGTCCCCTCAGCAGCGGGCGGCCCAGGTTTTGGTTTGCCCATGGAAAATAATATTTTCATTAACCCTAACTATGAATGGGCATTTCACGTCACTAATAATAAGACCATGGATGATACTGTTTATAATGAGGAAGGACGCACACGTTTTAGAAACATGCGCAATACTTGGTGGGAAACGGGTAAGGCATACCGCACCATAGATCAAATAGATGGGCAAGCCAACCCTTTACTACAGCGCTGGTTACAACATCCTAGCTATGATGCATATTGGCAAAGTATGGTGCCCTTTAGGGAGGATTTTGCACAAATTAACATACCTGTGCTTGCCTTCGATTGTTACTACAATGACTCCCAAGGCTCAAGTTTGCATTATTTACAAGAGCATGCCAAATATAGACCCAATAGCGAAGATTATTTAATCATAGGTCCTTACTCTCACTTTGGTTCACAACGCGGTGGTGATACGGCAGTTTATGGTGTTGAAAATCCCCCGAATGCATTGTTCGACTATAAACACATTACCTATGCATGGTTTGACTATGTGCTTAATAATGCTGACAAGCCGAAAGTTTTAAAGGATAAAATTAACTATTTTGTGGTGGGTGAAAATAAATGGCGTCATGCCTCCTCATTAGACAAGATGCACAATACGGCTTTGACATTATTCTTAACAGATACAAAACAGGAAGAGGCTTATCAATTAGCGGCACTTAAACCCCAGCAACAAGGCTACCTGGTGCAAACCGTTGATTTTAAAGATCGTACTGTTTCCTCTGGTGATTTTTACCCTGATCCACTCATACGTAAGCAATTAAATACTGATGATGGCTTTATCTTCGTGAGTGAGCCGTTAAAGAATGATGCAATCATGAACGGTGCATTTGAAGGCGAGATAGTCGTTAAAATCAACAAATACGATGTAGATTATGGCATTCGACTCTATGAACTTTTACCTAATGGCGATTATGTCCACTTATCTTATGTAGTACAAAGAGCTAGTTACGCAAGAGATCCAAGCCAACGTCAATTATTAACCCCAAATACCATAGAAAGACTCCCCATAAAGGGAGCTCGTTTAATCAGTAAACAGATTAAAAAAGGCAGCAGGTTTGTAGTTTATATCGATATCAATAAAAACCCATTTTCACAGTTAAACTATGGCACAGGTAAAGACGTGAGTGATGAAACTATCTCAGATACGAAACAGATGTTAAAAGTAAAATGGTTTAATTCAAGCTATGTCACCATCCCACTTTTAACTCTGCTTTAGAAGACAAATACCATTAATAAATAACAATTTTTAAGCCATGGAATATAGGTTTTACCCATGGCTTAAAATAAACATATATACCCTTTCAGTTAATCAAATAACTACTTTATAAGTTATAGAAACAATGAGTTAGAGCTACAGTGTAACCCACTCTATGAGGCGAACCAAGGCGACTCTTGTCTATGCAAAAACAAAGAATATTCGAGCAGTTTAACTTTTACTAGGCCATACAAAGGTAGACAATACGATAAGATATCTTGGTGTTGAATTAGAAGATGCTCTATTACTTTCAGAAAGTACAGATTGCTAATATTAAATGGCCCTAAAAGCTAGGGCCACTTTATCTGAAAGAGGCAACGGGGTTATTACTGGCAAATTTTTGCCCCATAAAACGTGTTGGCATGAACAACCAAGTCACCGAAACCAGTCAACATAGCCTGACTTTTTCTAATCATTTCTTATTAATTCTTATCACTCAATACCGCAAAAAAGATTGATCGTGCTTACTCGGGTATAACTAATTTGCTCTAAAGCCAGATGATTTTGGGATCAAAGAATGCGTAAAATATGTCTTCTACATATCAATACTTTTGTAAAATTCGAGAAAAGACATAAGTATCAATTCACTGTGACATACCAAAGGTGTTGTATCAGAGTAATCGCATGAGTGCTTACTTTTGGAACTCTACGTTTGACCTGCGAGAAAAGAACAAGAAACCATCCTAGCTATAAAGATTTAACGAACTATGCCAGCTCTATAAATGATCTGATTTTGTTCAAGAAACGTTCGGGCTCTCGCCCCGTTGGAACCGGTTCCAATGTGAGGGTGAGATCACAAATTATTGAAATGTAAGCGGGGTAGTAGTGTGCGGTATCACATACTGAAAAAAGCAAGTATCACGATTATATACTAAATAATGAAAGTGAATTAATATATATCTATTGTAAGATTCTACTTGGTCGTGTACCACGTTGGGGGGGCGTAATAATAGAAGATGATTTATTTACCTTCTGTAGAATAATCAATAATCAATAATCAATAATAAATGACAAATCTAAATTTTAATATATTTGTATTTTTTAAAATACGATAGTAGCAAAAGACATCAATTATAAGATGGTAAGTAGTTTTGGTATCAGTGGGTTAACTGATTTTATGAAATGATACCACTTTTTAATAAAAAGCTCGTAAGCGGATATGTTAATAGTATGGAAGATGCAATTATATTATATATGAGAATGTAATGAATAATACGTTTAACAGAGTGTATGAACACTCTGTCATGTCAATGCGTGCATTGGATTGTAACATTGGTGAATACCAGTATTAAGTAACTAACCTAGTTAGTTACTAAGTAAAATTCATCACTTTATTTAAATATATACATATTAGGCGGACATATGTTCAAGGATTTACGATTAGGATTAAAAATAGGTTTAAGTTTTTTTGTCGTGTTAGCTCTCCTTTCAATCGTTCTCGTTGTAGGTGTTCTTGCACTTAAAAAAGCCGATGACGGGATCACGACATACGAAGGCCTAGCAAGGGATACCAATCTCTCAGGGCGTTTACAGGCTAATATGTTAATGGTTCGAATGAATGTGCTGGGTTATCTCAATACGCAAAGTGATAATAACCTCACTCAATATAAAGACTATTTTGATAAAATGAATACCTTCTTGGTCCAGAGTAAAAAGGAAATTCAGCAACCAGAACGTGCGCAAATAATAGACAGCCTCGATTTGTCTATCACCAAATATAAAAATGCTTTTTCGAGCGTAGTGTCGTTAACGGAACAACAAAACCGTGTCCTCAATGACCAACTCGTTCCTCAAGGTGAGGTAATGGGAAAAGCTATCGCTGAAATCATTCAATCGGCCTATGATGATAATGATGCACAAACCGTTTATCACGCCTCTCATGTCCAACAGAAATTATTATTTGGACGCTTATTTGTGTCCAAGTTCCTGAACTCTAATCTTCAGCAAGATTATACTGTGGCTACCAACGCGATAGACACCAAACTGCTAGAAGAAGCAACAGAGCTCAAGCAATACATGTCAAATTCAGTTCATCAATCACTTCTATCAGATTTTTTGACGGCGCATCAGAATTATGTAAGTGGCCTCAGTGATATTCATCAACTAATCAAAAATAAAAATGAGTTGGTTGAGAATACACTGAATATAATTGGTCCACAGGTGGCTAAAAGTGTAGAGGACGTAAAACTGTCTGTTATGGCAGAACAAGATATATTGGGCTCAGAGATTAAAGCGAATACGAATAACAGTATCAATCTCACTCTTCTTCTGTCTTTTATAGCCATCGCCATGGGCTCCATTGCCGCTTATTTGTTGACTATCGCCATTACACGTCCAATTAGCCAGGCAGTAAAAGCCGCGAACCAATTGGCCAAGGGTGACTTGACCATTGAGGTCACCCGTTCTAGTCAAGATGAAACGGGTCAGTTAATCGCATCTATTCAAGGCACCGCAACTAACCTGAGAAATATTATTGCCACGATATCAGGTGCTAGTATCGAGCTTGCTTCTGCTTCACAAGAGTTGGCGGTGGTAACTGAGCAATCAAGTCAGGGAGTGGAAAACCAGCAGATTGAAACTGATTTGGTGGCAACGGCTATGAACGAAATGGCAGCGACCGTTAATGATGTTGCCAGTAATGCGGCCAATGCAGCTATTGCTGCCAATGAAGCTGACAAAGATGCACTGTTGGGTAGTCAGGTTGTTGAAAAAACGATTTTAGCCATTAATACGCTTGCTGATAGGGTGAATGAATCTTCGGAGAAGCTGGGAGAAGTCGAACTGGCCACCATCAATATTGTCAAGATTTTGGATGTTATCCGAGGTATTGCCGACCAGACTAATTTACTGGCACTCAATGCAGCGATTGAGGCCGCTCGAGCAGGCGAGCAGGGACGTGGCTTTGCCGTCGTCGCTGATGAAGTTCGCTCGCTTGCTCAGCGAACGCAGGGGTCTACTCAAGAAATTCAAAATATGATTGAGCAGCTTCAGGCTGGAACCCAAAGCACGGTAGAGGTCATGGCGCAAGGGAGAACTCAAGCAGTAGAGTGTGTGACTCAAGCAAATGAGACGGGACGTGCATTACAGGCAATTACTCAAGCTATTAGTGTCATTAATGACATGAATATTCAGATTGCAAGTGCATCCGAGCAGCAAAGCTCTGTTGCAGAGAGCATTAACGAAAACGTGATTAATGTAAAACATATTGCAGAAGAAAATGCGGTTGCTGCAAACCAAACAAGAGCATCAACGAGCGAAATAGCACATTTATCAGAACAACTAAAAGAACTAGTTGATCAATTTAAGATTTAACTCTTCATGATGAATACTCAAGCGTGTCTCTATGATGCGCTTTTTTTATTTTTATATACATATTTCTAATTGTTCTGTGTGGGTTCGCCTTACAGTAATTTAATGAGAGGAAGCGGATATTTTAGAACTTATCACACCTATGTCATACTGGATATTAACTCTATTATGGTTGGTTATTGTCGGGATTTATCTGGTAAAACTGAGGCAATTAAAAGCCGTTAATGGAGCTGTTGGCGGAACGGTTGCCGTTCTCCTTGTTATCCTGAGTATTGATGCTGTCAGGACCATCATTGAAAGCGTCTATTTTGGTTTGTATTTCAACTCTCTATATGGACTAATACCCAAAACAATCAACGAATTGTTGTCATCCCCCTCTTCGCTGATCATCCCCAAATTAATCAACATTACCGCTGGTTTACTGGTTATTGTGCTTCTCATAAAGCATTGGTTGCCTAGAGAGCTTTATGAACGAGAAGAAACACAGCGCGCTCTAGATGAAGCTAAAATAGCATCCGTTAATACCCAAAGGTTGTTCACCTCAATATCTAATTGCTCTACGGATGGGTTCATTTTTGCTAGCCAAAACAGAATTATCCTCTCTGTAAATCAGTCCTTTACCGATATGTTTGGGTACAGTGAAGATGAACTGATAGGAGAAAAAGCATCTATTATCTATGAAAGTAATGTGGAATATGAACGACATGGTCGGATGTATTTTAACCTTAGCGCTGGCGATAAAGCCAAACCTTATGAAGCTAACTACCGGCACAAGGATGGCAGGATCATTGTCGGTGAAACCAGTAGACTTGTGATAAAAGATGTTGATGGCCAAATTCAGGGTTATATGGGGTTTATTCGAGATGTCACTGACCGCAATAACGCCTCGAGAAAATTACAGACTAATGAAGCGATACTGTCACACCATGTCCAGAATACTCAACTCGGTTTCATTTCATGGGATCAAAACGCAAATTGTCTTGAAATAAACAAATCAGCTGAAGCGATATTTGGATACTCCGCCGATGATGCTCGGGGGCATTCTTTATTAGATTTATTAGTGCCAGAAGATAGTAGGAATGAGATTGAAAATGTCTGTAAATCTTTGTTAACAAGTAATAAAGATTCTATCAATATCAATGAGAATATAACAAAAGATGGCAGAACAATTATCTGTGAATGGCATAATACACCAATCGTTAATAAGAGCGGTGACGTTATTGGCGTGACATCATTGATCCAAGATGTTACTGAAAATATACGTACCCAAATGGCCTTAGAGGAGACTGAAAAGAACTTTCGTGAGCAAAGTCAGCGTTATGCAGAAGTTATCTGGGCCGCCAACATCGGCACCTGGGAATGGAATGTACAAACCGGAGAGATTTTATTCAATCAACGCTTGGCCGAAATGTTGGGCTACAGTCTAAATCGGCTCACATCTAGCATCGACATCTGGCAGACATTGGTACATCCAGATGATGTCAATCATACTAAAAATCTGATCGATAGATGTCTCAAACATGAGATCGATAATTTAGAATCCGAATTTCGGATTCAGCACAAGAACGGCTCCTGGATCTGGATACTCGATCGTGGTCGGGTGGTTGAATGGGCTACTGATGGCAAGCCTATGCGCATGTCAGGCACGTATCAAGACATCACCAAAGCCAAGCAATCCGAAGATGTGCGTAAACTTGCTGCCAGCGTATTCACCTATGCAAGGGAAGGCATCACCATCACTGATACTTCAGGTGTTATCATAGAGGTTAATGCTGCTTTTACTGCCATTACCGGCTATACACGCGATGACGTGATAGGGAAAAACCCACGTATTTTGCAATCAGGAAGTCACTTGCCTGAATTTTATACTGATATGTGGACCACTCTACAACAAAAAGGCCATTGGACTGGTGAAATTTGGAACAAACGTAAGAATGGCGAGGTGTATCCTGAGATCCTCACAATAAGTGCAGTACTCGATGATACTGGCGTAGTGCAAAACTACGTCGCCCTATTTAACGATATCACCACGATTAAAGCACATCAGGGACAATTAGAACGTATTGCTCACTATGATATGTTAACGAATTTACCTAATCGTACATTGTTAGCAGACCGCTTAACGCAGTCGATGAGACGAAGCCAACGTCAAAACTCATTAATCGCGGTCGCTTTTTTGGATTTAGATAGATTCAAGAAAGTTAATGATAGCTACGGTCATTCTATTGGTGATGAATTATTAATCGTGGTCTCAACTCGCATGAAAGAAGCACTGCGTAATGAAGACACGCTGGCGCGTATTGGCGGTGATGAGTTTGTTGCTGTGATGGAAAATATCACCTCGGTGGCGGATTGTGAACCAATATTAGAGCGGATGTTGCGGGCGGCATCGGATCCTGTTGATATTGATGGGATCAGATTAGATGTTTCTGCCAGTATTGGTGTAGCCATCTACCCTGAAGACGGAGCAGATGCAGACCAACTTATGCGTAATGCAGATCAAGCCATGTATGTCGCTAAGCAACAGGGAAAGAACCGCTACCATTTGTTTGATTCGGTACATAACACTGCGATGGTTATTCAGCATGGGAAGTTGGAAAGCATACGTAAAGCACTAAAAAATGATGAGTTTGTGCTTTATTATCAACCCAAGGTTAATATGACAACGGGGGCGATGATTGGTGTTGAAGCATTGATCCGTTGGCAATCCCCCGAGCTTGGTTTAGTCGGCCCGAATGAGTTTTTACCCGTTATTGAGAATAATGTTCTCATTATAGATATCGGCGAATGGGTTATTAGCACTGCACTCAGTCAAATTAAAGCATGGAAAACCCTCGGGTTGGACATTCCTATCAGTGTCAATATTAGTGCGCTTCAATTACAAAGTGATGATTTTGCCACGCGTTTAGCCGAGTTATTAGCCTCATTCCCAGAGATTGATCCTAGCGCTTTAGAATTAGAAGTGCTTGAAACCAGTGCCATAGGTGATTTGTTTCAGGTGTCAAAGACCATGCACGCCTGTATTGCGCTTGGCGTTAATTTTGCGTTAGATGACTTTGGTACCGGTTATTCTTCACTAAGTTACCTTAAACGTTTACCGGCAAGTTTGATTAAAATAGACCAGACCTTTGTGTGTGACATGTTGAATGATCCTGATGACTTGGCGATTGTAGAAAGTGTTGTGGTCTTGGCTAAGTCATTTGGTCGTGAAGTCATTGCCGAGGGCGTAGAGACCATGGCACATGGCGTTGCCCTACTGCAATTAGGCTGCGTATTAGCGCAAGGGTACGCGATTGCGAGGCCAATGATTGCTAAAGATATTCCTGAGTGGGCAGTAAACTGGCTGTCAGATAATCTTTGGCGAGAGTAATTGTCAGCCTGAATGGGTATGAGTGTGCCTGGTGATAACAATCGAATAATCAGCCATTGATATTTTGCAGAAAAACCATGTGATTAACAGTGTGGCTAGCGTTTGTATATTTAATAGTCTCTGTTGACCACGTATGTATCCAGAAATAAGCTAGGTATGCTCTAATGTAGTGGCCAGTTCTTATTGGACACTACAAACATCGAAACCGCTCAGGTCATTGAAGAACTTATTCCATGGGCGAAAGAGATGCAGAGATGCTTGATAAGCTAAACCTTTCAGTTGATGAAATTACCTTTTACTGTGCTTTAATCGAAAACGAAGAGTCAGTTCGTCAACTTGGTGATGATAACTTGCGCAGCTTAGCTATTGAGTTAACTCAACAATTGCGCAAATCCGCAACGGTTGATTGGCAAAAGCGGGATAGTGTGCGAGCCAGAATGCGTAACTTAGTGGGCAGACTACTGCGTAGATGGAAATACCCACCAAATGCAGCAGAAGCGGCTATTAAGTTAGTCTTGGAGCAAGCCGAAGTGTTGGCTGATGGTTGGTATAGATAATATTTAGAAGGATAAAAGACAAGAGCAACCCCTTGTCGTTTATTAGTCATCATTACCATCCATCAACTTCTGTTGGCTAAACTCAGGATAAGAAATCAGTTGCTTGTGAACAATAGCTGGAATATAAAAATTTAGCTGATCTGCTTTGATTGAATACGTTAAGTCTTCAAGCTTTTTATCCCTAACGGAAGTGATATCTGGGTAATCCCCCCTAAAAATAGTAGATTTCAAAAGTAGAATTTTCTCGTAATATATACGCAGGGAGATTCTGCATGAAAACATCAAAATTTAGCGACAGCCAAATCCTAGCAATTCTTAAACAAGC
>NZ_JACJFI010000160.1 GCF_014164505.1 Shewanella sp. SG41-4 | reverse complement strand
GGGTCGGTATAAGACAAGTTAGCACTTTTTGAGTATTTGTTAGTATTGACACTAAAACCTGCTTGGTTACCTGTACCAAGGAAGTTATTTTGCTCAACACCAAACTGTAAACTCACGCCTGATTCAGTACCATAACCGACACCTGCGTTAAACGAACCTGATGGTTGTTCTTTCACAGTCACTGCGACATCAACTAAATCGTCACTGCCCGGTACTTGAATGGTTTCAGCATCAACAGTTTCGAAATAACCTAAACGGTTAAGGCGTAATTTAGACTGTTCAATTTGAGCAGAATTCAACCATGCACCTTCCATTTGGCGTAATTCGCGGCGCATGACTTCATCTTTAGTAACCGTGTTACCGGTGAAGTTAATTGAGCGAACATACACACGTTTACCTGGTTTAACATTGATGTTAAGCACCACTTCTTTGGTTTCATCATCAATTTCAGGATAGGTTTTCACTTCTGGATAAGCATAACCAAAGCGGCCAAGGTATTTACTGTACATTTCTTCGGTGAATGTCACATCAGCACCGTTGTACATATTGCCCGCTTTAATTGGCAAAATAGATGTCATTAACTCTTCTCGACCCATTAGGTCACCAATTAAGTTAACTTCTTTCACCTTGTACTTTTCACCTTCATTCACGTTGATGGTGATGTACAAACCTTTACGGTCTGGTGTCATCGCCACTTGTGTTGAAGTCACTTCAAAGCGAATATAACCTTGATTGTGGTAATAGGTTTTAATGGTTTCTAAGTCAGCTTGTAGCTTTTGCTTTTGGTAGCGACGCTCACCAAATAAATCCCACCATGCCACATAGTCTTTAAGCTCAAGCATACTGATGAGTTCAGAGTCCGAGAACACGGTATTACCTACCACGTTGATTTGACGAATTTCAGCCGCTAAACCTTCGGTAAACTTAAATTTAAGCTCAACACGGTTACGAGGTAAGTTGATGATTTGCGCTTCAACTTTGGCACCGTATTTACCCACACCGTAATAGAAATCTTGCAGGCCTTTTTCAATGCCAGACAACATGGTTCTATCAAGTGATTCGCCAGCTTTAACACCAGAACCATCAAGACTTTCTTGTAACTGCTCGTCTTTGATATCTTTATTACCTTCAAACGAGATAATACTAATAGTAGGACGTTCTTTAACCGTTACATAAAGTATACCGTCTTCATGACTGACACTGATGTTTTCAAAATTGGTTGAACCGTAAAGGCTCTTAATCGCTTGCTGTAATTTAACTTCATCTACCGTGTCACCTACTTTCACAGGTAAACTCAATAGTGCTGCACCGAGAGCAACTCGTTGCAAACCTTCTACTTGGATGTCGGTCACTTCAAAAGGTTGGAAAGACTCTGCCCAACCATTCCCTGAAAAAGACGCGCCGACGAATAACATCGAGGCAAAAATTTTATTAAATCTCATAGAGCACTTCTAATTATTAGTCTGTCCTTGCTCAGAGTCGGGCAAAATCGTTGAATAAGGCTACGCCCATCAACATTAGCAGCAAAGCTGCGCCAAACCTGAATCCTATTTCCTGCACCTTTTCGGGTACAGGCTTACCAGTAATCACTTCTATAAAGTAATACAGCAAGTGTCCCCCATCGAGCACTGGCAAAGGCATTAAGTTTATAATGCCTAAGTTAACGCTGATGAGCGCGATAAACCCTAGAAAGTACACTAAGCCGTAACTTGCACTGGCGCCTGCGCCTTGTGCAATAGAAATAGGACCACTAAGGTTTTTCACCGACACATCGCCGGTAAATAATTTTCCAATCATCTTGAAGCTGACGACAACGAGTTGCCATGTTTTGTCAGTTGCAGCGATAACAGAATCTACTATGCCATACTCAAGCTCAAAGCGCATATTATCAGGCCATTGGGCTTGGGTTGGGCTAATTCCGACAATTCCGATAGTTTTACCATCAGAATTTTGTTGTGCTTTAGGCACAACATCAACATTGATAAGTTCACCTTGACGTATCAATGTCATATTAATATTTATGTTGGCAGAGCTTTGTACCACATCAACAAACGCATTCCAATCGCTGTATTGTGTGCCATTGATGTTGACGAGTTTATCGCCAATCTTAATACCCGCTTGCTCTGCTGCACTGTCTTTGCTCACTGCCGCTATCGTTGGATCAATCCCTGGACGAAATATGCCTAAACCTAGTGCGGTAATCGGCGACTCTTTTTCTGGATCAAATACCCAATTTCGCGTATCGAGCTTTACGATACGGATTGGCATATCCATGCCCGACAACTCTGGTAATGGCGCTAGAGATAACTCAATACTTTCATCACCAATATGACCCACTAAGGCTAAATTAACCTCTTCCCAAGTACGTACCGGTTGCCCTGAAACCGCTACAATTTGTTGAGGTTCAACTAACTGAATAACACTCGCCGGACTATTTAACTTTGTGCTGTCAATCACGGGCTTAATCGACGGAGTACCAATAAGGTACATGACATATAACGCTGCTATAGCAAAAATAAAGTTAGCAATAGGGCCAGCTGATACAATTGCAATACGCTGCCAAACCGTTTTACGGTTAAAGGCTTGATCGAGTAGATGCTCGGGTACATCTTCAACGCGCTCATCAAGCATTTTGACATAGCCACCCAATGGGATCATAGCGACGACATATTCTGTGCCATCTTTACCTACTTTACGCCAAATCGCTTTGCCAAATCCGATAGAGAAACGCTCGACTTTAACACCACAACGACGGGCAACCCAAAAGTGGCCGTATTCGTGAGCGGTAATTAAAATACCCAACGCGACGATAAAAGAACCTAAGCTCCAAAAAAAATCTATCATTATTTCCCTGAATTAATTAAGTGCGCTAATAACGGACATCGCCGTTGCACGTGCTTGCTCATCAAGCTGTAATATATCTTCAATACTGTCTAAACGTGTTTGTTGCACAGAGTCTAAGCAGTGATAATTAACGTCAGCAATATCAGTAAAACGAATGTGACCTTTTAAAAATGAATCTACAGCAATTTCATTAGCTGCATTCAACACCGTGGTCGCTTCTTGACCTTGCTCACAGGCTTGCATCGCTAAGCGTAAACATGGAAAACGATCAAAGTCAGGTTCACAAAAGCTTAACTGTCCGACTTTGAAAAAATCTAAAGGTTCAACACCAGCAACAATTCTTTGCGGATAGCTCATACAATGAGCAATCGGTGTACGCATATCGGGGTTACCCATTTGCGCAATAACAGAACCATCGCGGTATTGCACCATTGAATGGATCACGCTTTGAGGATGAATCACCACTTTTAGCTGCTCAGCTTGGGTATTAAACAACCAACGAGCTTCGATAAACTCTAAGCCTTTATTCATCATCGTGGCTGAATCGACGGAGATTTTAGGCCCCATGGACCAATTAGGGTGATTACAAGCTTGAGCAGGTGTCATCGCACTCAGGGTGGCTAAATCAGTGTTTAAAAATGGTCCACCAGAACCCGTTAATAAAATATGTGATATGCCATTTGCACTTAAGTCACAATAACCGAGTTGCGCTTGAACATTTATTGGTAAACATTGAAATATGGCATTGTGCTCGCTGTCGACAGGTAGCACTGTCGCACCCGAGGCTCTAGCCGTGCGCATAAATAACTCACCCGACATAACCAGTGCTTCTTTGTTGGCTAACAACACGCGTTTACCCGCTTTAACGGCGTCAAATGTCGGTACTAAACCCGCTGCACCAACAATAGCTGCCATAACGGTATCTGTGCGGCTGTCGGTCACTAACGCATTTAACGCCTCAGCACCTGTAGTTACTTGAGTGATGCATCCACTAGGCAGTAACGATTTAAGTTGCATGGCGGCGCTCTCATCCACCATATGAGCATAGTCAGGCTGATGGGTGATACACAAGGCCAGCATTTTATCGACGCTGGCATTAGCCACTAATCCATAGACATGAAAATCAGCAGGATTATTTACCATCACGCTTAAGGTACTAGCACCTATTGAGCCTGTTGCCCCTAAAATCACCATATTTTGCATTGGCATCACATCCACATTGCAATGTAGATAAAGGTAAACACTGGCAATGCAGCCGTTAGACTGTCAATACGGTCTAAAATACCACCATGACCAGGTAAAATGGTGCCAGAGTCTTTAATATTTGCAGCACGTTTGAACATGCTTTCAGACAAGTCGCCAAAAGCAGAAGCCAGAGCCGTGACGAGTGTCACCACAATGAGTAAGCCTAACTCTTGTTCTGGCGCAACATACATAATGCCCGCAACCACTACCATCGTGGTAATTAAACCACCGGCTAAACCCTCAAGCGTTTTGGCAGGACTCACACTCGGCATCAATTTATGCTTGCCTAATTTACGCCCAGCAAAATAAGCACCAGTATCCGTCGCCCAAACCACTAACATAACAATAAACACTAATGCACCGCCATAGTATGGATGAACGTTACTGCTTAATGATTTGAGTGCGATCAATGAGGCAAAACAAGGGATGAGAGTTAACTGTCCAAACATGGATTTCAGCATAGGGCTGTTTTTCCACATTTTGGCACTTGTAGGAAAACTAAATACTAATGCGCTGCTGACTACCCACCAAAAAACACCGATAGTGATGATGGCGAGATAAATAGGGTGTAACTGCCCTTTAAACCACAATACATCAATGGGTACCGATAAATTAAGCGCTACCAATAATAGGCCCAGGGTTGCAGTAAAAGACCACTGGGTAACATTACAGCTTGGGTCAATGAAACTGCCCCACTCTTTTGCTGCAATTAAAAAAACTGGCACTAATACCCATGCAAACAGGTTTGCTGGAAGTAAAAATATTGCCCCGAGTACAATTGGGATTAACCACAATGCTGTTATTATTCGTTGTTTTAGCAAAAAACTAATCCTCTTATTATTTATATTGCGCGTATATCTTCAATTTGACTCCCCGTCAAACCAAAACGGCGCTGCCGACTGGCAAATATGGCAATAGCATCACGGAATGCTAGCTCATCAAAATCAGGCCATAGGGTGTCAGTAAACACCAACTCGGCATAAGCGGCCTGCCATAAAACAAAATTACTAATCCGGCAATCACCACCGGTTCGGATCATTAAATCAACTTCGCTCTGATTTTGCATGCACAAATGTTCATTTAATGCTTCTTCGGTCATCTGACTGCTGGTGATTTCGCCACTTTCAACTTTTTCGGCTAATTTTTGTGCAGCTTGCAAGATATCCCAACGTCCACCATAGTTCGCTGCCACATTTAATATCAAACCAGTATTGCTTGCTGTTTTCTCTTGAGCTGCTGCAATCTGTTTCTGTAAGCGATTAGAAAATCGGCTGGTATCACCAATAATGTTGAGCTTAACTTGGTTTTTGTCGAGCAGTTTTAACTCACGATGTAACACTGTAAAAAACAATTCCATTAACAAACTGACTTCTTTATCTGGTCGACGCCAATTTTCACTCGAAAATGCAAACAAGGTTAATGATTCAATACCAAGTTGACTTGCTGTACTTACTGCACGGCGCACCGCTTTAACACCCGCTTTATGACCAAAAACCCGAGCTTTACCCTGCAGTTGTGCCCAGCGGCCATTACCGTCCATAATAATCGCAACATGTTTGGGCAGAGATTGTTTTACTACATCAGATAATTGTCCCGGCAACAATTGCGAAGTCATTTGCTCCGAATCGGCTTTAGGGTCTGATTCAAACTCAACTGTAGACGACATCTACGACAATCCTTTATAAAAACAAACGCCGTGTAGTATACCCTTACACGGCGTGTTAACTCTAGCGTCTAAATTGACAGATTATACTTCCATCAACTCTTTTTCTTTCACTGCTAGGATTTGATCAATGTTTTTGATTGATGCATCAGTGTGCTTCTGCACTTCATCTTCACTACGACGAACATCATCTTCAGTACATTCTTTTGCTTTTTCAAGCTTCTTGACTTCACTGATTGCGTCGCGACGAACGTTACGAATGGCAATACGACCATTTTCCGCTTCGTTACGTACTACTTTGATGAAGTCTTTACGACGTTCTTCAGTTAACGAAGGCAACGGAATACGCAAGGTTGCACCTGCAGACATAGGGTTTAAGCCTAAATCTGAGCTCATAATCGCCTTCTCTACCGCTTGAACTATCGATCTATCAAATACGTTCACTGTTAGTGTACGAGAGTCTTCAACGCCTACGTTAGCCACTTGATTAAGCGGTGACATAGAACCGTAGCAAGACACTTGAATAGAATCTAATAAACTTGGGTGGGCGCGACCAGTACGAACTTTCGCCATTTGGTTTTTAGTCGCATCAACGCATTTACCCATGCGCTCTTGCGCGTCTAACATAATAGTATCAATCACAATAATTTCCTTTTTGTCACAAATTCATGTGTGTTTGAGCATTAGCCTAAGAATGACACATGCAATAAAACCGCTCAAACAGTTAAATTATATAATGTAAATATTTTCTGTGTCGGCGATTAAGCAGGTTGTTGACTGCTAATAATCGTACCTTCTTTCTCACCCATAATAACGCGACGAAGTGCACCAGGCTTGTTCATATTGAATACCAAAATAGGCATATTATGATCACGAGCCATGGTAAATGCAGCAAGATCCATTACTTTTAATTCTGATTCAAGGACTTCGGCAAAACTAAGTGTGTCATATTTAACCGCTTCAGGGTTTTTCATTGGGTCAGCAGAGTATACACCATCTACTTTAGTACCTTTTAGTACCACTTCAGCTTCAATCTCAATACCGCGTAGACATGCTGCAGAATCGGTTGTACAAAAAGGATTACCTGTACCCGCTGCAAAAATAACGACTCGACCAGATTTTAATAAGCTAATTGCTTCTGTCCAAGTGTAATCATCGCACACACCTTTAAGGGGGATAGCAGACATAAGACGGGCATTAACATATGCACGGTGCAAGGCATCACGCATGGCTAAGCCATTCATTACGGTTGCTAACATACCCATGTGATCGCCCACCACGCGGTTCATACCAGCTTTTGCTAAGCCTTCGCCACGAAATAGATTACCACCACCAATAACCACGCCAACTTGAATACCAAGTTCAACAAGCTCTTTCACTTCTTGTGCCATACGATCAAGTACTTTAGGGTCAATGCCGAAGCCTTCTTCACCCATTAATGCTTCACCGCTTAATTTAAGCAGAATACGTCTAAATGCTGGTTTTGGATTGGTGCTCATAATTTTCATCCTGATCATAACAAAACCGCAGCGGTTGCTGCGGTCTTAGGGTATTTAGATAAAAGCGATTACGCTTTTTTAGTAGCAGCGATTTGCGCAGCCACTTCAGCAGCGAAATCTTCTGCTTTCTTCTCGATACCTTCACCAACTTCTAAACGAATAAAGTTGGTTACTGTAGCGCCTTTCGATTTAAGAACTTCGCCAACAGTTTTCTTAGGTTCCATGATGAAAGCTTGGCCAGTAAGAGATATCTCACCAGTAAACTTCTTCATACGACCAACAACCATCTTCTCAGCGATTTCAGCAGGCTTGCCTTCATTCATCGCGATTTCGATTTGAAGCGCTTGCTCTCTTTCTACAAGTTCAGCAGGCACATCTTCAGGGTTTACGAAATCAGGCTTAGAAGCAGCTACGTGCATTGCGATATGCTTCAATGTTTCTTCATCAGCTTCACCCGCAACAACAACACCAATACGATCACCGTGACGGTAAGACGCAAGGTTTGCACCATCGAGATACTCAACGCGACGAACGTTGATGTTTTCACCGATTTTAGTTACTAGTGCAACACGAGTTTCTTCAAACTGTGCTTTTAACTCTTCGATAGACACTTTAGATGCAGCAGCAACATCTAGCACTGCGTTAGCAAATCCTAGGAAGTTTGAATCTTTTGCAACGAAGTCAGTTTGGCAGTTAACTTCTAATAGAGCAGCGAAACCGTCGCCATTCTTGATTAGAATTGTACCGTCAGCAGCGATGTTACCTGCTTTTTTAGCAGCCTTCGCAGCGCCACTTTTGCGCATATTATCAATCGCTAGTTCGATGTCACCGTCAGTTTCAGTCAGTGCATTCTTACAGTCCATCATGCCAGCGCCAGTGCGGTCACGAAGTTCTTTAACTTGGGCAGCAGTAATTGCCATTGTTAAATCCTCTATTTTAATTCGTCTAATATTGCATTTATAAAACAGGGGCCAAAAGGCCCCTGTTCACCAATTATCTTATTGGCAAATAAGGGGGGATGGTAACCATCACGCCTTATTAAACAGCTTCTACGAAACCGTCTTGCTCAGCTTGAACAGCTAAATCTTGACCACGGCCAGCGTTAGCAGCTGCAGCAACAGAAGAAGTGTACAAACGGATAGCACGCATCGCGTCGTCGTTACCAGGAACGATGTAGTTAACACCGTCTGGTGCAGAGTTGGTATCAACAACTGCAACAACTGGAATACCTAGGTTGTTAGCTTCTTTAATAGCGATATGCTCATGGTCAGCACCGATAACGAATAATACGTCAGGTAAACCGCCCATGTTCTTGATTCCGCCTAAAGACTTTTCTAACTTGTCTAATTCGCGAGTACGCATTAACGCTTCTTTCTTAGTTAACTTGTCGAAAGTACCGTCTACAGACTGGCTTTCTAGCTCTTTAAGACGCTTGATTGACTGACGAACAGTTTTCCAGTTAGTTAACATGCCGCCTAACCAACGATGATCAACATAATACTGATCACAAGAAAGTGCAGATGCTTTAATAGCTTCGCCAGCAGCGCGCTTAGTACCTACGAATAATACTTTACCTTTCTTAGAAGCAATGTTGCTAATGAAAGCTAAAGCTTCGTTGAACATTGGTACTGTATGCTCAAGGTTGATGATGTGTACACCATTACGAGCACCGAAGATGAAAGGCTTCATCTTAGGATTCCAGTAACGAGTTTGGTGACCGAAGTGAACACCAGCTTGTAGCATGTCGCGCATTGAAACAGTAGTCATTGAATTTACCTTAATGTAAGGGGTTAGACCTCCACGCATCCCATGTTTCGACTTTCTAACTTCCGTTAAGAATGAGAAAGCACCCCGAAAAATGTGTCGATACGTGTGTGATTTAGTATTTAAGTTAATTGCCATGTATAATGACCGCCATATTTTACGATTTGCCGAACACAATGTATACCTTGCTAAAAAACAGTGACGACATTGTATTAACTCGAACCGTACAACAACGATCTTACACATAACGGCGCGCTTTATACCATAAACGGCATGTAAATACAAATTTTTGCCGTAAAATCCTTGGATAAAACAAGCCTATTTTGACCGCCAAAAAGATAGAGAGTTTTCATGAGTATTGTGATCAAAAATGCAGACGAAATAGAAAAAATGCGTGCTGCGGGTAAATTAGCTGCGCAAGTATTAGAAATGGTCGCTCCGCACGTTAAGGCTGGAGTGACGACAAATGAATTAGATGAAATCTGTGCTAAATATACCGAAGAGCAAGGTGCAATTTCTGCGCCTCTGAATTATCACGGATTTCCTAAGTCAATTTGTACCTCTGTTAATGAAGTCGTGTGCCACGGTATTCCTTCTGAGTACGAGTTAAAAGAAGGCGATATGATTAACCTAGATATTACTGTCATCAAAGACGGTTACCATGGTGATACATCGAAAATGTTCCTTATCGGTGAAGTGTCAGCAAAAGACAAACGTTTAAGCCGCATTGCCCAAGAAAGTTTGTATTTAGCCATTCGTAAAGTACGTCCTGGTT
>NZ_JACJFI010000015.1 GCF_014164505.1 Shewanella sp. SG41-4 | reverse complement strand
CGTCGCAATTTTTTCGCTGCTGTTGTTTGGTTAAATAGCGAAAATGTTGCCGGAACGGCAGGGGTGATCCAAGAGGGGATTGCTGTTGATCCCCTTTTGGCCCGTGCAGGGTGGAACCTTGCGATCTTAGTTCAAACGAAGTTTGAAAATTCTGGTGTGGGCGAAGCGCCACGACGTTGGTGCCCGCAGGCCATAATATGATAAAAAATTAAAACGATTATTCGTTTAACACACCAACAAGGTTTATGATTGAAGAGTCTCGATAATGAAGTTGATGAGGTCTAATCATGATAATAGCTTGCCCCCATTGCGATACCTTAAATCGCGTACCTGAAGAACGTCTTGAACAACAACCAACTTGCGGAAAGTGTAAACAAAGCCTATTCGTTGGTGAACCGATAGAGCTAACAGCCGTCAATTTTAGCCACCATGCTAATAAATCAGAATTACTGCTGGTGGTCGACTTTTGGGCTAGCTGGTGCGGTCCGTGTAAAAACTTTGCGCCGGTATTTACTCAAGCAGCTAAAAAGTGGGAGCCCAAATTCCGTTTCGGCAAGCTCAACACCGAAGAGCAGCAAGCCCTGGCTGCCCAATTTAATATTCGATCAATTCCAACCCTGATGGTATTTAAGCAAGGCAAGGTTATCGCTCAGCAATCCGGCGCCTTGCCTGCATCATCATTCAACCAATGGCTTGAATCGATTAAATAGATTTTGGACATTAGATTACTCATTAAAAACGCGATTATATATCGCGTTTTTGCTTAGCTTTATTTTTCTGTTGTTTAAAAGGAATTGATAAACATGAAAAAACTCTTAGTTATCTGCTTACTTGGCCTCGCGATATTTGGCTATTTAGGCAAAAACGTTGAAACCACTCAAATTGTACAAAACGTTTATGCTGGCTATACCGCTGGCAGTGATAGTGCGTTACAAAATGCCATTGATAATAAGCAGAGTAACCTTCAAATCGGTGGTTCAGGGTATGTGGTAAAAATACTTTCCGATGATCTTAAAGGCAGCCGCCATCAACGATTTATTCTAAAAATAGCCAGCGGCAACACGCTATTAGTTGCCCATAATATTGATTTAGCCCCACGGATAGATAACTTAAATGTCGGCGATACCGTCGAGTTCTTTGGCGTTTATGAATTCAATAATAAAGGCGGCGTCATCCATTGGACTCACCACGACCCACGCGGACAACATCAAGGCGGCTGGTTAAAACACAATGGCAGCGTTTATCAATAAGTCTCGGTATTAATCGTATCCATAATAAGTCAAGGGCCTCGTACAAAAATCAGACAGGCCGAATCATGAGAGAGCGATCTTTGGCTTTTCTTGGTTTGTGCGGCTGCAGGCCAAAAATGTAATACAAGAAAGAGCAGATTCCTTTTTATAAAAATAGTTCTGATGACGATTGATTTGATCAGTGCAGGGTAGAATCTTGTGGTGTTAATCCAAACGAAGTTTGGATATAAAAAAGAGTAACCGTGATGACTCAGGGTTACTCTTTATTTGAATCACTCTCTATTCAGGATCTCTTTCTACTCTTGACCTTATTCTATTCGAAATAAATCTATTCTGGATCATAGTCCAATATCGGTGACAACCACTTCTCTGCTTCTGCCAACGTCATGCCTTTACGCTGGGCATAATCTTCTACCTGATCTTTACCAATATTAGTCACGCCAAAATAGCGTGATTTTGGATGGGCAAAGTACCAGCCAGATACCGCTGCGGTTGGGTACATGGCGAAGCTCTCGGTGATGTTCAAATCAATCGTTTCATCGGGTTTTAGCAAATCCCATAACAAGCCTTTTTCAGTGTGGTCTGGGCATGCTGGGTAACCAGGTGCTGGGCGAATACCTTTATAACGTTCGCGAATTAACGCTTCGTTGTCGAGCACTTCATCGGCAGCATAACCCCAAAACTCTTTACGAACACGTTCGTGCATGCGCTCGGCAAAGGCTTCGGCTAAACGGTCTGCTAAACATTTAAGCATAATCGCGTTGTAGTCATCGTGATTGGCTTCAAAGCGGGCAACATGTTCATCAATACCATGACCCGTTGTTACTGCAAAACCGCCCATGTAATCGGCTACGCCTGAATCTTTTGGTGCAACAAAGTCTGATAAACAGAAGTTGTCGTTACCGACGCGTTCAAGCTGCATACGTAAATGATGGGTGGTCATTTCCAATGTGGTGCGGCTTTCATCGGTATACAGTTCAATGTCGTCATGGTTGACGGTATTGGCTGGGAATAAACCGATTACTGCTTTGGCGGTAAGCCACTTTTCAGCAATAATTTGCTTCAACATGGCTTGGCCGTCGGCAAACAATTTAACCGCTTCTTCACCAACGACTTTGTCTTTTAAAATTTCAGGGTAATGACCGTGCAGTTCCCAGCTTCTAAAGAACGGTGTCCAATCGATACGTTCGACTAGGTCTTCTAATGGATAGTCATCAAACACCTGGCGACCTAATACATTAGGCGTAAATGGGGTGTAGTTTTCCCAGTCGTGTTTGCAACGGTTTTCGCGCGCCGCTTCAATCGACACGATGGTTTTACGTTTGGTTTGCGACAAACGCTTTTCACGCATCATGTCGTATTCTGCGTAGGCTTCGTCGATGGTGGCTTGGCGAGTTTCGTTATTAATGAGCTTAGACACCATAGGTACAGCGCGAGATGCATCGGCAATGTAAATGGCGCCGTGTGGGTAATGCGGGGCTATTTTCACCGCAGTATGAATTTTAGAGCAGGTTGCACCACCAATAATCGCAGGGATGGTTAAGCCTTCACGGTGGAAGGTTTTCACGTTGTGAACCATTTCATCCAAACTTGGGGTGATTAAACCAGACATGCCGATGATGTCGATATTATGCTCTTTTACTGCATCGAGAATTTTATCAACCGATACCATTACCCCAAGGTCGACCACTTCGTAGCCGTTACAGGCGAGTACCACACCGACGATATTTTTACCGATGTCATGCACATCACCTTTAACAGTGACCATTAAAATTCGGCCGTTTGACTGGCCTGCCACTTTTTCGAGTTCAATATAAGGATTAAGGTAAGCGACAGCTTTTTTCATTACTCGTGCCGATTTGACCACTTGCGGTAAGAACATTTTGCCCGCGCCAAATAAGTCGCCGACCACGTTCATGCCGTCCATTAACGAGCCTTCGATAACATCGAGCGGGCGCACGGCTTCTAGGCGAGCGGCTTCGGTGTCTTCATCAATAAATTCGGTAATGCCTTTAACCAATGCGTGCGACAAACGTTTGGATACCGGCCAACTACGCCAAGCTAAATCTTCTTTTTTGGCCACTTGTGAGCCGTCGCCTCTAAAGCTTTCAGCGATGTCGAGTAGTTGTTCGGTGTTACTTGAGTCGGCAACCGGGCAAGGTAAGTTTTGGACTACGTTTTCAACCCGTTTTTTGAGCTCTGGGTCAATATCATCGTATATGGCTAACTGACCTGCGTTAACAATACCCATGTCCATGCCTGCTTGAATGGCATGGTATAAAAATACCGCGTGAATGGCTTCGCGTACTGGGTTGTTACCACGGAACGAGAATGACACGTTAGACACGCCACCGGAGATCATCGCGTGTGGCAAGGTGGCTTTGATGTCTTTTATCGATTCGATAAAGTCGACTGCATAGTTGTCGTGTTCATCGATACCGGTGGCAATGGCGAAAATGTTAGGGTCGAAAATAATGTCTTCTGGTGGAAAGCCAACAACATCGACCAAAATGCGATAAGCACGAGTACAGATTTGGGTTTTTCGTTCACGCGTATCGGCTTGGCCGTCTTCGTCAAAGGCCATTATAATGGCGGCAGCGCCATAGCGTTTTACTAAGGTCGCTTGCTCAATAAATTTGGCTTCGCCTTCTTTCATCGAAATAGAGTTAACAATCGACTTGCCTTGGACGCATTTAAGCCCGGCTTCAATCACTTCCCATTTTGATGAGTCAATCATGATGGGCACGCGGGAGATGTCAGGCTCAGAGGCGATTAAGTTTAAAAACTTCGCCATAGAGGCCACGCCATCAAGCATACCTTCGTCCATGTTGACGTCGATAATTTGTGCGCCGTTTTCAACTTGCTCGCGCACGACATCTAAGGCTTCTTCAAACTTTTCTTCTTTAATTAAGCGTAAAAATTTAGCCGAGCCGGTCACGTTAGCGCGCTCACCGACGTTAACAAATAACGAGTTTTTGTCGATGGTCAGTGGCTCCAAGCCCGATAAGCGACACGCGACTGGAATATCTGGAAGTTGTCTTGGTTCGTGTCTCAGCACAGCTTCACGAATAGCGCTAATGTGTGCCGGTGTACTACCACAACAGCCGCCGACAATGTTGAGCATGCCTTCTTGAGCCCATTGATTAATGACTTCGGCCATTTCTTCTGGGGTTTCATCGTAGCCACCAAATTCGTTGGGTAAGCCAGCATTTGGGTGGGCGGAAACATAACACTCGGCAATACGCGATAATTCTTCAACGTACGGGCGCAGCTCTTTAGGACCAAGGGCGCAGTTAAGGCCAATCGATAACGGCTTGATATGGCGTAAAGAGTTATAAAAGGCTTCTGTGGTTTGCCCTGTTAAGGTTCGGCCTGAGGCGTCGGTAATGGTGCCTGAGATCATAACAGGTAGGCGATCGCCGAGTTGATCGAATACTTTTTCAATCGCAAATAGAGCAGCTTTGGCGTTTAAGGTATCAAAAATGGTTTCAACTAAAATGATATCGGCGCCGCCTTCAATTAAGGCGCTGGTGGATTCGACATAAGCGTCGACTAATTGGTCGAAACTGACATTACGAAACCCAGGGTCGTTAACGTCTGGACTGATAGAGCAGGTGCGGTTAGTTGGACCTAATACGCCAGCAACATAACGTGGCAAACCTGTTTGCGCAGCCACTTCGTCGGCTGCTTGGCGGGCAATTTGGGCTCCGGCTAGGTTAATTTCGGCGGCCAGAGACTGCATATCGTAATCGGCCATGGCGATGGTGGTGGCATTAAAGGTGTTGGTTTCAATAATGTCGGCACCGTTTAACAGGTACTGGGTATGAATATCTTTAATAATTTGCGCTTGGCTGAGTACTAATAAGTCATTGTTGCCTTTAACATCGCAATGCCAATCTTTAAAACGCTCGCCACGATAATCTTCTTCTTCCAACTTATAGTCTTGGATCATGGTGCCCATGGCGCCATCTAAAATCACAATACGCTGCGCTAACAATGCATTAAGTTGTTCAAGTGTTTGACTGTAAGAAGTCGATTTCGCCATAACAGTTACCTTTTTATCACTATGTTGCTTGATACCTTAATTGAGATAAGCATACCCTTATTTTTACAATAGTAGGGCGATAACATCATTGTTATGTACAAAGGATATGTACAACGGTTACCTACAGCTGTTGCGTTAACCGTTACAGACAACTCCCGTGGACAATTGTTGCGTACAATGATTATCTTCTAAATGATTATCTTTTAAGATAGTATTTTAGACATATAAACGTATAGACGTCCATAGTACGCGAATTTTTATCACTAGAGCAAGGCTGAATTAAATGAAACAAGCCAAGATAATATTAATGCGCCATGGAGAGTGTGAGGGTGGGGCTATATTTCGCGGTCAAACCGATGTAAAGCTTACCGACACAGGGATGGCCCAAATGCAGCAAGCGTTTGCTGGGCTGCAATTCCCCATTAGCCATGTGTTTAGTTCGCCATTGCAACGGTGTCAGCAATTCAGCCTGCCTTTAGCACAGCGATTAACATTACCGTTAGCGACCATAACAGCACTGCAAGAAATTGATTTTGGTGTGTGGGATGGGCAATCGTTTGATGCAATTTACCAACAAAACCCAGGTAAATTTGATGCTTACTGGGATAACCCATGGTCGGCTGATAGCACGCCAGATAATGCCGAGTCGGTGATTGATTTTGCTGCGAGAGTGGAGACCGGGCTTATGAGCGTGGTGGATGAACTATGGCGCTCGTGTCACCAGCAGCACTCTTGTTTACTGCCAATAGACGAACAACAAGGGCAAACCGTGCCGCAAACCGCTCAAGCTGTCGATTGCCCCCATGCGTTAGTGATTACTCACGGTGGGGTGATGCGCTGCTTAATGGGCTATGTGCTTAAGGTTGGCCAATCTAGCGGATTATTCGCTAACCTAGCGATCCCCTATGCTGCTATTATGGTGCTCGATGTATATTGGCCTGATGATGTTGATAAGGTTGACGCTTTTCAAGCGACTGCAATGAATAACAATACCGCTAAAGTGAGCTTTACCTTACATTGGCCGTAACACTTCATTAGCTGAGCGTTACAACCATAGTGTCATCTTTTTTCGCTATAATTTGCGTAGTCATTAGTGTCACAATTTGCATAGTTATTTACATAGTTATTTACATAGTTATCAGCGTCGTAATTTGAATAGTTATTTGCGTCATAATTGTCGTGATAATCTGCGTCGAAACCATAGTGCCTTTCAAGGTATTGGGAATTGGGATAAGCCCAAACTGTACCCGCAACTGTAGATGTACCCATCGAGTATTGGTGCATAAGTCAGATACCAGCTTTGAATCGCCTCAATATCCATGCCTAAGCGGGTGACTTAGGGGAGTTATTAAATAAATGTTTGTGTTAAATAATTGGACATGGCGGGCTAACTCACATGTCTGAATCTGTATTAGATGTAAATCATCTTTTTTGGCAAGTCGATAATAAAACGATTCTGGCGGACATCCATTTCAGTTTACCGAAAGGTCAAATGCTAGGGTTAATTGGCCCCAATGGCGCAGGCAAGTCGAGCCTGCTACGCTGCTTGTATCGTTATATTGTGCCAACCAGCGGCAATATTGAGATATTTTCTAAACCCATCAGTGAGTATTCCTCTAAGTTGTTAGCGCAAAATATTGCTGTGGTGCAACAAGATACCCCGCATTATTTTGACATGACTACCGAACAGTTAGTGGCGATGGGGCTGACTCCGCATAAAGGCTTGTTTGACTCTAACACTGCCCAAGACCGTGAACGTGTGGTCAGTGCCTTAACCAAAGTTGGATTGCAGCAAAAAGCCCAACAACAGTATGAACTGTTATCTGGCGGTGAAAAACAACGCGCCCTTATTGCCCGTGCCATTGTGCAACAGCCGCATATTTTAATTTTAGATGAACCGACTAATCACTTAGATATTCGTTATCAAATTCAAATCCTTGAACTGGTTAAATCATTAGGCATTAGTGTTATTGCTTCTATACACGATCTGAATTTAGCCAGTGCAATGTGCGATAAATTACTGCTGCTCGACCAAGGGCGATTAATTGCTAAAGGTACTCCAACAGAAGTGCTAACCGAGCGGCAAATTAGTGACGTGTTTGGTGTGTGCTGCGACATTAATATTCATCCACAACATGGTAAGCCGCTGATCAGTTATTTTTATGGTTACCAACCAAGCCATAAAGGATGCCCCGATCATGATTGATGCATCGCAACGTCGGTATTACGTTTGTTTCAGCTTGTTGGTATTGGCTACGCTGCTTACCCCGATATTTGCCGCCAGTTTTGGGGCGGCTAACATTCATCTTAATGACGTATTAATGATATTTAATACCTTATTAGGCGGCGACATGCCGAGTGCGATTGAAGGCAGTGAACATGCGGTTACGATAACCCAACGTATTGTGCTTGAATTACGCTTACCGCGAATTTTGTTAGCCTTTGTGGCTGGCGCAGGGTTGTCTATAGCAGGCAGTGTATTACAAACCGTGACCCGCAATCCGTTGGCCGACCCGTATTTATTTGGCATTAGCTCCGGGGCATCATTTGGTGCGGTGTTGGTGGTGTCGTTATTCAGCCAAACCGGTTTATTTGCCGAGATGTTTTCAGGAATATTGACCATAGCGCCCAGCTTTACCGCACAACCTTGGTGGTCTTGGTCAACATTAAGCATACCGATAGGGGCGTTCATCGGCGCCAGTTTGTCGGTGTTGGTGGTGTTTATGTTGTCGGGACCTGGGCGAAGTAGCCAAGTTGAACGTATGTTGCTGTCTGGTGTGGCAACGTCGTTTCTGTTTGGCGCATTGACCAGCTTGCTGTTGTATTTTTCGACCCCACAGGCTGCGGCGTCAGTGCTATTTTGGAGCTTAGGTAGCTTTGCTAAAGCCAGTTGGTCTAATTTACTTTTACCCAGTGTAACGGTAGGGGTTAGTTTGTTGATTATGTTGGCATTCAGGCGGCAAATTATGGCGCTGCAAGCCGGTGATGAAACGGCTCATACGTTAGGGATTAATGTCGCTAAATTGCGTTTAAGCATGTTGTTACTGTGTTCGCTGATTACCGCGATGTTGGTGGCGACTTGTGGCGGCATTGGTTTTGTCGGTTTGATGATCCCGCATACGGTTAGGCTATTGTTTTCCGGACGTCAGCCGATGATATTAACCGCGATGTTGGGTGGCTTATTTATGGTGTGGATTGACGTGATAGCACGATGTGTTTTATTTAACCAAGAATTGCCTGTCGGCATTATTACCGCAGCTTTGGGCAGCGTGTTTTTCTTGTTTATTTTGCGTCAACGCCGTTAAACGTCGAGCCCTTTTTTATAAGCACATAGCTAAACATATAGATAAGAATTAGATGAGTACTTTGATAAGAACTAGATAAGCTCTTTGTTAAGGGTTTGATGAATGCTGCGATATACATCATCTGGAAATTTATCTGCAAAATCGTTGGAGTTGTCATGTTTGTTGTAGAAGCGGTTAAGCCCGATGTTGATGCCATTATTCAACATAAGATTAATCAAAAAACCAAACCGCTAGGTGCGTTAGGGCAGCTAGAATCATTGGCATTACAGATTGCTCGAGTGCAGTACAGCGGCGATAAATCGTCGTTAAGCACACCGCTGCAAATCACTAAGCCAACGATGTTAGTGTTTGCCGCCGATCATGGCATTGCAGCTTATGGCGTGTCGATAGCGCCAAGCGAAGTGACCACTCAAATGGTGCATAATTTTGTCCAAGGTGGCGCGGCAATTAATGTGTTTTGTAGACAGGTCGGGTTTGAGCTTGAAATAATCGATTGCGGAATATTACAACCGCTTACAGGCCAAGAAAATGTTATCGACCAACGCTTAGGCGCAGGGACTAAAGCAATGCATTTAGCGGCGGCTATGCCACTTGAAAAAGTCGCCCAAGGTTTTGAATTTGCTCGACAGTTGATTACTCGTCATGTTGATGCTGGGTGTAATTTAATTGCTTTAGGTGAAATGGGTATCGGCAATACCTCAGCTGCTACTGCGGTAATGTCAGCTATGCTCAATATTGATGTTGAGCAATGTGTCGGTCGAGGCACGGGAATAGATGATGCAACTTTGGTTATAAAAACAAAATTAATTAACCAAGCACTTGATTTACATCAACATGAGTTGGTTTCTCCGCAAGCTATTTTGGCTCATGTAGGCGGCTTTGAAATTGTACAAATGACCGGCGCGATTCTTGCGGCGGCGGAGCAAAAAATATTAGTAGTGATTGATGGTTTTATTGCTACTGCTGCAGCATTAGTTGCTGTAAAATTAGCCCCACAATCAAGAGACTATTTAATTTTTGCTCATGAGTCGCAGGAACAAGGGCATAAGTTTTTGTTACAACAGCTACAAGCAACGCCGTTGCTGTCGCTGGGATTAAGGCTTGGAGAAGGGACTGGTGCCGCGTTAGCGTTACCGTTAATTCAAGCTGCAGTGAATTTTTACAATCAAATGGCCAGTTTCGATGATGCTGGCGTTAATAATGTGGTTTAAGGGTACAACATGTCTGGCGAGATAAAATGGTTGCGGCAGTTAAATTTATTTTTTGTGGCGATGGGTTTTTTTACTCGGATCCCGGTTCCATCGTGGGTGGTGATTGATAGCGAGAAACTCAACAAAGCTAGCCGTTATTTTGGCTTAGTGGGATTAGTCATAGGCTTGATTTGTGCGTTGGTGTTTTGGCTGGCACAGCTGATTTTACCGGCGAGTATTGCTATTTTATTATCCATGGTAGCGGGTGTATTAGTCACTGGCGCCTTCCATGAAGACGGTTTAGCCGATACCGCTGATGGTTTTGGTGGTGGTTTAACGGTAGAAGATAAACTGCGCATCATGAAAGATTCGCATTTAGGCAGTTATGGTGCCTTGTCGTTGGGATTAGTGTTATTGCTAAAGTGGCAATTGTTAGTCGAGCTGGCTTTATATAGTCCGATGGCAGCAGTAAGTGCCCTTGTAGTGGGTCACACCTTAAGCCGTGTAGTTGCTTCCAGTTTAATTTTTAGTGAAAAATATGTTCGTGATGACAATACCAGTAAGTCTAAGTCGGTTGTGCAAAATCGACAGCTAAACGATTTATTTATGTTGATTGCAAGCGGCATATTTGTGTTGTTATGGCTTAACGGTGTGGCGGCATTTGTGCTGTTTATTACCTTGTGGTTAGTTCGCATTTTGTTAGGCGGTTTTTTCCGTAAACAAATTGGAGGCTACACTGGTGACACACTAGGCGCTGCACAACAAATAAGTGAAGTGTGTTGTTACTTAGTTATTTTAGCTGTTGGTTTAAGCTAATGATTCATTTGGTGTTGGGCGGTGCGCGCAGTGGTAAAAGTCGATATGCCGAGCAGTGTGTAGCGGAATACGCGGCTATTGGTTATTCATGTGCTTACTTAGCCACAGCAACAGCTTTAGACAATGAAATGTCTGAGCGCATTAATCAACACCAACAAGACCGTATGTCCAGCGCCCATAGCTGGACATTGCACGAACAAGCTTATGACGTAGCTCAAACATTAATTGCGATAGATAAACCACAACAAGTTATCTTGCTCGATTGCCTGACCTTATTGTTAACTAATCACTTATTGTTAAATGACGGTGCTTCATGGGCCACACAAAAGTTGTTACTCATCGACAATTTGTCAGCGCTGCAAAGCGATGTGGTCATAGTCAGTAATGAAGTGGGCTCTGGCATTGTGCCAATGGGTGAACTTAGCCGTCAGTTTGTTGATGAAGCCGGTTGGTTAAATCAAGCTATCGCCGAAGTAGCAGATCAAGTGACCTTAGTGGTTGCCGGTCTACCTTTAGCGTTAAAAGTGTAATTTTGCCTGCTGTGCCGCGTGAGCTTACCTCTGATCCCCTATCAGGTGCATTGATGGTGCAAGGTACCACTTCTGATGCGGGGAAAAGTACCCTGGTTGCAGGACTATGCCGAGTCTTTGCCCGACAGTACATTAATGTCGCACCTTTTAAACCACAAAATATGGCATTAAACAGTGCCGTGACTGTCGATGGTGGTGAAATTGGCCGAGCCCAAGCACTGCAAGCTTTTGCGTGTAACATCCCCCCACATACCGATTTTAACCCCGTATTGTTAAAGCCTAGTTCAGACACCGGCGCCCAAGTCATTATTCACGGTAAAGCGTTAACCACATTAGAAGCCAAAGCCTTTTTCGGCCCCGAGAGCCAAGATTATAAAACCTTAGCGTTAGCGGCGGTGATGCAATCTTACAGGCGCTTACAACAACAATACTCGCTGGTGGTAATAGAAGGGGCGGGCAGTCCGGCAGAAATCAATTTACGTGAAGGTGATATTGCCAACATGGGCTTTGCCGAAGTGGCAGATTGCCCAGTGATCATTATTGCTGATATTGATAAGGGCGGCGTATTTGCCCATTTGGTTGGTACGTTGGCGCTATTAAGCCTAAGTGAACAAGCACGGGTAAAAGGCTTTGTGATAAATCGTTTTCGCGGTGACATCAGCTTGTTGCAACCGGGAATTGATTGGCTTGAAGCCTATACCCAAAAACCAGTACTAGGCGTAATCCCTTATTTGCACGACCTACATCTAGACGCTGAAGATGCATTAATTGACGCCCCCATTAATCCATTAACAGACAAGTCGACTAGGTTAACCGTACTGGTATTGGTGTACCCGAGGATCAGTAATCATACCGATTTTGATCCACTGCGTTTACACCCTCAAATTGATTTTCATTATGTGAGTATGCAAAGCGATGCAAGCTCGACGGTGTGGCCTAACGCCGATGTCATCATTTTACCAGGCAGCAAAAATGTTCGTGCGGATTTGGCTTTTATGCGTCAACAAGGTTGGGATGTTAAGCTCAAAAACCATTTACGTTACGGCGGTAAAGTCATCGGAATTTGTGGCGGTTATCAAATGATGGGTGAATTAATTGATGATCCTTTAGGCATTGAAGATATTGCTGGATGCAGTGACGGATTGGGCTTATTACCCATTACTACCGTATTAACTGCCAGCAAAACCTTAACTCAAGTAAGTGGTCACTTACGTTTACAACACCAAGTGGCCGAGTTTAGTGGTTATGAAATCCATTGTGGTGAGTCCTCACTTACTCAAGATTGCGTAACTCAGCCCATATTAATTGAGCAAATGGCCGAGCAACGGTTGCTTGCGGCAAAACAAGATGGATTACTGAGTGATGACCAACAAATTTTAGCCACTTATATACATGGTTTGTTTGATAGCCCACAAGCTTGCCAACTCATATTAGGCTGGGCAGGATTAACCAACGCGCAGCATATCGATATTAACCAGATCCGCGAGCAGCAACTAAATCGTCTTGCCGATGTATTAGAAGCGCATTTGGATATGAATACATTGAAAGGAATAATCTCATGACAACTGATCACCACGACAACGAACAAGCTAGCGCTATTGATGCCAACAAAGCTGAACGCCACAAAGTCCGTCAGCAGAAAGTCAAAGTGGGTGTTGACGCTAAAATTGCTGCAGCCCAAGACGAAAAAGGTATTTTGTTGGTACTAACCGGTAACGGAAAAGGCAAATCGACATCAGGTTTTGGCTCTGTTACTCGTGCTGTAGGCCATGGGCAAAAAGCGGCGGTAGTGCAATTTATTAAAGGCACTTGGGCTTGTGGTGAGCGCAATTTACTTGAAGGTGCAGGAGTGCCGTTTCATGTAATGGGAACGGGTTTTACCTGGGAAACTCAAGATAAAGAAAAAGACACCCAAGCCGCAATGGAAGCCTGGCTTGAAGCTGAAAAACTGCTGAAAGACGAATCGATTAACATGGTGTTGTTAGACGAATTAACGTACATGGTCAGTTACCACTATATCGAGCTTGAGCGAGTATTAACGGCATTAAGAAATCGCCCAGCGATGCAGCATGTGATAATTACCGGCAGAGCCTGTCATCGTGACATCATTGAGTTGGCAGATACTGTGAGCGAGATTTTGCCAGTAAAACATGCGTTTAACGATGGTGTTAAAGCCCAGTTAGGGTTTGATTATTAACATTTTTGTCTTTGAAATTATGACCTGCGGCCACTAATGTCGTGGCGCTTCGCCCACACCAGATCTTTCAAACTTCGTTTGAATTAAGCTCGCAAGGTTCCACCCTGCACGGGCCAAAAGGGGATCAACAGCAATCCCCTCTTGGATCACCCCTGCCGTTCCGGCAACATTTTCAAAGAGCGAAAAGGTCGCGACGGAAATTGATTTAGCTTTAAATCGCGTATTTAATCGTCTTCGACCTTATTCAAAAATGCTAACGCCTCCGATGGGGCGTCCCTTCCCCTCGAAAGCTAGATGGCTCTGATAGGCAGGATGCCTGAATGCCTTGAAGCACATGGTCAATGATGTTCCCTACATCATATGACATTTCCAATATCCTTATCGGTCAGATGTGCGAGAAAGGCCTTGGCTAGCTCACGTATTCTTTTTGTAAAAAGTCTTCAACGTCCTCAAGTTAAAAGTTGAATCAAACCCATTACAAGCAAGGCAAGTAACTTATTTATGACCCATTATGTGGCAAAACTCATAAATGGGTAATATAAAAGCTAAAATATCGAAAAACCTCTCTTAAAAGGTGTAATCAGCACAGATGATTAGCTACAAGGCCGTACAAAAAAACAACTACCTAAAAAATCAAATTCCTATAGCATCTTGCATTGAGTAAAAAGTTACCGATTAATATGGATGTGGCATAGGCCAAGTCCAACAAGCGATTTATTCCTTGCAAAACACACAACGCATAAAAACTATAACGTTATATTTACCAGGAAGGTTCCATGAAAGCATCTGTTCTGCTAACGATATTTCTAATGCTGCCTGCAGTCGCGCAGGCGGAAACTTGCAATATAAAAAATTCAGAAGTTTATATTAACCTTATATCGGATTTGAAAAACTCCATTAACCCTATAAATAGGTTTAATGTTAAATACATTTACACCCAAATGCGTGCAGTTGATATTCCAAAAAATGAAATACCTGACAAAATCGCTAATTATACAGCGTTGCTTTACTACCTCCATGAAAACATTACAATCCATGGAGTTTATGCACCACCAAATAGCGCGTGCAGCAGATATATTTACAAAATATCCGGGGCACCTGATGAATACAAAAAACTTAGCTACGTAGCTGTTGGACTCGTGGATAATAAAATTACAAACATTTCATTTGAGGAAGATGATACACCAATTGATGGTAAAGCTTTTTCTACACTTTCATATAGCGAGGTCAAGTAAATATAACTCATATGAGTCTCCTGCCAGTCAATAGACGAGCCATTTTATAAAAGCTGTACTTGACTGTTTTTACAGTAAAATTTAATCAATCAAAAAATTCATCTATTTCTTATGTCGATTATATTTTAATCAACTAAATCATTAATCAAAGTATACACATTAAGGAGCTGTTGATAACTCGTACTGATATGATTCAAAAACTGCAACAATTCGCCCCAATAATTACGTTGGTGACAGGAACTGAGGACATGGGCTTTGAGTTTTCAGCGGTTGTACCTGACGGGGTTATCTATTCTGAACCAGGCATGTTATTGGAATATTCAAGTGGTCAGTGGCCGCCTAGTGAATGGGAAGATGATACTGATTAAGAGTTGGCGTTGTTACGACAAGAGTTTTTGCTAGATGAAACTTGGCAGGTTATACCTTGGGCAGATTTAGAAAATGAAGAAATTCCCCAGTGGCTTGAAGATGTTCAAACATCTAATGAGTAAGTTAGGAATAACTGAGATAAATCACAGCAGAGATGTCATGACTAACAATCTATTTTTGTACAGCTTGAGTTAAGGCCTTTATGTCAGTTGTTTGTATGATTGATTGAGCACTTAAATCTTCACCAAACCAGCGAGCAGTTATGCTTTCAAGTTGGCCATTTTGTTTTAGGGTGTTTAATGCTTGGCGCATGCTTTTGGCTAATGCATCATCTGTATCTTTATGGGTGGCAATACCAATTGGCATATTAACCACAGGCAGGGCAGCGGTAAAATCACTGCTTTTAAAGCCCATTTTTTTAACGTCTTCGCGAAAACCTACTTCGTTATTATAAATCAAATCTACCCGGTCAAAATTAAGCATTCTTAGCGCCGCTAGTTGGCTTCCTACTAGGTATACATTGGGATGTATTCCATCGAGTTTAAGCCGATCTAGTGAGGCATCGTTTCGCGATAATGCCATAGAGTAACGATTAATATCATCTATGGTTTTAAGCTGAATGTCGGGACGATTACTTTTTCTATAGATCATATCTTGCACAGTATAAAAGTCGCCTATCCATTTGAAATAGGCTAAGCGTTTGCTGGTATTAGCAATTGAAAAAATGAACGTATTCGGGTACTTCTGCGCATTATAATAAGCGCGGCTCCAAGGCATGATTTGAATATTGATATCAAAATCGAGGTATTGCTGGGCAGCATGTAAAATATCGATCGAAAAGCCTACCAATTCTCCTTGAGAATTTAGCGACTGAAATGGAGGATAGCTTTCTGTGTAAAAAGTGACGGCGGGTCTAGCATTTGAAACCGGCGAACTGAAAAATGTAATGACCAAAATCACCACAGATAAGTAACGCAACATAAATAACAACACCTTAAATTAAGGCTTCCATGCATTTCATATCCGTAATTGGGGGCAAGTTTACCATATTGTAATAATATTGTGATCATTAAGCTTTTTATTGTCAGATAATTAATTTTTGTGGTGAACTACAGGCCATAGTTGTTTTTGCTAAACAATATATTCATCAGCCCAATCTTTTAAACGTTCTAAAATATCCAATGCAGTTCGACCAAGTTCAGTAATGCTGTAAGACACTGCAATAGGGCGATCACTAATCACATGGCGAGTCACGAGTCCCTGGGATTCTAATTCTTTAAGGCGCTGATCGACCATTTTTTTACTCGCCCCGCCTAACATGCGCGATAAATCATTAAAGCGCACTGGACCATCTTGCAAGTGCCATAAGATAGATGCTTTCCATTTACCGCCTAATACCCGCATGCCACGCTCAACTGAGCAGGGCTCAGTACATGGGTTAATAACTTTTTTCTGGCCTTTAGTCATTGTTTCAATTTTAGTTTTCATAAATTTAACTCAAGTTATTCTAGGTTACCAAAAGTATACTGGTTGCTTTTGTATTCCATTGTATCAAAATAGGCAGTAATTAGACTAGCGTCACTTTAGTACCATTAAGGAATGTTTCTCCATGGCAGTATTAACCTCTTACGATCCCGCGAGCTATCATTATGTCGGTGAACACATTGAAGCCACTGCAGTCGGTAGTGTCGAAACAACCGCTATTGAGCAATTACCCACCGTAATAAACAATGCGAAGGTTGCTCAAAAGGCATGGGCAAGCTTGCCTTTACTAGAGCGTCAGCAGTATGTGGTAAAAGCGTATCAACAATTGCACGCGGTTCAAGATGAGCTGGCGACATTAATTGGCCAAGAAATGGGTAAAGATTACCGCCGAGCCACCTATGAAGTGGGCGGTACATTACAAAATGCAGGCTATTTTGCCAGTGAAATAGCGGATGCATTAGCCACTGAGGATGTGGGTAATAGCACTGAATTACAGTATCGTCCTTTGGGGGTGGTGGCCGTGATTTCGCCATGGAATTATCCACTTGCGATGGCCAATAACTTATTAATGCCTGCCTTAATTGCAGGTAATAGTGTGGTGTTAAAGCCGTCTGAAGAAACCCCACTGGTAGCTGAGTTATTTATTAATACACTTAACCAGGTGTTACCACAGCATGTACTGCAAGTGGTTCAAGGTGGCAAAGCCCTGGGCCAAGCATTAGTGGCGGCAGACATTAACATGGTGGCATTTACTGGGTCTATGGCCGCAGGTAAACACATTATGGCCAATGCGGCGTCTGGCTTAAAACGCTTGGTGATGGAGCTTGGCGGCAACGATCCTATGATTGTGATGGCGGGTGCCAATATGGATGCCGCGGTGCGCTTTGCTGTAGCCAGTTCATTTGAAAACGCTGGGCAAATGTGTACCTCAACAGAGCGAGTCTATGTGGACGAACAAATTGCCGATGAGTTTGAACAAAAAGTGGTGGCATTAGCCAGCCGTTATCGTGTGGGTGCATGGGATGCCGCAAATGTGAATATTGGCCCGATAGTGAACCCAACACAACATCAAAAAGTGCTTGAGCAGTTACAAGATGCTAAAGCCAAAGGCGCAAGCTTCTTATTGGGCAGTGATGACTATGATCTGCCCTTTATTCAACCAACGGTGGTGACAGGTATTACGCCTGAAATGCTACTAGAGCGTGAAGAAACCTTTGGTCCTGTGGTGGCGATCAGCCGTTTTAGTGAGATTGACCAAGCCATTCATCGTGCTAATAACAGTCATTATGGTTTAGCTGCTGTGGTGTTTGGTGGCCAAGGTGCTAAAGATGTTGCCGAGCAACTTGAAGCTGGCATGGTTGGGGTTAATCAGGGGGCTGGTGCAGGCAATGCTCCCTGGGTAGGTGCTAAGCAAAGTGGTTTTGGTTTTCATGGTACTGCAGCAGGACATCGCCAATTTGCCCAGGTGCGAGTGATGAGTTATTAGTTTTTGGGTGTAGTCCCTCTGATGAGTAAGCCTTCATTAGTAAGCAGTTATTGGTAAAATTTTATTAATAACAAATCATTAGCAAGCAATCGTTAGCACGCTTTTTAGTAAAACTTTGCTAGCTCATTTTATGGTTAAAGGTATAAAGAGATGAACACAACAAGTGTAAATTCAGATTATTTTGTGGTGGCACTAGAACCCGGCGCAGAACATCCGGCGTTGCCGACATGGGCTAATCATCACGCTAATGTTGCTGAGCTGAATGAAGCAACGTTGACTGACACTGAGCGGGCTAACGTGAGTAAAAAAATGTTAGCCGAAGTACCCGGTGCGTTCCAACTATTGAATGTATTAACGCCTGATGAGTGCAAACGGTTAATTTCGGTCAGTGAGTCTATGGGTTTTTTACCCGACGCCGCTGTGTCGTTACCACGCCATGTACGCCACAATGACAGCTTAACCTGGGTGGTGGATAACACCACTGAACAAGTTATCTGGAATAGGGTTAAACATCTTATGGATGATAACTTGGGCATTTTTGGCGGTAAAGCAGCTCTAGGGTTAAACAATCGTTTTCGCTTTTACCGCTATAACGAAGGTGATTTCTTTAAGCCGCATTCAGATGGATCGTGGCCCGGAAGCCAAGTTATAGACGGTAAGTTAGTGCGAGATGCCTTTGGCGATCGCTACAGTCTGCTGACATTTCTAATCTTACTGACAGAAGACTTTGAAGGTGGCGCAACGCGTTTTTTAGTCAATGCCGACAACCCAAATTTACCAGCAAAACACGGCGATAATATGCGCCAAGTTGACGTGAGAACACCAGCCGGAAGTGTATTGTGTTTCCCACATGGCATGCATCCACTGCATTGTATTCATAGCTCAGAGCCTATTTTCTCTGGGGTTAAATACATTATCCGCACCGATGTGTTGTTTGAGTTATAGCACTGGCAATCTTTTAACCTTTATTTTCACAACAGGTTGGCTTGACGATAAGCCAGCCCGTTTGTGAGTTGTTCTACTTTTAGTGGGGTAAAGCACAAGGTTCGCTCAGTTCGAGTTACGGTGTCTTTATTTAGTGTATCTGTTGTATTCACAAACTCTGCACTGCCTGCTTGTTCTACATCCTGCCAAATTATCTGACTAGATACTGTTATGTGTAATGCATGCCCTTGTTGCCAATCGCAAAATAATAGGCTGGCTATGGGATTTTCGAGCAAGTTACCCAACGTATTAAAAAAACCATTACCGACATAATCATTAACCAATAATTGTCCTTGCGGGTTTATTGATACAAAGCCAGCAGGGCCGCCTCGATGAGAGATATCGGCACCACGATTATTCAGTTGCTGACCATCATCAAAACAACTGCCAATAAAGAAGGTATCGGCATTGGTAATAAGTTGCTTATCCGTCAGGCTGAGTTGGCTACGTGTTGACCTAGAAAACTCACCATAATAACGATTAGGGATAAATACTTTTGGTTGAATGTACTTTGGGCAATTGCCGTAGCTTTGTAATACTTGGACGCGAATGCTTTTTTGATTGATGTCGGTAATGACACCATTAATGCGGTTACGTCTTTTGGTTTCAAATACGATGCCTAATAAGCCGATCCGATCACCTACGTTGAGATGCTCATTAATAACATCACCCATAGAATATTGAGTGTTTATCACAAGTTCGGTGTCGGTAATCGATTGAACAAAGCCTTGCGCACCGAATAACACAGCGGCATTGGTGTGCAATAGCTGATTGGCATAACCGATAAATATCATCGACAGTGATTCAAAAAAGTCTCGATGCTGTTGCGGCAGATATTGACGAATAAACTTAGGCCCAATATCAGCCATACGTTTGTCTGTTCCTGCTCGCTGTTGCATGGTTAGCTCGCCTTGATGCCAGCTGGGCGCCAGTTGCTTATCCATTATTTTTCCTTATGCCAACCAAGCGATTAGGCGATTAATTCAAGCCTAATGCCACCGGGAATGGTGCACATCATGTGATGAATCGGTAAATCGCCTAATGGCTCTGGTGCAAACTCAATGTCTACATTATCAAGTTTAGCGAGTCGTTGATGTATGTGTTGCAGTTGTTCAAGATTAGCCACTTTTAGCGCAAAATGATGCAAGCCTACGTTATGGCGACGGTCAAAACTGACCATTTGGCTTGTGTTGTTAAGTTGCCATAGCGTTAACATAACGGTGCCGTCTGAAACAAAAATAGCCGGATAGTCTGGTTTTTCACCCACTTGCCTAAAATGAAGTTGTTCGATAAAAAATGCAGCTGTTTGTTTAATGTCTGGCACGCTTAGGCCGAGGTGATGAATGCCTAACGTGTTAAAAGCCGTTGTATTTGAGTTTGGAACAGTGGTTGTGCTGCACATGGTTATAACCCTTAATTGGTGAGTGTAAATTGGCGGTGAACAGTTCTGTCTACTATCGTAGGTGAACAGAACTGTTTACGTCAAGCTAAAAGTTGTTATAATTTACCTTCAGCCATAAAGGTAAATTGCCATGCAACCAAGAAAGCAACATTTGATCGACACTGCGTTAGGGTTATTTAATCAGCAGGGTTACCACGCGACTGGCATTGATTTAATTTTGGCGCAATCAGGTGTGTCGAAAGCGACACTGTATAAGCATTTTCGGAGCAAAGATGAGTTAATTCTTGCGGCATTACAGCAGCGCCACCAACAAGTGCTTACTTCAATTAACATGAAAGTAGACGCTGCGGTTCAAGCAGGTGAGTCTGGTGTGTTAGCCATTTTTGATGCGTTAAATGAATGGTTTAATAGCGAGCGTTTTTTTGGCTGCCATTTTATTAATGCCAGCGCGGAATATGCCGATGTTCTCAATCCGATACATGTACTTTCAGCCCAACATAAACAAGCCATTGTCGAGCTTATTCGCGCACAATTACCTCTACATGATACAGATAAAGCAGATCAAATCGGTTTGCTCGTTGATGGGGCGATTGTAATGGCTCATACCCGAGGAATAAAAACTTCTGCGTTAATGGCCAAAGAAATGGCTCATATTTTTTTGATTTAGTGTCTTTTAAAACAACAATGATTTTATGTTTAATCATTGTTAATATTTACTTTTTTAATCAATATTATTTTCTCTGTTTGAGCCGATTTGTATTTATAAGAGAATGCTGATAAACCGCGAGGACACTGAGTTTAATTAACACGATTTAATGTGCATCAGTACTTGCTATTTGTGTTACTAAGCTGTTTAATTGCGCCGATTCTACCCCCGTATTATGGAGGCGTTAAATGAAAACTGTACTGTGTAGTTTGTTAGTCGTTGGTGTTGTTGGTCTGTCTGGATGTGCCACTGCTCAGAATAATTTTGCTTCTAAAGTGAAAGCTGAAAGCGAAAAGAATCTTGATGTGTCTCAGCAATGGGAGCAAGGTCAAAAAGACGTTAAAAAAGGCGAAGACTTGTTGGCCGATGGTCGCAAAGCGATGGCAAAAGGCAATACTCAAATTCGCGAAGGCGAAAAGCTGATTAGTCAGGCCAGAGAGGAAGCTCAGAAGCATCGTCAATCATTCCAAGCAATGGCGAGCTCGTTAACGGGCGCACAAAATGGCAAGCGTGCAGCTGAGATTGTCGATAAATTAGATGACATTGCTGATTTTTGGGAAGACGCAGACGACAAATATGCCGACGGTAAAGAACTTATCGAAGACGGTAATACCAATGTTGCAGAGGGCCAAAGTGAGACAGAACAAGGTCAATCACTTTTAACCAGCGGCAGAGCAAGAATGCAGCAAGCTGAATCAAAATATCAACAAAGAACCGGTCAAGGGTTAGTTGAGCAAATGCATTTAGAAGAGAAACCGAGCAACTTCTAATTAGCCGTTCAAAACGTATAGCTAACGCTATAATCAAAACCGATATTGTTAATTCAATATCGGTTTTATCGTTTCTAGGGTTCAGCTTGTAACTAAAAGAGGTTAGGTATTAACAAGAACGGCCTATTCAAAATCTGCTTTTATTTCAAACACCATATCCACGCCAGTTACTGGATGATTTAAGCCTAAATATTGGGCGTGTAAATGCAAACGATTAGTGGCTATTCCGTATAAATCATCACCCACTATTGGCATGTGTAAGCCGTCATGGTGGGCACAATGCACCCGTAACTGATGAGTTCGCCCCGTTTTAGGGTACAAATATACTAAAGTACGCTGTCCTTGACCTTGATACACTTGCCAATGAGTCTCGGCATGTTTGCCGTACTCGTAACACACTAGCTGCTTAGGACGGTCGTCTAAATCTACCCGCAATGGCAAACTAATATCGCCTTCATCTTGGCTCGGCACACCTTCAATTAACGCGATATAACGTTTGGTCACGCTACGTTGAATAAACTGTTGTTGTAGGGCTTTGTTGGCTTCTTTAGTGAGTGCTATCACCATTAAACCTGATGTAGACATGTCTAGGCGATGAACAATCAGCGGCCCCGTCGCATTGGGGAATTTTTGCTGCATACGGCTAAATACTGAGTCGGTGATATTTTTACCAGGTACCGATAATAACTCCGCAGGCTTATTAATAATCACCATCGCATCGTCTTGATAAATAATATCAATGTGCTGATCTTTACCCGGATTAATCAACAGAGGATCGTCATCAACTTGCATGCCTTTTAGCATGTGGGTCAAAATAGGTCGGCATTTGCCATGACAAGCAGGGTAATAGTTTTTGTGCTGTTTTATCTCAGATTTAGGCGATGATCCCCACCAAAACTCTGCCATGGCAATTGGGGTCAATTGATGTGTAAACGCATATTGCAGTAACTTAGGTGCGGCACATTCACCGGCACCTGCTGGTGGCAAATGATTCGGTGCATCATTGAAAATATCGTTTAAATCACGCGCTTCACCTAAGACATTTAAAAACTGATATTGAGCAAACAGCTTTTTTTGCAATCCATTTGAAAGCTGTTTGCGCTGACGTTTAAGCTGCTTTATTTGCTGCGCAAGTTCATCTAAGGCCACTTTAGTGACTTCAATTTGAGTCTGCCACTGCTGCTTTAACGCGTTCAGCTGATGTTTCTGTTGCACACTTTGACGGCTTAACTCGATAGACAGTGTTTTATGGCTATCGTCGTTAATGCTTGCTTGCGCTAATGCATCATCTGCTTGCTCACGTTGCAGCTTACGCATTTTACGACCTTCAACTATTGCGTTACGTTGCTGCTCAAGTTCACTTTCCGCTTGGTGTTGTTGAGCCGCTAACGTCGCAGTTAATGTTGCCAGTAACGGATTGGCTTCATGCAGACTAATCGATTGGTTAATTTGGTTAATCTGTTTATTTTCATGACTGAAAAAACTGTCTTGGGTCAGCATATCAAACACCGGCGGCACAAACGGCGGCAAGATATTTTGATCGGCTAACTTACCTGAAAATGCGGCTAAAAAACCAAGTTGCCCGAGCGTGTCTTTAACCACCAACACACCAAACATCTTACCAATGACCATGCCACGATCTCGTTCGCTGTCTAAGCCAAAATTATGTCCCCAGGGATTCGTCTCAAGTAACACCTGCTGCAACTGCTGTGCTGCCAGTATCGTCAATGGATGAGGTTGATAATAAAACGGGAAGGTAAAAGATTCAGACAACCCTTGTTCGGCAAGCGTGTTATTGAAAGCTATCGCATCATTAAAAGGAATAAAACACGGGTCGTTAACAGACATCAAAAACACACTCACTACATCAAAGGGCAGCTATTTTACCCTTTCAAACTAACAGATGCATTAATTAGTGAGAGTGGATTTTTTAGGATGTTAATTCAAACAACGTTGCAGAAACGATAGGGATAATCCAAGAGGGGATTGCTGTAGATCCCCTTTTAGCCTGTGCAGGGTGGAAGCGTGCAATGTTAATCCAATTGATGTTTGGAAAGATAAACGTTAACTAACTCTTGTGTATGGTTAAGCAGCTCCGCATTGCCAATTGCTCCATGCCCTGGCACAACAACCTCAGCATCAGTGAATGCTGCTTTAACCTTACTAATTGTCAGTGGCCAATCGGTTAACGATGCCTCTGCAATATAACCCATGCTCTTACTATGAGCACTTTTTACCAAACAGCCGCCAAATAATAATTTCGCCTTAGGGAGCCACACCACAATGTTATCAATTGTATGGCCAGCGCCTAAATAGCGAGCCTCGAGTAAACCATTAGCTAGGGTAAACGAGTCACCATCAAACGGCTGACTTGCGAGTGCTTTATGTTGTGTGGTCAATATTTTTTGAGTCATTACAGATACGTGAGTGCTAACACCAATACTGTTTAGGTAACTTATTCCAGCCGTGCGGTCGGCATGTGAATGGGTTGAAATACTGGCTTTGAGTATAAAGTTTTGCTGCTTTATCCACTCGACTAACGCAATAGTGTCTTTCTCGCTCCATGGGGTATCGATTAAATACGCATCTTTACCTTCAACAACCACTAGGCCATTAGCATCGACCAAACCAAAGTCTTCAGTTTTAAAATAAGACTGATATTCAAATAGTTGGATTTGTGTTGCTTGAGCTTGATTCGCGTTAACCAAAGCATTGCTACTGAGCGGTGTAATAGTCAGTTGACCTGATGACTCAGCGCTTATCGCAAGTGGCACACAGCAAATAAAACCAATTAGTAATATCAATATTCGTGAAAACATAATGGTACTCAATTAACGTTCAGTCGAAGTTCAGTTGAAGAGAACAGGCGTCAAAGTGTATCACTGAATTTGTGGATAATGGATAACATAGGCAAACTCATGCCCGATGACATTGGTTGTGTGAAGCGGATAGTATTGAACGAATAGATGGGCAATAGTCTTAAGCTATGAATTCTTAAGCTATCAAATATAGATGAAACCGTACAGGTCTCATCTATATTTGGACATCATTATTGATGACAGAAGGTATTATTAATAACGACGATTATGCCTTTGGTCTGTGTAATACGCAGACTTTGTTACCAGAAGGATCGCGTAAATAAGCTAGATATAATGGACCATTTGGGCTGTCGCGAACACCAGGAGCATCTTCGCAAGCTTCGCCACCACTCGCTACACCAGCAGCATGCCAAGCGTTAGCCTGTTCTGCATTATCAGCATGAAAACCTATGGTGCTGCCATTACCGTTGCAAGCTGGTTCACCGTTTAATGGTTTTGATAACGCAAAAATACCAGTACTAGTCATATAAAAACAACGACCTTTAGGATCAATTACCCCTGGTTTAATGCCGAGTTCGCCTAGTGTTGCGTCGTAAAAGGCTTTTGATTTTTCGATATCATTGGCACCAAGCATGATGTGGCTGAACATTGTGACTCTCCTTGTTGGGGTGAATAAACACCAATTTTATATATCTATTTTACTTATTTGTTAACTTATTCGTTTTTACTATTAACTACCTGATTAAAAAGGGCATGTACATTAATATTGGCGTTAAGTTTAGCGGCTAATAAATACATGCCTGCTAACTTGCGATGTATGAAAATAGCATCGGTTGGTGGTGTGTGCCATTCATTTTGTTGAGTGCTCATGGCTTTACCTGCCTGAGTAATCCTTTTTGCCAAATCACTCGAGCCAAAATCATACGCTCCTTGTGTGCGTAATGGCTCACAAGCTTGGTAAAAAATATCAATAATCAGCTGTTTCTGTTGTGGGTCGATGGCTGCTTGAAAAAAGCCTATCTGTTGTGCTGCATTGCTCATTTGCTGCTTATCATCGGCAATCGCAGCTTGCATCAATTGCATATAGCCTTGCGATAATGTGTCGCTAATGGTGCGGGTAGCACCAAAGTCCAGTAACACTATTTTCTGGCTGTCGGCTTGATACTGAAAGTTGGCAAAATTAGGATCGCTTTGCACTAATTGAAAACAAAACAGCTCTTTAAAACACAGTTCCATCAACGCGCTGGCAACCTTGTCACGAATGTCTTGCGGATACTGTGCGACCGATTCAATTGCGGAGCCTTCAACATATTGCATACACAAAATGCTGTTGTTGCTCAATTGCGAATAGACCTTAGGCACGATGAATTTAGGGTTGTCACCCAACTGTTGCTGATAGAGTGCTATTTGCTGTGCTTCAAACTGATAGTCTGCTTCGTTATGTAACTGCGCTTTGGCTTCTGCCAATAAGGTATCGAGTTTTACGTTTGCTGGAATTAATCGCGAGACTTTTAATAAGCTGGCAACGTTATCAATGTCGCTGTCGATGCTGTCGCGGATCCCAGGGTATTGAATTTTTATCGCCAGCTTTTCGCCAGTATCCAAATAGGCTAAATGTACTTGGCCGATAGATGCTGCGGCAAACGGGCGCAGTTCAAATTGGGCAAAAGGTGCCAGCCAGTCACGGCCCCAGTGCTGAACTAATAATTGAGTTAATTGTTTGTGCGGCATGGCTTTAGCGTCAGAACGCAGCTTCGCCAATATTTCAGCCAATTCAGGAGGCACTAAGTCACCAGCATCCATTGACAACATTTGGCCCACTTTCATCGCAGCGCCGCGCAGTTGCGACAGCTTATCTGCCACATGACCAATGTTTTTAGGAGTCATCATCAGTTGTTGCATTGATGGCGATTTACCTTGGCTAAGCTGTTTTGCACCTTCTAATAGCACGTTACCCGCTAGGCGAGAAGCCAATCCGCCCATTTTTGATAATCGGGACAATCGACTGGTTGGCACTTTAGCTTCATTATTTTTCATCAGATCTCACTTGTGTCGCATGAACTTATAGCGAATATAATAATTGTACGCTGAAGTTGATTATTTCGTTCAATATGAGCCAATAGCGTGGTCAAAATTTACTATTTTCTATGTTACTCTGATTTTAGAGGCATTTAAGCCATTCTTTGGGTGAGTAAACCTATAATAATAAGGACCCTAGTTTGAGTATTATTGAACAATATTTGAGCCAAGCTGAAGCACTGTTTCAGTCTAAAAACTATTCATCGGCCAGAATGTACGCACGTAAAGTGATTAAGCGTGATGATAAACACCTTGGGGCATTGAGCTTATTAGGTCAGATTCATTTACAACAGCAACAATATCCCGAGTCTGAAAATTATTTTGCTACAGCCGCTGCCGTAGACCCTAATGCAGTGCCTGTATTGACCGGTTTATTGGCTATTGCTGAAGTAAAACAAGACTTTTTTTTGGCGAAAACGTATTTATTACAATTGATTAGTACCCAAGGAAATACCGGGGAATTTCGATACAAACTCGGATTAGTCGCCACTAAAGTTGGTGATATGGCTTTAGCTGAACAATGTTTTGAATGGTGTGTGGCGAATGATTTTTCTGAACCTGCGGTACAGCTTAATTTGGGGCATATCTATAAAGCCAAAGGCGACACAGAAAAAGCGGCCAATTTTTATCAGCAATATATTTTATTAAGTCCAAAACAAGCGGGTGTTGGCTATTGGAGTATGGCTGATTTAAAGCAATATCGATTCAGCACAGATGATTTAAGCTCATTACAAGCTTTTGCAACCGATGAGTCGTTAAGCAAACAAAATCAGGCGCTGGTGTATTTTGCTTTGTGTAAAGCTTACGAGCAAACACAAAAAATCGATAAAGCCTGTGAGTCGATGTTATTAGCCAATCAAATAATGGCGCTTCACAGACCGTTTAAACAAGCCCAGTTTGCTAGTATTGTGCTGTCGCTACTTGGGCATACACCATCGCCACATATTGATAGCTTGCCGACCGCGAGCCAAACACCTATTTTTATTGTTGGTATGCCTCGTTCAGGTACCACTTTAGTAGAGCAGATTTTGGCGTGCCATAGCGACGTTGGTGCTACCGATGAGTTACCGTTTATGGAACGCTTTGCGCTGCAAATGGACATGTCGGGTGGTTACCAGGCTAGATTAAGCCAGCTTTCTGCTAACCATATTGATCAATTCCGCCAACGGTATTTAGCTGAAGTGAATTATTACTTTAACGATGTGCCAACCTATGTAATTGATAAAAATCCAAATAACTTTTTACACATTGGTTTAATTAAAACCTTATTTCCTCAAGCAAAAATTATTAATCTGGTGCGCAATAGCGTCGACAATGGCTTGAGTGTATTTAAGCAGTTTTTCAGCTTTGGCCATGACTATTCGTATTCGTTTGCGGGTATTTCAAGTTACTGGCAACACTATTTAGACATCATGCAACATTGGGATAGGTTGTACCCTAATGAGATTTTACATGTTTGTTTTGAGCAATTAGTGCGTGAGCCAGAGTCACAAATTCAACGTATATTAGATTACTGTGAGTTAACGACTCAAGCGCAATGTTTTACCTTTTATGAGTCTGAACGAGCCGTATTAACGCCTAGCGCTAGCCAAGTTAGGCAGCCTATGAATCCTAAGGCAATTGGTCAGGCAGACAAGTATCAAGCATTTATACCTGAGCAAATAGCCGAGTTAGATGCCATTGCGAAAAAAGCAGCACTGCAATTCTTTGGTTAAGCAGGACTTGGAATAAGAATTTCTTATAAGCCAAAAAACGTAGTTTGGCTGACTTTATAGAAATGGCGCCTAAGAGCGCCATTTTTGTATATATTCTCAGATAAACCTATGGAGGTATTCTTCTCACTAATTCACTTTACCGTGACATGCTTTATAGCGCTCGCCACTACCGCAAGGGCAAGGACTATTGCGAGATGGCGGTGCAGCAATAGTGCGAGCGTTATCTTCAGCTGCTTTTTTTGGTATTATTGATGTTGCTGATGCAGATTTTACGGATGCTAAATTTGCACTTTTTGGTGAGTTTTTTGGTAAAGTAATAGCCTGTTTGCGTGTTGCCAATTGCTCACTAAGTTCAACATTCATACACGCCACGATAACCAATTGTTCGAACGCTTTTACCGCCGAACCAGAATGGGTCAGTTGCAGTGATTTAGCGCACTGTACAGCCTTTATCATAGTTTGTTCACGTAACGCATGGTAATGCGGCCAACCTGCTTTAGTGCACTCATATTGCAACCATAACATCCGCCAATCGGCCACAAACTCTGCGATGATTACTGAAAATGCATTCACTTCAGCAACTAGATTTACAGGGTTGTGTTTGATCTCTGCTAACAACTCATTGGTTAAGTATTCAACCTCAGCGACAGGCATGATCACTGGGGCATTAAATTGCTCAGTGATAAAGGTTGCCGGTGAGTCTGGGTTAAAACCGACTAACTGACTGTTTAATGTTGTTGATTGATCATCTGCGATTGAACGTGAATGTTGAAACACCGTGCGCCAAAATTGACTTGAACCGGCTAAATCAACCACTAAATGAACACGGTATTGGTCGCTGTTGTTCTCCACTTTGTGAAGCTTCCACGAGTCGAAAATCCAACATTCTCCTGCGCCCATATGCACTTGTTTGTCATGACAAAAAAACTGCACTTGCTCAGTGGTGGTAATGGGAATATGCACTCGAACACGTTTATACCAATGGTAATTAATGTCTGAATGCAGTGGCACTTGTGCACCTGGCGCTAAGCGCATTAATCTTGAACGGCTGAGTACCTCACCAAATGAGGCGAGTATTTGCTTTATGTAAGGGCTTTTTGCTAACGCAGCAGTGGGCTGCATTGGCCCTTTAAAGTCATTGTTAAACTCGCCATTGACAGATATTAACGGAATAGCCGAATTACCCTGAAAACCTTCATGATGAGTCACCCAATCTGATTCGGTAAATTGCTCGATCTCTTTGGCTAATTGACCAACATCAAAGCGAAAAGGTAACTGATAAAACTCATGGGGTAACTTCATAATTGGGCTCTCTGTAATACGGCGCTTAACGTTATGATTTTCTTTACAAGGTATTTTTACCCGTTCTACTGACTATTTACAAATGACTAACTCAAACTGCTAACGTAACTGGCCATGGCATTGTTTAAATCGTTTGCCTGATCCACAAGGGCAGGGACTGTTACGAGATACATTTTGCTCGCTTGGCGTAGCGAGTTTTTCAGTTGGTTCGGGTGTTAGTGCTATAGGCTCAGCAATGTCGTGTTGCTGCCATTGAGTGTCATAGATTGGATGACCGCGCTGGCGTAAATGACGATTGATTTTGTTCAGTGTTGTAGAAGTATTTGGCCAGATTTTGGCGATGTCATGGTAATTTTCAAGCCACTTATTGGGTTTGGGTGTCGAGATGGTGTAGCGAGAATGCGCTAATGGCTTACTGCATAATTGCGCTAAAGCAGGGTCAAAATCCGTATCAGTAAATTGGCATAGCTGTTTAACGGTTTTCGCAGGATCTGCAATTAATTGATCATAAGACACCATGCACCAGCGATTACTGTCAATCTTTTGCAATGAATCCATAATCGCTTCATTAGCTGCTTGCCATTGAAACGCGGCAATAGCCTGTAATGGCTGGCGATTAAGTTGCAGCCATTTTTCTGGTAGCAGTAGCGACCAATTGCGTTTATCCCATCCCGGTAGATTTGGGTAAGTGACAAACTTATTCGACCGCCACGCTTGCATAATACTGCTGATGTTTTCTTTAGGCTCCCTCACTAAATAGATAAATAAAGCGTCGGGAAACAGCGAATTAAAAAAGTCGACCCGCAAACTGTTTTTTGGGGTTTTTTCTAAAAAGCGGATATTAGTGGTATCAATACTATCGGGTTTATTACCATGATTATCTTGCAGTGCATCGCTAAAGCGTAGCAGTAATTGCTGGCGTAGCTCGTCATCGATATCTTGTTCCGTTAACGCATTAGAACTAAATTGACGATAGGCGATATTCAGCTTGGGTATGGTTTCAATTAGCGCATGACTTTCGCCGCCAATGGTCCATATGGACTGGCTTTTTGATAGAACTTCGAACAACAAAGTGCTGCCTGAACGAGGCGCGGATAAAATAATAATGGGCCGATCAAATTGATGCATAGCGGTATGATGTTTTTGTTATATTTTTTAACATCATACCCACACCGTTATCATATGGCTACTTTATCAATTTCAGTAGAGCCTTAAAGCGATCACCTTGGGCAACATGTTGTAGCTCAAACAGTAGTGATTCAACATTGGTGAGATTGGCACCATCATTAAGCATCATTTGCACCCCAAGTACTTTATTGTCTGTACCTCGTGATGCAACGGCATCGGCAACAAGATGTACTTGATAGTCGTTGGCCAGTAAATCTTTGCACGTTTGGTAAACGCAAACATGGGTTTCGATACCCGCAAGAATGACATTATTACGGTTTAATGCTTTAAGTTGTTGTTTTGCTTCTTCACAATGCCAGCTACTAAAGTGTTCTTTGGCGATAGGTTTAGTTGTTTGCGATAATATTTGTGCGAGTTCGTCGCTGGTATGGCCTAATTTATTGGGTAATTGTTCTAACCAAATAATGGGAATATCAAATAGTTGTGCACCTTGAATTAATACTGCAAGCTTTTGGTGTAGTTGGGCTGATTGCTGCATAACTTGGGCAAGTTTGCCTTGTACGTCCACAATCATTAATACACTTTGTTCTGCTGTTATCATGGTCAGTTACTCGAATAGATTAAGTTAGCTTTCGAGTATTGGTTATTTAGCCGATGGTTAAAATAGGCATTTAGTCTATTATGGCTATGATAATTGTTATGAATGTTCACATAGATAATGTCAGGGATTGATATGAAAAAACGCATTGTTATTTGTGCCGACGGAACCTGGAATCGGCCCGAAAAAGATCTTGAAAAAGATCACGCTACTAATGTGCTTAAACTTGCCAGAGCCATCAAGCCCATTGCCGATGATGGTGTACCGCAACAGGTGTTTTACGATTGGGGAATTGGTTCGTACTATGACGCCATGATAGGCGGCGCAACTGGGCGTGGCTTACATAAAAACATTATGGATGCTTACCGCTACATAGTGCAAAACTACTCTCCTGGCGACGAGATATACCTGTTTGGTTTTAGCCGTGGTGCATACACAGTGCGCTGTTTGTGTGGCCTCATCAATAATTGCGGCATTGTCACTCGCCCAGATGCCAAGCTTATTCAGCAAGCGTTTGACCACTATAAAATGAAAACTAAACCTTTTGCACCAGATGGTGAACGCTCGGTGGCATTTCGTCAGCAACATTCGCATCCTTCACGTGAAGTGGCCTTTGTTGGTGTGTGGGACACCATTGGGGCAATGGGGATCCCACTGTCTTTTTTAGGCATGTTTGAAGACAAAGATGAGTTTTATGACGCCAAGTTAGGCCGAAATGTCAAAGTGGCTCGCCATGCACTTGCGTTAGATGAACATCGCAGCGATTTTGAACCGACCATTTGGGCACCTCGAACCAGCATAGACATACAGCAAGTATGGTTTATTGGCGCCCATAGTAACATTGGTGGTAGCGTTGCCCCCAATGATGACGGTAGCACCTTGTCTGATATAGCGTTGCAGTGGATGATAAACCAAGCGCGAGCGGTTAACTTAACGGTCGAGTTACATTTAGCCGATGCTTTATTGCCTAACCCTATGGCGGATATTCAAGATTCATATCGCAGCTTTTATCGGGTTAAAAAACGTTTTATGCGCGAGCTAGATCCAGAACAAGCACCGATATTATTACATCAGTCAGTTAAAACTCGTTGGCTGAATGACAGTAATTATCGACCGAAAAATTTGGTAAATTACATTGATAACCATGGTTGGCCCGATAAACTGGTGCAATAATCTGTGTTAACACCATCATTAAATAACGAGTGCTAGCAACCACTAATAGCAACCACCATTAGTCACCACCATTAGTCACCACTATTAGTCACCACTATTACTAACCATTACTAAAAACATTTCGATTAAGGACAGTATTTTGCTACGTGTATTTTTAACGCTCATCACAGTGATTGGACTCTTGTCTGTATCACTCGTTTTACCCGCGGCTGAATCGACGGCTTCAGATGATTTACAAGATAAGCCGCCAGCGAAACGGATTATTGCTCTATCGCCTCATGGAGTTGAAATGCTGTTTGCGATTGGTGCCGGCGACTCAATTGTAGCCACCACCGATTATGCCGATTTCCCTGCAGCAGCTAAGAATATTCCGAGTATCGGTGGTTATTACGGCATCCAAATTGAGCGAGTGATTGAACTGAATCCCGATTTGGTGCTGGTGTGGCAAAGCGGCAATAAAATAGAAGACATTAATCAGTTACGTGATTTAGGTTTTACCATTGTTAATAGTGACCCTAAGCGCTTAGCTGATGTTGCGACGGATATTGAACTGCTGGGTAAACTCACCGGACATTCGGGTAAAGCCAAGCAAGTGGCAGATGACTATCGTCAGCAGTTGGCTGATATTACGTTGCAAAACCAAACGAAACCTGCGGTAAAAGTTTTCTATCAATTATGGTCAACACCATTGATGACGGTTGCAAAAGGCAGTTGGATACAAAACCTTATTGAAGTGTGTCATGGTGAAAATGTGTTTTATAACGCAGCAAGTGAGTACCCACAAATTAGCATCGAAAATGTGTTACTAACCGGCGCTGAAGTGATTTTACAAAGCCAAGATGAAGGCAATATTTTAGGTATTAATTGGTCTGACTGGCCTGAGCTACCCGCGGTAAAAAACCAGCATATATATCAGTTTGATGCCGATTTACTGCATAGGGCAACCCCAAGGGCAATTTTGGGTGTAAATGCAGTTTGCGGGGCGTTGGATAAAGTAAGAGGGTAGAGTTTTTTATTTCAAAGGTAACGGTTGTTACGTGAATATGGCCTGCGGCCACTAACGTCGTGGCGCTTCGCCCACACCAGAGTATGAATAAGCGTTACTCTGATTCAAGCAAACTCCATTAATACGTCTTCCCGGTAATGCTTTTGAGCCGGGATCCAGGTGTTTGTTTTGCTTATGGCCTACGGCCACTAACGTCGTGGCGCTTCACCCACAGCGGATTTTTCAAACTTCGTTTGAATTAACATCGCAAGGTTCCACCCTGCTCGGGCCAAATACTTTGTCATTCCGGTAATGCTTTTGAGCCGGAATCCAGGTGTTTGCTTGTTGCTTTTATGGCCTGCGGCCACTAACGTCGTGGCGCTTCACCCACACCAGACCAAGAGGAAACCAACGGCTGTTCCCTCTTGGAACTCCCAGCCGCCCCGCAACATTTTCAAACAGCGAAAAGGTCGCCATGGGGATTGATCCAGCTT